>JAFLUQ010000002.1 GCA_022508735.1 Oscillospiraceae bacterium | reverse complement strand
GGACCCTGTCTCCAAGCTCGCCGGCCATATCTTCTATGGCGTCGGCGGTGGTCTTGGCGAGACTGCCTATAAGGTCGGCCACCTTCTCCGCAAGAGACTTAAGATGCTCAAATTTAGTCAATTTTGCCATTTTGACTCTCCTTTCTCCGTAAAAAAGGGGACCCCAGCGGTCCCCTTCAGGAGCATGATTATTAGCCGAATACCTCGGTCAGCATAGCGCCGACCTCGTCCTCTGAAGCTACTTCCATGCCGTCGAGCTTGGTCTTGTCGTCGGTGCTCATAAGGCCGTGAACAGACTGAGTGGCATCGTCATAGGTGGTGTCCTGCGCGGGGATACCGAGTTTCGTGATATCCTCCGCTGTAACGGCAGTTGCTGCGGTGACGTGGCCCGTAGCGTCGGTGGTAATTTTGTAGAAGCCGGCCGTCTTTGCTCCGGCCTTGGAGGTCGGGTGAGTATACACAACTACCTCGCTGCCGTCAACAGTCACGTTACCGTTGGTTTCGGAATGAGTGACGGACTTTACCGCGCCCTCGGCCTCAATGGCGTCGGCAATCTGCTTTGCTACGCTCTCGTCGCCGACAAGAGCCTCAAGCGCGTCAATATCGTTCTGGCTCTGAAGGATATCGGCGGCCATAGAGGCGGCCTCGCCCTTGTGCTTTGCCGCGTAGTCCACCAATTCCTTAAAGGTGTCAACGGTGTCGTTGTCGGTCACGTCCTTAGCAAACTGATCAATAGCCGCGTCAACCGCGCTCTTGACCTCGGCGGCTTTCTGATAGCCCGCGTCGTTAGCGAGCTCTGATACTGCCGTGGGGACCTTGATCTTGTCCACCTTGCCGGATACGGCGCTCACCTCGGCCTTGGTGGCAAAGCCCGCCTCGATTCTCTCGGCTAAGTTCCTCAGTGCGCCAAGGTTAGTGAGTTTTTCGTTTGTGTTTACTGCCATTTTAAATTCCTCCTGTTTAAAATAAAATTAAATTTATTTGAATGGACATACAAATACTTCGTTCATCATAGCCTCTACCTCGTCATCGGTAGCTATTTCACTCAGCCCCAGCTGCTCCGACGTGACCTCGTGGGGGTTGTTTTTATCGTCGAGGTGGTTCGTCAGCTCCTGAGCCAATCCGCCGCTCATTTGGCCGCCCGGCCCGGACGGAGCATATATTTTGACCCACTCCCCACTTGAGTTCAGCCCGTAAATGCAGGCTCCGCTGCCGTCGCCTATAACAACGGCCACAGAATCGCAGGCGACAGGGCCGAACTCGCCGCTGCCCTTAGTGTTGGTCGGGAGCTTCGTAATGTCACTCTCGCTGTCGAGCGCAAAAATACTGCGATACATTCCATTTCCGCCGCTGGTATAGCGGCTCTTTTTCAGTCTTCTTATCGCCATTGTTCATGCCTCCTTTTATGATAAATAGGGCATGTCTGTAGGATAGGCCGTATAAATTATATCCAGGCCCATTTCTATGCCCTCACGTTCCATTACGTCGTAGGCCGACTCTCCCTCAGTAATAAACAGACATATTTGCAACGCAAAATTACCGTCTGCTGCCCAGGTAAAGGGAGTAGTACTTAAAAAAGTCAAGCCGTCATGGAACGCTACCCTTCTGACGCTTATTATCTGTTGGGCAGTCTTAAGGTCGTCCGGCAGATACTCGGCTATATCGCTGAAGCGAATTCTGAAGTATACATGTGTATCTTTGTTGTCACGCGTAAATATGTTCTCACGGGGAAACTCCAGATAGCAGTTGCGAAGCCTCAGCTCCTCCATTTCCCTGAACTTATCACCCACAGCTTTTGCGTCGGCGGCTTCTCCCTCCCTCGTGAGGGTATCGTCAACACTAACGCTGCCACCTCCGCCGCCGATATTTACCGTTCCATACATAATATCACCTCCTCGAGCTTATTGAATATTTCGTCAAGCATAGTGCGCAGCTCGTCGTCCGTCGCCAGGTCATTTTCTCCGACGGATGCCGATATAGTGCCGTCGCCGGTAACACCTATGCCGGAGCCGATCCTTACGCCGCCAAGCCGCTCTTTAGTTGCAACAGGTAGATCATAATTTTCGTTCCCTGCAACCGAGCCGGATACGGCTGATTTAGCCAACAGAGCCACCGTCGCCGGCATATCGGCACTTGGCGCACGTTTGGCCCAGAGACGAACCGCGCCGTCGAGCACCTCGGCGGTGGGGCATATTTCCGCAGCCGCGGTCGTTTCAATGGCCGAACGATGCAAGGCAACTACCGGATATTGGTTTGCCTTTGCCGCTTCAATGCTGATATTTACCTCCCACGGATAGCCGAATATTTCGACTTCTTCCTCCTTCAGCTTTGCCCAGCTGCTTTTGGGGACGGTAATTTCCTCTATGTGCGCACTGCCCGCCCGCTCCGCCAATACGGCGATATCCTTCGCCAGCTTTTCGTCCGCTTCACTGCGGGCGTTCTCCTCCGCCTTGAGTGCCGCGTCCACAAGGTCGGCATTTCGATTGAATTCATCAACGTTATAATACTCATCCTGATGGGGCTTGATGAGCTTTAGATGTTTTGTATAGTCAGGCATATTTGTCACCCCTTAATTATTACTGATCTGATAATGCGTGTAAGCGCTGAGATCAGCGTGTGTATATCTCGACTTAAGCATCTCATGGGTTCTGTGATTATGCAGGCGAAATACCATGTTCGCCGGAATAACGGCGCGGAAATAGTTATTCACCCAGGCGTTGAATATTTTTTCATCGTCGAAATACAAAAGCGTATTCAGCGCCACCAGATAATTCTCATAGTCGATCTCGAGCCACGCCTGAAAACGTTCCTCCAGAGGATCCTTGAACAGCCAGTCAACAAACTCTCGGAAGAAGCTCTCTGTTATTGGACAGCGCCGGAGCTGCACGGCCCACATGCAGTACTGACGGCGCTTTTCAAGGTTCCATCCGGAGCGATCAAGAGCTCCGCCATATATTTTCTCATAAAGATCTTCAAAATAGCCTATGGCGTCTTCTCCGCAAGTCTGCACAAAGCCGTCGCTCAGCACCTTCTCCGCCCCGGCCTTGGCGACATCGAGTTCAGTGTTTTCGGCCTCGGCTATCTGACGCATCTCGTACACATGAAGAAATTCCGGCAAACGTCGAAGCAGATCGGCCTTATTGAATACCGTCAGTTTCATGGCGTCGCCTCCAACCGCGTGATTTTACCGATCACAGGCAAGGCCCAGCCGCCGACAGGAAATTCAGCCGTAAGCACGCGACCGGTTGTTAAAACGTATTCTCCGTTTATCTTCAGGGACGTGACCGCCTCGACTCCGTCGAGATCAAGTATTTCATACAAGATTTTTACCACTGAAACGCTCATTTCTTCCCTGTGGAGGTTGACGCTCCATCTTTCACGAAGCTCCTCAAAATATGGGCTGAGTGCCATTTGCAGCGGTTCTTCAAAGTTAGTGATCGTGTCAAGAGCTTTGACCTCGGCCTCAATGTCAATGCTTGCAGTCATAGGGGGCTTGACATGAACCTTATGCCCTATAGGAGCCAGCCCGTAGCCCATGCCGCTCTCCCCTCCGCCAGTCAGCTCCGTTTCGATCCGAGCGCATAGCTCTGGCGATGCAGGCGCATAATCCGCGTCGAGTATTTCAATGAGCACATGACCGCCTGCTTCGATATATTTGTCGTCGGTACATGGCGACACGCGAACAAGTCCTACGCCGTCCATCTCGCCGACGGTATTAAGATAGTCCGCCACATTGCCGCCATAGGCAGGATTTTGTATGTAATCAAGAAGCCGCTGACGAAAGCTTTCACTGCCCTCCGCTTCGTCGCCCGGAACGGCAATACCGACTATCTCCGCCGTGGCGAGGCCCGGTATTTCGGTTATCGGCAGCAGCTTGCCGCTGGCAATATTTCCCGACTCACCGGTAGTATGACAGGTGAGCAGCCAGCGAGATTTTCCCTCAGGCGCATCCTCAAGTCTCTCGGTGGCAGTATAATTGACGCGTTCCACGCTGAAGAACTGCCCTCCCACATCAATGGTTTCGGGCGAAAACTCGCCGATTATTACTGCCGCTGTCGCTTCTTTCGGCTCTAAACCGAAATTCTCGCCGTGCAGCCGCAGATATCCCATCGAGGCTGAGCCTATAAAGAACTCGCTCAATATCTCGTCGAGTGCCAGATATACGGTTCTGAGCTCCGCTGCCGCCGGCGCAAGAGCGTCATATATTATGCTGCCCTCACGTTTATCCACGTCGCCGGGAACGCCCTCGAGCATTCGCTCCATTATATTTTTAAATGTCTGATCCTCAAACACTTATTACCGCCTCCATTTCCGCTGTCCGGCCGGATGACGAGACTGTAAATCTCACCAGAACCTGTTTTTTGCCCGTGGCCGAAAATTGAAATTCATCAACGCTTTCTATGCGGTCGTCCTGCATGAGGGCGTCAATAATCTCATTCTTGATTTTTGCGTAAACATATGGTATGTCGCCACCTATCACGGCATTTTTATCAAAGCCGTAACTATGGCTGTATATAGGGTGCTCAAAGCGCTGCGTCATAAGGATGCAGTAAACCGTCTGTTTCAGCGCGTCGATGCCGTCAACGATCCCACGGATATGACCATCTTCGGTGAGCCGGTATGTCTTTGACGGCTGCCTTACGGCAACAGTATAATCCATATTGTCATAGGCCGACGGTATCATGAACCAATCCTCCCCAGTACAATGTATTTCTGCCCGCCCTGCACCCGGAGCAGGGCGACTACATCACCCAGCCTGAGAGAGTTTCTTACAACGCCGGAAACCGGGCATTTGCGTGTGTAGTCACCTATTTCCACCTCTGCGGTGCCTTCAAATGGGATTTCGCGATCGTACATAAGCAAATGCTCACGTCCGAGGTAGAGCTTCTGGCCGAGCCGAATCTCCAACGGATCTTCCTTTATCACGCTGCCGATTACGGCCTCAACCGGCTTGGACGAGGCCACGGCAGACAGCGCAATTTTCTTTATCGTTTCCACAAGATCAGGCAACAAACTCACCCCTTATTCCGGCGATCGACAGGTCCATGCTGTGGTGACCGTTGTCAAAATTGTGAGTGACCTTTTCCACAAGCATATAGTTGCTCACGTTCATATCTCCCAGCTCCAATACCACAGGTATCAGGCTGCCGCCCCGTATACTGATATCACCAATGCAGCCCCGGATCGTCAGCTTCCTCTGCTTCTGGTTATAGTACTTAAGCAAAATCTCCCCCAGTTGATTAAGGTCCTGCCCTGTGAGATCGCTGTTGTTTTCGTAGTATTGCAAAACGCCCCAGCTGCGCTGAGTTTCCGCATCCTGCACGATATACACCTCGCGCTCGCCGGTCTCGTCGTTGTCGTGGCCGAGCTTGATCTTGTTGTAGGTGTTGTCGTCAATGGAGGTGGAGTAGCTGAAGCTTTCACAAGTGTCAGCGTCAATGAGGCGGTCAGACTTCATTGAGCCGATGTTTTTCAGCGTCAGCGCCCCGAAGTCGTCGTATAGCACAAACAGATTGCCGGTGTTGATGACCGTCAGGTCAGAGGCATTGCCGCATATATCGAACAGGGGACCCTCCTCAATGCGGCTGCCTATGACATAGCCCGTATCCTCCAGCGTGCCGCACACGAGGCCGTAGTCGTCGGCCAGCATTCTTACAAGCTGGGAGTAGGTCTTGTTCGCATAGGCAATAGTGTCCTCATTTTTTAAATACCTGAGCTGATCATAGCAGGTCACCTTTATGGTTTGATTGTCGCTGCTGCGCTCCTTTTTGAACACATAGCCGTAGAATGCTTTTTCACCGTTCACGCGCAGGCTCACGGGGTCGCCCTCCTGAAAACTCAGGTGTTCATCCTTGACCACTTCAAAATTGAGCTTGGCCGGAGACAAGGAACGCTCCCGGGTCAGTGTCATTTTCCCCACCACAACGGGGGCATATATCTTCTCATTCTGGATGAGCAGCTCAACGCCGCTCGCCCCGGTAGAAATATCCCGAAGTCCGGAGTATCGTCTTGCGCCGCTTGTGCCATTGACGGACTTTATTACTACGGAAGTGATATCCTTCTTTTTCGGCTTTTCGTCCTCCTCAGACTTGCCCTTTTTTTCGTCCGACGAGCCCGATGAGGTCGAACTGTCGACCGACACCGCGTCCGAACCGAGCAGCTTTTCCCATGTGCGCGGGCCAACGCTGCCGTCTGCGTCAAGGCCGTTTTTTGCCTGAAAGTCCAATACCGCATCGAGCGTCGACGGACCAAAGGAGCCGTCAACCTCCAGCGAGTAGCCAAGCTCATTAAGCCTGGTCTGAAGCTTTCTCACGGCCGCGCCGGTGGAGCCTCGGGCAAGAACGGGCGTGGGATTGCTTTCGGCAGCAGTCCCACCGGATTTGCCTGAGTTTGCGCTGTCGGAGTTTGCACTGTTGCTCACGACCGCGCCGCCGGGCTTATATCCGCCGTTGTAGCCCCAACCATGCCATTTTCCCGCATCGGCCAGTGGTGTCTCAACAACGCCATTTTTACCCCATGCGTGAATAACCTTGCCGTTTCCGCTATATATGCCAACATGGCCCGCCGAACCGGAGAAATACACCGCAGCAGCCAAAGGGATATTGTCCTTACTTGTGGACACCTTCCACTGGCGTTCTGCATCAGTGGCAGTGTTGGCGCTAACGCGCGCTTTGCCGGTGCCACCTGCATAAGCGTCAGCTACAAACCCTTGGCAGTAATTCTGATACTTTCCCTTCTTACTGTCCCATCTGTACCAGTTTAGGCTACCCAGCTTACTCCGTGCCCATTTAACTATGCTCTCAGCTTCGGTCATAGCTCTATCACCGTCCCCGGAATAATCATCAGCCCGCCGAAAGCATCCCTATTACCGGCGGCAATGGCTGCGGTTTCCAGAATATATTTGTTGTTCGCGTAGATTTCGCTCCAGCGTTCGCCGTCACCGTAGTAGTTTTGGGCTATTTCCCACAGGGTATCGCCCTCCTGCACAGTGTAGAGAGTAGGTTTCTGCCGCTCGCCGTCCCTCGCGCTTTCCTCACTGGTGCATATCTCGCCGTTTTCGTTCACAGTAATGGTCTTAGTGCCTTGGGCATTGTACTGCTTTAGGCTTATGGTTACGGTGATGTCGCCGCCGTCATTGGCGTCCTCCGTGAAGGAGTACTCCTCGAGCGTTACCGGCATCGAGGTGTTAAATGCGTCGGTGGTAGCGAGATCGTTGACGCGCATGATGTAAAACTCAAAGGCCTTGCGCCGAGTTTTCAGGCCTTCCAGCAAATCAAGGTAGTACTTCGGCGACTGAAAGTGCTGCCCCCGATATATGGAAAAGGGATATCTGTGCAGGGGCAGCAGAGCGTTGAATTCTATTTCCGTCAGCCCGGGAAGCTTAAGAAGGTTCAGCTCCGAGCCGTTCACCAGATCAACGGTTTTATTTTTATTCCTTATTTTGGTTTTCACCTTTGACGGAGTGACCGGCAGCGGAACGCCGTCAAGATAAAATATGTACATCATACATGCACTCCTTCCGCTGCTATGGTCGCCCCCTCGACTATGAGTTCCTCAAGGCGGTTCACAACGCCGTCAATATCCATATCAGAGTTTACTGTGGCGTTAGAGGTGAAGTCGATCTTGATCTCAGCCGTGGTAAATTTATTAATGGCCTGCCGCTCGGCAATCGCGCGGAGCAGCCTGAGATCCTCCCTTGAGGCGTTAAGTCCGTCGGCCATGTCCGCAGTATTTTTGTCTATATTACTAAGATTGTCGGTGGCGGATTCCGGCATGGTGAAGCTATTGGCATAGTCCTCCGGAAAGGGAAGGTCCTTGACGTTGAAAAGGTCGTCAAGACTGAGGCTTGAGAGCTTATCGTCAATGCCCTTGCCGAAGTTATATCCAGCGTTGAATTTCTCCTCGTAGTCCCAATAGTCCCACTTGCTCATGTACTCGACCCAGTCGGATTCGTCCTTGACCTTTTGCTGTGCATCCTCCAGTTTGTCGTAGAAGCTGTCAAGCCCTGCCGTTATGCTGACCTCCACGCCGGGGATCTTGTTTATCAGCGTCTCGATTCCGTGCGCAAGATTTTTGATATATCCGAGAACCGTCAGGCACATATCGTAGAACAGCACCTCAATAGCTGCAACCGGATCATTGAACACGTTGCCGAGAAAATTAACAAAGGACGCGAACATGTTCTGCAGCGGGATTATCGACTTATTCACGACGTTGGTCAGCATGATCATAAACAGGCCGCAGATAAATCCGATAGCCGAGTATGAGGTGTCAGCAAAGTGATTTATGGCCGCTACAACCGCGAAAATCACCGCTATAAGCGCAATGACCAATATGATGATCCACACTATCGGGCAAGCATATAAAGCGGCATTAAGCCCCCACTGTGCTGCCGTACCTGCCATTGTCGCCCCCGTCAAAGCCGCATATACGGGAACGGCTAACATTTTTGCCAAGGTAAGCGCTCCGGTTGCCGCTGCTCCTCCCAGTTCAGCAAGCTTAACTAGCCCTAACCAACCGTAATATACCGCCAGCGCTGCCGCCACGCCATATATGATCGGACTTATCCATGACCAATTATCCACGAAAAATCCGGCAACGACGAGCACCCCTTGTGCTACCCCTGCCAAAAATCCGATAACGATCTGCAGCCCGTTCACGAAGCCCATAATTACACCTTCAATTGTGGGCCAGTTATTGTTTACCGTGTCCACCAAAAGGATGATATACGGATACAGTTTGCCGCCTATGGTCTCCTCGAGGTCGGCAAAGGCATTGTTCATCTGAATGATCTTTCCCTCAGGCGCATTGCTCATGGTTTCATAAAGGCCGCTCCATGATTCCTCAACGACCTGAGATATAACCGCCGCAGCCTGCATATCGGCGCTCATGTCGGCGTACTCCTCGCCGAGCGTCGCTACGATCTGCGCACGTGTGGCTTCACCCTCGAGGATGTCCTTTTGAGCGTCGGTGAACTCGAAGCCCTTTTTCGTCATGGCGTCATAGCTGCCGCTCATGATCTTGCCGAGGCCGGTGGCGTAGTTCACCATCGCCGTCGCGTCAAGCGCACCGCCCCCACTCATGCCCATGGCGTAGTCCGCAAGAGTGTCCATCATCATGGTGATAGCGTCCGTATCGGTAAAGTAGGTAGCCAGCTCAGCGGCGCCGGCGATCATTATCTCGTCGCCGTATATGCCCTTACCCTGCACCCCGGCTGCCTTTTGAGTTATAGCGTCAAACTCAGCCAAAAGCGCCTGCCCTTCTATATTCACAGGCAATGTCACGCCATCTACGGCGCTTTCTACAGCGCTTAGCTCCGCGATTGCCGCCGAGGTGTCGGCATGTGTCTCAAGCTCAAACTGCGCCACATAGTCGGCGTCCAGCATATTGCCTAAAACCACCATCAGCTGATTTTCGGCATTGAGCTGAGTGTTATATGCCTCGGTGCAGTCCTGAATAAAGTCTGTGGCCTTTCTTATGCCGGCCATGCCGACGTAGCCCGCTGCTACGCCTGCAATCATATCTTTCAGCTCTGAGGCGGCACCTGTGCCGTTCTCTATTTCGCTGTTGAACCGACGCTGTTCATTTGTATTGTCACGGATATACAGGTCAATTCCGTCTGCAGCCTGAGAGAGCAGCTGGAGCTCGGCGGTAGCTTCGGCAGCGGCATCCCTTGCCGCTGTGAGCGCCACAGGATCGACATTCCGCTCCAGCCCGTCACTCATGTCGCTCATGGCAGAGAGCCCAAGATTTACGGACTCTATTACCTTGTACATGATGCCGGAGAAGTTATCCTGAAGCTGTATTCCTGTAGTTATGGATGCCACTGCCGTCACCTGCCTTTTTTTCCGAGCTCTTCAATTTTTTTCCGCTCCTCTTCTTCGGCCTCTACTCTGAGCTGAATAGAGGCCACGATAAACGCCTTTTCCTGCTCGTCAAGGCTACAGAAAACCGAGGGCAGAATGTGCAATCGGTGAAGAGCGTAATAGGCGTAAGTCGCCTCCCAGTCTTCACCATCAATTAGTTTTTTGCCTCATCGACCTTATCCTCAAAGCTCACATCGAAGCCGTGGAGTTGCTGAACATAAGCCACAAGGTCACTATACTCGCCGGGATCGTCCACCATTGCGAGGATGAGATCTTCGGGCGTTTTTACGCCGTAACTGTCCTGCAGCTCCGCATCGTACAGATCCGGCACAACGATGGATGCCGTAATGAGTTTCTTGAGGTACTTTGCTGTCTGAAGCTTCGGGCGGTACATATTGGGCTTACCTGTAACAGGCACCTCAATCATGCAGCTTTCGCGGAGACCTTCGTTCTCCTTGGAGGATATGTGGCGAAACTCCCAGTTGAGGGGCTTACCGTCCTCATCAACAAGGCTCTTTGTAACGGCGTGCAGTTCGTTAGACTTCACGATCTTATTGACTTTCATGAATTTTGCAAATGCAGACATTTATATCCTTCCTTTCGCGTTTTAGTTGGTGAGAAATCCGGGCAGATCGGCGAATGTTTCGGGCATTTTGAAGTCCTCGAAGGTGAAATCCATCTCTTCATCCAGATAGTTGCCGTCAGCATCAAACTTGGCAAGAATACCGCCGTCGATGTTGCAGTCTACGAGAATCATGGTCTGCCGCCCTACTGCGGAGGTCGGGTCCTCGTTGGTGATCTGAATGTCGAAATACACGTCCTCGCCGGTATCCTTATAGTCCAGCATCATCTTGCGAAAAATGCTTGTATTGTAGTGAAACTTCGCCTTACCCGCACCTTCCCAGCCGGTGGACTTGTTGCCTTTGCCGGTTTTGCCGAGAACCGGAACCTTGGTCTTATTCTTTTTAAAATTGGCTTCAAGGTTTATGGCCTGCATGAAATTATAGCGCCGGGTGCCGATAGTGCAGAAGCACTCCGCCAAAGGCGCGGAAATCGTATCCCTGGCATTCATGGTTACATTTTTAGCCACTTTTCATCACTCTCCTCTCTACTGAACTGTAACAGTCATATACAGCTTATCCATAGCGTTCACGACCGTGATAGCATCGCTAACGATTACGGATTTGCGGCTGTCGCCCTGAGCGACGGTGACGTCGCTGTCTTCAAAGCCCTCAATAGCCCTGAGATCCTGAAGCTGCTCATGGTGCTTCACTATATCGCCCCACAGGCTTATGCGGCCGGCGTTGTCGTTGGGAACCACGCCAAGATACTTGGTGTTGAACAGCACCGCTATATCGTTGGCGATCTGGTCAATAACGCGCACGGTCTGATTTTCCTTGAACACCTCACCCAGAGTATCGCTGACGGTCACCATGCTGTTGATATCCGCCAGTACGCGGATATCGCTGCCCACACGGTGGAAGACGAACTCGCCATTTGTAATTGCTGCCTCGAGCTGCGGCTGCGTGAGCTTCACGTCTACGTCAAACTCACCGTCATACGCCTTGTTCTGGGCACTCTTGTTGGCCTCCGTACCGGCCACAACTCCTGTTGTCCAGTAAACAAGGCCACATTTACTTTCGCCCAAGGTGTCATTTTTGACGTTCACAACGCCAAGATAGTCCGCAGGATGTTTGTGCACCACGAGCTGGAACTTTACGCCTCTTTCGTCGCGCATACGCTTGTTGAATGCGATAAACAGCTCCTTTGTGGCGTCGTCTTCTACGGCTACGCCCATAGCGTTATAGCTGTAGCCCTCTATTATCTCAAGGTATGCCCGGTAGTCTTCGGTTGTCGGAGCAACATCGGAGCCGCCGGAGAGGGGTGTTCCGGCGTCGGCCGCAAGCTCTGCGCCGGAAATAAAGGTCACATAGTCGTTTTCCTTGAGGTCGGCGGCTGTTTCCACAGCCTTCTGCTCGTCTACAAGCTCGCCGGCAAAGTAAGTGCGAACATCCCACTTTTCCGGTTCGTCAACATTAGCGCTTATTGCAGTAGTGATCACATTGCCGCGAGTACCGCTGTTCTTCGCCTCAGCGAGCGTATTCTTTGCCTTATTGCCGCCGCCCACACGGTAGGCATAGAGTGTGCGGGTGTTTCTGAACAGGTCCCTCAGCCCCTTGAGTTTCTCGTGTGCATAGGGATAGCCGAAAAGCTTCTGGCTGTATTTTCGGAAATCTCCGGCGGTCACTTCAAAGACCTCGCCCTCCGGGCCCCATTCGAGGGCCAAAGGCATTGTGGAAATGCCGCGCTTCGAAAGCGCAGCACTTGCCGACGCTGCCGACACGAAATTGATGTACGGGCCGGGCAGCACCTTGTTCTGGGTAACAAATGTACCTCCGCCAAGTGCCATAATTATTTCACCTTGCCTTTCAAAAATTTATTGATAATATCCTCGGCCTCGCCGAGGGTGTATTCCTTGCCCTGCTCAAGTGCGGCGCTCAGAACGTCCCGCCTATCGGCGAAACGCTTTGACGCTATGAGCCGGGCTTTAGTATATTTAGCCTCAGGCTTTTTCTCTGCTTCAAGCTGAGGCTCAGGCTTTTTTGCCATAACTATCACTCCTTGATTTTGATATTATGATCGAGTTCTTCCATGAGCGCGCCCTCGTCAGGCTCGGGAGCCTTTAGCACGAACAGGTTATAGCTTACAAAGAAGCTCAATGCATCGTCTGCTATCTCATAGCTCATGCCGGTGCCGCGCAGCAGATCGCCGCCGGCCTTTATCCACTCAAGGCAGAGATACAGCCTTTCGGCGGCCGCATTGCACTCCATTCGAGCGCTGTCTCCCGCCGGAATGAGCTGCACGCAAAAACTGTTATTTCGACGGTGACGGTCACCGGGGTAGCGAGTGCTCGAAGGATTGAGAACGGTTATAAAAAAGCAAGGCTCTTTAAGGCCCTGCTCCACCTTCTCGGCGTATATCCTGTATTCGTCGCCGAACTCTTTATTAAGCGCCGCACTTATCCCCTCAATGATAGAATTTATCATTTCATACACTCCCCCAGAAATTTCTTGATTTTGCTTTCGAGGACCTGAGGGGCGATCTTTTCGACTTCAATTTCCGATTTTTTCATCATGAAATGACCGATAACCCAACCGGCGTGGTTGGGTGTCCTATGCCCATATTCTACATACGAGGCATATTCAACCGGATTTATTATTTCGATTACGCAGGTGTCACCAAAACGATTTACAGTAAGACTATTTGCATATGCGGCTGCATTTGCGTTTTTACCTGCCGTCCAACCACGGCGAAGAGTGCCGCCTTTTTTCCCCGGGCTTTTCGAGCTTTTGTGTTTTCCCAACGGATCTTTTCTTGCTTTACAGTCATATTCGCCACCGGAATATTCCCCGACTGGCGTTCGATATATAACCTCGCGCAGCAGACGTGCGGCCAGCTCCTTGGCGCAGCTTTCGACAAATGCGTCGATGTCATTCTGTCCGATTTTATTAAGCTGTTTTTGAAACTGCTCATAGCCGGACATTGAGAAGCCGCCCAGTTTTGACATTATGCCCACCCCCGAAAAAGCTCCAGCATGATCTCCTGATGCGTCACGTAGACCGCCGGAGCTCCGCTCGCGGCATATGCCGTGGTCACTCCGTTTTGGGTCACTACGATTTTTGAGCCGCTCTTTATTCTGACCTCCGGCGCAATAAAAAGCTTTATGCTTTGAGATATATTCGTCGTTGTCTCGGTCTGCGCCGCCTCAGGCGATCCTTCAAAGGACAGGCGACAGGGCTGATCTTCCAGCACTGTCGCCTCCTCGTGACGAGTAAGCTTAGATTGAGGGCCGGTCACTTCCATGTACTCTTGAACGGTACAAAGCCCTTCATAGAGGCTCTCTATGGCCTCACGGGCCTTCAGCCTTGCCTTATCTAATGCTTTCACCACCGTATCCTCCTGAACGCTGCAAACTGCCCTCTGCCGTCGTTTATGAGGTGATCTATAAGGGCGTTGAGGCGCTGCTCGTCGCTCTGAGCAGCGTCACTGCCTCCGAATGAGATGTTAGTGTCACCTTCCTGGATCTGACTGACGGCAAGTCCCAGGTCGAAGCCTTCGAGATCGTCAGGGGCAAAGGTTTTCTTCGCGCGCAGGAACTCGCCTGCTGCCATGTCCACAGCAATGTAGAACAGCCCCTCGGGCACATCCGGCACATTGCAGTCGCTCATGATCAGATTTCTCACCTTTTCGGTAGAAAAACTGACAATAGCATCATCCGCATCTTTGAGCGTATATCCGAGAGCCGTCAGCCGGTCTTTTACCGCTTTTGTATTAAATACTTTCCCCTTCACACTGATTAGCCTCTGGATATAATTCTTGCAATCGGGATGGCCTTATGCTCGATAAAGCTACGCTTGTTTTCCGTACTTTCACCGGAATGTACCAGCGTCCAGTTTGCACCGTTTTTCAGCTCAGCGTCGGTGGGCGAAAGGGTCGCCTGACTCTTCTTCTCATAGGAGATACCATAGGGAGCGAACACCTTACGCTGACGCATATACAGCGTATCCTCACCGCCGTTTGTCTTTTCGTCTCTCGCCATAGAGTAGGGTACTTTCGCACCGATATCCTCGTAGGAAATGGAGCCACGGCCGAGCGCATATGTTGTATACTTCGTATATGCGCCATGGGCGGGAACATAACCGGGCTCTCCAGGAGTACCGCTCTCTTCTGCGGCATCAACATTCTCGACGGGCATATCATCATCAATGACAACTGTGCGGCCGTTCCATGTGCCGAGAGCAAGGTCGCGAGTTATACCGTCCTTATCGGTATACTTCAGATGCTCGATAAGGCGAAGGTTTTCGAGGTTCGTTGCCACATCAGAATGCATGAACACGAGGGAGAACTGGCCCTTTTTGGCTCCACAGGCCGCATTCATAGCGGTGTTGAGTGTAGTGGGTCCAATCACTCCGTCCGGCTCGGCACTGACATCGGTTGTATGTTTGTTGACAAACTCCAGATTTTTTGTGCCAGTCATTGCAAAAATGCCCTGGAGAATGGCGAGAATGGTGTCCTGATCAAGGCCGTCCTTGTATTCAGCCACCTGACGACTCACGTTATCCATGAAGTCCACGCCGCCGGTGATGTCATAAGAAAAATCCTTTTCGACCCAAGCTTTGGCGCGGCCTACGACCACGACCCCCTGCTCAAATGTCTTGGTGGAGGTTGCTGTGATGTCGGTCTCACCGTCATAGTTTACAGCATCACCGTCAATGAGGCCGCGCATTGCGATTCTCGCATACGCAGTTCCGCCCTGGCTCGAAAACGCCGCGCGTATATCCGGATTACCAGCCAGCGCTGCCGACTTCTTGATCTCGTTCATCTTAAGGTTGGGTACGCGCTCTACGGCGTACTTAAAAGCCTCAGGATTGAAGCTTTTGGAATCGAATTTTGCGTTAGGCATTAAAATCATCCTTTCTGTTATTATTCAAGTTTTGCATTGGGGTTCTGCTCCAAAAACTCACATATTTCGCTGTAAGTCATATTGGAGGTTTCGGTCCCGGCCTTGGGATTCTTATCCTTGCCTTCAGCGGGATTAAAGCCTTTGAAATTGTGTCTTTTTTCGTCCGCTGCCGCGAACATGAAGCTCGTGTCTTCGCCTTCGCGTAGAGTCTTGAGCTGGGCCTGCAGCCCTTCCACGCTGCCGTCAGCACCGAGCTTTGCTCCCTCGAGATTGAGCAAGGCCTTGGCCGCCTTGGTGTTCTTTGCTCCCGCGCTCATAAGCGCCGCCTCCACAGCCGCATCAATTCTAAGCCTTTCAATTTCAGCCTTGTGCCGCTTGGTCTGCTCAGTATTGTTCGCTTGAAGCTGCTCGATCTGTTTTCTGAGGGCTTCGTTGTCGCCGGAGGACTTTTTTAATTCCTCCAGCTGACCGTCACGCTCCTTGAGCGCGTCCTCAAGCTGCTTCTTGGCCGAATTTACGGTATTGAAATCCGTCTTTGAAACGAAATTCTTTCCGATTTCGGCTGAGATCTTCTTGTCAACCTCGTCGGTGTAACCGTCGCCCAGAATCCCCTTGAGCCATTCCAACATGAGTTTCTCCTTCCCGGCCATTGTGGCCGCCTTTGCCGCCTTTTTTATTCAGGTCTGTTCCTGTTTCGGCAAAGGGCGAATTTGTATTCCCCGCGCCCACGGGGTAATTTTTGAAATAAAAAAAGCGCCAAAAGCGCTTAAGCCAATATGGCAAAATCCCAAACGTTTGCGATTTTCAAAATATCTCGGGGTTGTCCTGAATCACCTGATACAACCCCTTTGCAAGCTACTTAGAGCTATGTTTGTCCAAAAAATCCCCAATCTTTACTATCGTTTCGACAAGTGCGCCCAATCCGGACCACCAAAATGCTACCGCCGGAATTGCTATTCCGTTAGCAGATAGAATATTCAGCAAAACACAAATCGCAATAAACATAATCTCACCTCTTTTCAGGCATGAAAAAAACACCCGGTCGGGGTGCTTAGTCAATATTTAGTTATTTCTCAAGAACCTTTTCGATATCGTCTATAGATGCATCAATGGTCTCCCAATCTTCAGGTGAACTTCCCACATCAACTATAAACTGCTTGTTGTCAAAGGCTTCAACAACACAGCCACTCCGTCCATCTTTGAGCAGCACCGCGTCATATTGCTTTATGGTCATATCAATCCACCTCTTTTATATATACCGACGTCATTTTTGTACCGTCTTCGTCGACAAGCCAAGCAACTACCACATTCGCCGGAGTACCTTTTTTTCCGTACAGAACTATCTTCTGCTCATAACGATCACCGTAACCATTGTTGCCCTTTAATACAGTCGGATATTTCTCAGCTCTTTTCAACAACTCATTTCTGAGTTCTTCGTAATTATCTTTGCTATACCCAAGACGATCTGTAAAAGCGTGCCCCTTTGCCATGCCTCGAGGGTTGTCAGGGTTGAATAAATATTCCGTAAATTTTCTGTCATCAGCAGTCGCCTTGTCCGCGTTGGGAAGCGCAAACTCGGGATGATTGATTAGCTTGTTTTGTCGCTGATAGTCCAGCTTCATATAGCTGTAATACGCCTCATCGCCATACTTGAGCTCCTGAAAGGCCTTTAGAGTTCCCGGGGCATCACCGCCAAGCAGCTCCCTATATCGGTCAAACTGTTTCAGGTTCGCACTCTCATTATATCTCATTTTCCGGGTCTTGTCAACACTTCCTTTGCCGTAAAGCTCGTCCTGCTTCTCCATCCACTGGCCAAAGGTCATATTGTCCGGCACATAGTAGGTTTTTCCGTCGGCATCCCGGGCGGCTCTCTCGCCTACCTGACCGAAATCGTCATCGAAATGCGGTACCGTGGTGGATCGGCAGAACACGTGAAAGGGCGGGGCCGTAACTCCAGCCTCGTAGTCCTTCATATCGTAGACCTTGCCGTCAAGTCCCCGACAGATATCCGATGTGTGACTATCAAGCGTGGCAACAATCTCATATTTCTCCACACCCAGCTCGCTGAAGCAGTCCTTTTGAGCGACGGAACTGAAATATGCCTCTTCGGTCATGACCAGCCGCCCTGCGTTATACCGCGAGGTATTCAGCTTCTTGGAAATGGCATCTATGGCCTTCTGCGGATCGGCACCAAGCATTATATTTCTCGTCAGCTCGCTGTGAAGCTCAGAGACGAGCTTATCCCTGCTTTTCCATATCCGCTCGGAGAAGTTTGACCCATCGGCCGCCCATGGCTTAGAAAGTACCTTTGCGATATACGGCTCATCTGGTTTTGCAACGTCAAAGCCGAGGTTGAGACCTCGCTGCAATTCATAGGCGGTATGGTAATAGTCGCTGCGGTATATTTCGGCCATGGCGGAGCTTATGGCACTTTCCTGCCTGCCGAACAGAGCTTCCACACTTTGGCGTGTTCGAAGCTTCAGTGCTTCCAACCGCGAAACGTGGAACCGAGCCGAAGCGTTCTCGAGTTCCTTCATCCACTCGCCACTCAGAGCGTTCTCCTCGCCGTGCTTTATGTACTCTTTAACATCCCACTTGAATTCTGTCAATTCACGCCCTAAGAGCCGCTTTCGGGCCTCAGCCATAGTGATATCGTTATTCTTCGCAAACCGCTGATACCATACAGCGATTTTCTCCTCAAGCTCTCTTTCCGCCTGACGGTAAAGGCCGTCAAGCTCCTCTGCCGCTGTCCGGGCCAGCCGGTTCTGCGCTTCCTCAAGAAGGGCAAAACGCCGCACCCAGTATTCGCTACTCTTCATTGTCCTCGCCGTCCTTCACCGACTGAGATGGGAACGGATTATACTGCTGCTCCTCTTCCTTCTGCTTTTTCAGCCGTTCAAGCTCACCGGCCGGGTCGTTTACCCACGGATGCTGGGAAACAATAGTTTCGTCTGAGATGAGACCCGCACTCTTCTGGCAGTTGTCGATTGCTTCTCCCTCGTTGATCAGCACGTCGCGGTTAAAAATCACGTTTATCTCTTCGCCGTCATAATCCCCCTGCCCGCTGTTTGCTAAATACTGATTTACGAACCACAGTATCTCCTCAAATGCGGCCTGAAGCTCTGTCTCGGTGTCGTTAGCGTCCAGATCAATATCGGAATACATTGACTGAATATTCATCTGGTTCGGCGAGCCGTTGAGTCTTTCGTCCTTGCCGTCGAAAGAGCGCATATTCTCTATAAGCGCCGTTTTCAGCATATCCAGCACCGTCTTGTAGTTTTCGGCGTTGACCTCGATTGCCAAAGTATCAACCCCACCATCTACGCCGTCTGTTGTCCTGATCTTTACCATGCCATAGGTCAGCAGATTATGGCGGAACTCGCCCGGGTCAGTACCGTCATAATTTTTGACAACGAGGATGGTATTGTACTTATTCTCCTGCATATTATTCGCAAAATCGCTGCGCAGGAGGTTTATAGCATCCTGAAGCGACCGCGCCCGACGTATGAGGGGTATTTCCTTGGCGTTGTATTTTATGGGGATAAGCGGGATTTTCTCCCAGTTATAGCCCTCTGCGCTTCCCTCCGTATTGACGGTTTCAATGTAAGGATGATACGAACTGCCCTCATCGGGAATAAGGGTGCCGTTTTCGTATGTGTATGTATATATGCCGTCGGACGTGAATATCTCCGCCTTGCGGACGACCTTCTTTTCTGTTCCGACATATTCCTCCACGTCGTAAAGCCTCACGGCGCAGTCAATCTCCGTGTGAGCTTCGTCCCGCCAGAAGGGCAGTATCTCACTGCCGGAAAAAAGCCGCCACTTAAGCTCGTTATCGTCATAGTAGGGATAAAGCCAGGCTATACCGGTGTTAAGTGCGGCAAGCCCGGCGTTCTTAAGCGTGCGCATAAATTTACGGCCTAAGATCTTGCTGACCTTGGCCGCATATTCCTTATTTTTGCTCTCGAAGGTAACGGGCTTTCCCAGAAGATAGTTTTTCTTCTGATCCACGTGCTTGGCGTAAAGGTTATCCACAAGGCGGGTATTCGGAAGATGCTTGACCTCCTCGGGCTTGCCGTCATTGCCTATAGCTGTGCGGATACGCTTTAATATATCGTGATCGCCGCTGTAGTACCGCTCCCCGTCGAGCATTTCCATTCTTGCCTTGCTGTTTTCCCACTCCCTGATCTCCAGCGCAAAGAATTTTTTCTCATCCATTGGAGCGTTAATTTTTAGCCGGAGCTTAAGCAGATCGCTTTCAAAAGACATTTATTTCACCCCTGTTACTCAAAACTGAACTGTGGGCCAGTAACAAAATCCTCCAGCGCATAGCGCATGGCGTCCATAAGGTGATTGAAATCATCTATGGGACGGTTGATTTTTTTGCCAGTCTTGGGATCTGTATCCCATGTGTAGTTGCTAATTTCAGTGAGGAAATTTACACACTTGGGATGGACAAATATTTTATAGTCTTGTATGTAGTCAATGCCGTTGTTTACGCTATCCTTGCCCTTCCGGGCCTTGCGTATATGCGACAAGCCGAGTGCGTATAAACGATCAATGCTTTTGGGCTCCGCACTATCGGCACGGATGCGCTCCTTGCTATAGCCGGCGTTTATAACCTCTCTGGCTATATCCTCGTTGCTCATTCCACGCTTATATATTTCGTCAAATACCCAAAGAGTTTTATTGGCCGTATCAATTAAGCCGCACCAAAAAGCTGTTGGATCGTTGGTATATCCAAAATCGAGCCCAAAAGCAGACTTTATGCCTGGAGTTTTCCGTACCTCGTCAACACTGAATAGCCGCTCCTCAAAGTTTTCATACACAAGTCCGTCAACAATGCCCCATTCGCCCAACCCCGCCACACGATAGCGGCGCGGGTTGTTCATTTTCATCGTTTCAAAAACCTTTTTATCTGCTCCGTCCAGCCACTCGTTACACATGTAATTTGTGGTGAGCGCCAGTATGTCGGGATCCGGCGCGGCATCAAAAAAGCGGTGCTTTATCCAGTGATGCTCGTTCCACGGGTTAAAGGTCAGCGTTATCTGCTTAAAAAGCCCCGGCGGCATTTCGCCTCTGATACTCTCGTCAAGGGTATCAAAGTCGGCCTCGGAGCTTATTTCGTAGGCCTCCTCGATCCAAAGCCAGCACAGCACGCCAACCTCAACGGTTATAGACGTGACTTTCAGCGGATCGTCAAGGCCCCTGAAAAGGATTTTTTGCCCTGTGGGCTTATAGGTCATTTCAAGCGGGCTTTCCTTGGTCTCCCACCATTCCTCGACGCCAAGGCGATGTATCGCCCATTTAAGCTCTGTAAAGCAGCTGTCTTTGAGTGTGCGGAAGGTTTTACGCACGCAAAGCATATTTGCCTGTGGGTGCTCCATTGTCCGCACAATGGAGTTCAGGGCCATTGTTTTGGATTTCTTGGAGGCACGGCTGCCTTTGACAGCACGGTAACGCCCCTTAAAATTCCAAAATGTGCCGTAGCCCTTGCCCACAATATCGGGGAGGTGTAAGCGACGGCTCTCAGTCCTCAAGATCCTCACCGCCGGAGATTATAACGGGGATAGCCCCCTCCAGATTTACGTTGTTTGTGAATAGGCCAAAGCGCTTGCCCAGAAGCTCCGCAGCCTTGAGGCGTTCCCTTTCGTCCGGGGGCTTCGCAATGATTTTGGCCTCTGAGCATCCGTCACCGCACCCCTCAACAACTACCACAGCGGCAGAGCTTTCTCCGCGCATTACCGAGGTAAGATACTCCATAACTTCCTTTGCCTCGGCCGTCTTTCGGCTGCTGATCTCGGCAAGTCTTTCCTCGATGTAGACCGCTACGTTAGCATTTCTTAGCAATCTGTTGCCATTTACAGCCGCCGTGTTGTCGTTTCGCACATTCGGATAAGCCGCCCTATATGCCCTTGTGGCATTGCAATCCACAATATACTCGTCTGCAAACTTACGCTGCTTGTCGGTCATGGGTGACCCTCCTTTCGAAAAACACAAAAGGCACAAACCCCCGTCTGTGCCTTTTTCACAGCTTACATTATAGCACAGGTCACACATGAAATTCAATGAAATTTACTGCAAAGTTTCAGGAACTTTAATTTTTCTCAAGGCTCGTCCATGAATTGTATAAACACTACGCACTGAATACCCCATCTTTTCAGCTATATCCTCCCAGCTCCGAAAAATTATGTACCGCTCGCGAAGTAATAGCCGCTCATTGGGATTCTTTACGTTTACGATAGCTTCACGGATTTCCCGCTGCACGTCAACATAATCGTCGATTTCAGATTGTATCCGCTCCTCCAGAGAACATATCTTGACAACGATCTCCTCAGTCCTGCTCTTGACCTCTCCCCCGGAAACAGGCTCACCTTCGTAGTTTGGCGTGATCGACATCGCTAAATGACGTAGACGCTGCAGCTCCCGCACATCGCTGTCAATCAGCTCATCTAACCTCCGCCCCCGGCTCAAATATTCCTTTGCTGTCATAGCTATCCCTCCCTTTCCGGCAGCTCTGCAATCTGCCGCGCAAGCTCGGCGGCGAGTTGCCAATCTAGGCCATATGTTCTACACCAACAGTCATATAATCCATCTTCATCCGGAGTGCAGCAAAGGCCACCAAATGGCCATACTACCGGGCAAAGGCCGCAATCATACTCAGGAAACGGCAATATGCCGTTTTGGGCGCTGTATTCGCAGCAATAGCATCTTTGATGTGGCCTGTTGGCTATATCCACAGTGTAAAAATACTCGTCTTTGCTGACGCACCGTTGCCGCTTCTCGGTCTCGTCTGCTATCCAGTTCCACATTTTACGATGGTTCGCTATAGCTTCGGCTTTAGTCATTTTTTCCATGGTCGGTTATCTCCTTCGTCTTCCAGTCCTTGCACTTGCAGTTTCCGTGAAATGGCGGTAACCACGGAATTATCAATTTATCATGGGGAACGCAAGCAAGAGCTGTCTTGCCAATCTTGACGCAGTTTCCGCAAGTTTCGCATATTCCTTTATTCGGCCTTGTTTTCGTTATCTGTTCAAGCATACCGCCTTTTTGAAATACGTAGTCTTGGTTCTCCTCCGCTTCAGTCTCCGTCTGAAGCATTTGTTTTATGCTCTCCGAAAATCCACTCAGCGTTTCTGCGCTGACTTCGACGATCTCGATTTCTGTCCTCGGGTTCAGCCTGTCCACCTCTGCGGCAAGCTCAAGCCGAACGTGCTTAAAATCATCATCGGCGATTATGCCCTCTCTTGTGAGCGGATCCAGAATAAACTTCCCGCTATAGTTATCCGGGTCTCTACGCCTACGGTCGGGAAAGAAGTATGTAATACGCACAATGGCCTTTTCGATAGGCTCTGGCGGTTTCTCGGTGATCGCTGCCTTTATCAACCAGTGCCACTTTTGCTTTTCCCGCCGGTAAACATTGAAACTATGACTGTTGTCTATAAACTTGTTATTGCTTGGCGGTATAGCGTTGACAACTATCTTCATGTTTGCTTCCCCCTTTGTTAAGCCGCATCTGCATTTCAATCACTGCCTGAGGGTCGAGGCCTTTTTTCTGAGGTGAAGGGCTGTTTTTCTGAGGCCTCGCCCTTGCCGACTTGGCGTCCGTTATTCCTGAGGCTTTCTTTGCCTCAAGAATTTTAGCTATGTAACTGAGCTTGAGCACGTTGTTGTTGCTCGCCTCGGTTATGGCATAGCAAATAAGCTCCGGCGGGGCCCCGAAGGATGACAGCGTTTTCTGAACATGGGAGTTCCACGGCCCAATAAGCTCTTCGTAAAGCTTTCGGACGGGGTCTTCCTGAGCGGTCGCGGGCATAGCAGCAGGAGCGTTAGCGACTGCTGCTGCATTATCAATAACAATATCAATATCAATATCATTATCAATAACAATATCACTACCACTATCATTATCAGGGTTATTTTGCTCGGTTTGCTTAGTTTGCTGGCAATTGCTTTCAGAAAAAGCATTTGCTTCTTTTGCTTTATTTTGATTTCCTTCCTCGGGCAGTTCGGAGTCCCTTCTCGATCTGCCGCCCTGTCTGCCCGCCTCGCTGCGTTTCTGGCAGGTCTCGGCGTACTTTTTCGCGTTTTTATCAAGATCAACCTTGATGAGCATAAAGGCGCTGTAAAGTATGGGCCCCGCCTCGTCGATAGTCGGAACTTCACCAGTGGTAGTATAGTTTGACATAGCAGTTACGATCCATCCTATATCATGCAGAGAAAGGTCCAGTTGCCTGAAATATTCCGTATAACTTGCTTTAAAGATAAATGTGTCCTTCATTTTCCTTCCTCCGATCTATCTGAATGAAGAAGTGATTCCAAATGCACTTTAAGAAGAGAGTCCGTAACGTACATTTTACAGCGAGACCGCCCGCGGCACGACTCCATGTCCAACATGTCCATAATCTCAAAGATGCACCCCGCCGGATTATTATGTAACGGTACCCGCCATCCACACCGGTAACAATTAGCGTAGCGCATATTATCTTTCTGTTCTTCAGTTTTTTTTTTGCCAAACATTTTCTCTCGTCCCCCCGGAGATATTTTACTTGCACGAACATACGCAAACATACGCATGTGTTCAAAAATCCCGCATATTTACGGGAAATTTTCACTTGACTGTTACTTGCAGACATTTGCTTGCACAAACATTTCAGCCACTTGTTGTCCGTATGACTTACCGCGTGACCGGGCTATACTGTTTATCTCTGCAAGCGACGACGGAGCTTTACGCTCATGCGTGATAGTCTTATTTGATCTTCGTTTGGCAGAACAGGCGGTACAACACTCCTGACGCGGTCCTGTCCGCTTAAATTCCTTGCCGCAGTCCTTACATATGGCAGGTTTTTTGCGTAGTTGTTGGTAATTCCGCATATATTCCCTTGCTTCGGCCTTGTGAGCATCTGCGTAGCGCTTTCGGATTTCCTTGTCCACTATCGAGCGGCACTCCGGGCAATACTTCTTTCGCCCCTCGAATAATTTACTGCATCGAGGGCATTTTCTGAATGATGCCATATCTAAACCTCCATTTCCTTCCGCAGCGAATCCTTTATGTAGTAGTTCAGATTGCGAGCTTTGCAGAGCGCCTCCGCCTCGTTGCCAAACTCTTTCCAGTTAATATTGCTGGGGTGATAGTTAAGTTTGCCGATCTTTACGAGGTCAACGTATGTGTAAACACTGCCGTAAATAAGATCAAGTACATCAGCGGCATTTATTACCGGTTCAAAAGATATCCATGTTTTTATTCCTTGATGTTTTGCGGTTACAAGGTCACATAGCCGAGAGTTAGGGTCGTAAGCACCGATCTCTTGTGAAAGCTTGGCCCCTGTATATGTAATGCCATACCAATCGTTTTCGTCAAGCAAATCAAAATCCCTGCTGCCATCGCCCTTTGTGAGTATCTGTACATGGTTCCCGCTGTCCTTCAAAAGTTTTATGATCTCACGTGTGGCTGTGCTGTCATATCCTGTCGGGTATGGGTCACAGGTAAAACAAAGGTGTATCAGCTTGTCCGTGATCTTCTCACGCTCCAGCTGTCGGGCTACGGCCTCAACAATGCCCTCTCTGGGTTCAACGTGGCTGTGAAATTCTTCCCTATCCTGGCGCTTCACGCTGGGCGCAAAGCAGTAATAACACCTATGCGGGCAGCCTGTGTATATGTTAATAGCAAGATCTCCGTATTCCTTAGCCGCTCCTCGCGGCTTATATATAGGTTTCATGTAGTGTCCTCCATTTCTAATTGCTGGCATGGCGGCTCATAATTCATCCACAGAACCTCTCGGCGTTTGGCGGCGGTCTGTGCCATAGTTGATATCTCCTTCCGGTACCAGCCACGCAAAGTAGTGTTATATAGGTCACTGTCATATCCCGAGAGGAGCACCGGCCCTCTATGCACTTTCAATGCCTCAAGCAATTCTTCGTGGTCGGCATCGGTCATTTCGCATTTATACTGTTTTCCGTGCCGGGTGCTGAGCAGATACGGTGGGTCAGCGTAAATCAGAACATTTGCATAGTTGAAGCGTGATATAACTTCCACGGCCGGGCGGTTCTCTATCTGCACGCCTCGCAGCCGTTCTGCAGTTTCAAGTATCACTTCCGGCATTTTGCACCAACCAATGGCAGCATAGGCAGCTTCTCGCCCTTGTACATCGTTCTTCCATCCGACCTTCCCTCCGTTAGTGCGGAAGCCGTGACCCTGCATCATTCTTACGCAAAAATCACAGGCTCTCTGAAAACTGTCCGTTTCCATGTGCCGTGCCTCGCACGCTCTGTCATATACCTCTCGCGAATAGGGTATCCAGTAGATGGCTCTTGCCAGTTTTTCGGTATCCTTCTTTATCCAGTCAAAAAAGTTAACAACATCACCGTCAAGATCGTTCACCGTCTCTATGGCGCTCCGCTTCTTGGTGAAAAGCACAGCGCCGGATCCGAAGAAGGGCTCCAAGTAGCTGTGGTGCTGAGGAAAGAAGTCTATGATCCATTTTGCGATAGACCATTTTGATCCGGGATATTTGATTACAGCATTCAATTTTTACCACTCCCCAACTTGTTCGGAATTTCCGAACATCTTAAAACGGCAAATCATCTTCCGAGCCGGTCAACACTATCGGCTCACCGAGTCCGCCGTATGCCGCAGCCGGTGCTTCTTCAGTAGCCGGAGCTCCCAAAGTAGGCTGCGTTTCCTGCCGGCCGCAGAAGTGTACTCTGTCCACTAAGACCTCAGTTGCGTAATACCTTTTGCTGTCCTTCTCCCAACTGCGTGTCTGGATACTGCCCTCAACGAGGAACATATCGCCCTTCTTGAAATATCTCGTTATAAACTCTGCTGAGCTTCTCCATGCGACACAGTTGATGAAATCGGCCTTCTGCTCGCCGCTTTTATAACTCCTGTCCACCGCCAGCGTGAAGCTGCAGGTGCTTACGCTGCTCGTAGTTGTTTTTAATTCCGGGTCGCGGGTAATGCGGCCCTGTAATGTAACGTGGTTAAGCATGGTTTTTTACTCCTCTCATATTCCGCAATAGCACCGATAACTCTCAAACCGCATGGTACGGCAATACTGTTGCCGTACGCCCGATACTGCGATGTGTCTGAGCTTTCTTTATGTAACTTGCCTTTATCGTCAGTCCACGGCCCTATGTCGGTCCAATGGTCAGGATACCCCTGCAACCGGCCACATTCCAGCGGAATAAGGCGACGGGCTATCCAGCACCATATTTTTTGAAGTAATACACCACTGTAATTTAGAGACTGTCCGCCACTTTCTTTTGCCTGCAATGTCGGGTATAATTCTTCGTTCAAGGTGTCGTTACGGCAGTTCGCTCCATAGCTTTGTGTTATTATCGGCGTATCTCCACGCACATGGTCATTTTGTCCCATTGTTAAAGTTCCTGCACTTTCGCTTTGCCTATAGCCATGATGTTGATATGCTTCCCAAAATTTTGTTTCAGTAGGATATATAACCTCCTGTTGATCGTGCATACAGTTCAATGTTCCGGATCGATCAGACAACTCTGTTCCCGTTTGATTGGACTGTCCGTTTCCAATGGCGTAAGCAGGCTGTACTATTACAACTCCTCCTTGATTACAGCATGGATTTCCGCCGTTGCAATCCAGTGTCCTGGCGGTTTTTGCTTCATAAATGCCGCTGTGCGGGTTTGGTGATTTCATGGCGTTACTGTTGTCAGAACTAATCCCATACGCCACCTCCGAAGGGCCTTTAACCACAAGCGTAGAAGCAATGCCTTTGTCCGATATTTCAAAATCGCACTGTGCATTTGTGCCCTGATTAAAGGCGGCACGGTCTATGGCATATATGCATCCTGGGACAACTCCAGTCCTAAGTGTGGGACTTTTTTCTTCTTCATAACCAATTCCGCGAGTTTTCGCTGACTGCTCGGGGCAAAATCCCGCTGCACAAACAACAAATTGGTCGTTATTCGTAGCAAGCGTTCCAGTTATATTCTCTTGCACTAAGCACCCTTTTCCGCCTCCCTCACAGCCGCATCGTTCCCGAACACACACTACAGGCAAATTCCCATGAGACTGGGCTCTCAGCGTGGGAGATATACTATCTTTTTCAACTGTTATGCTCTCGCCGCCTCGATCGTTGATAATACAAAGGATAGCGCTATTTGCATTAGTTTTTGATAGCGTATGTACTTGTGCGTTAATATTAGGATTGCTTTTATTTGTAGGACATGTTATTTGACTACCGTCAAATACTACTGTGCTTCGCCGAGCTGTATCATGTTGTTCAGCGCTTCCATCAGTAGCGGCGGCAGGGCCTTGCCCCGCCTCTCCGCACGGCGAATAATCCCCTGACACGCTTTCGGGCTTAAATAATATTTCTTCGGCACTTCGGCTTCCAAAACTTCCGACAGCGTAGATTCTCTTGCGACGCTGGGGGACTCCCCAATATTGAGCGTCGAGGAGCCGCCATGCGAAAGTAATTGCCCCCCCTCGAACCACTCCGGCGTTTGCCCACCGTCCACTTCGAGGCATTGGAATATTGGCCTTTGTGACTTCCGAGAGCACGGCCTGAAAGTCTCTTCCTCCATTACTGGAAAAGGCTCCTGGGACGTTCTCCCATACAATGTAAGTTGGAGCTGCTCCATTTGTCGCTTCCCTCATTTCGTATATAATTCGTATAGCCTCATAAAACAGTCGGCTTTGGTCTCCTTCCAGTCCCGTTCTATCCCCTGCCACGGACATATTCTGACACGGAGAGCCGAAGGTGATTATGTCCACGGGCGGGATCTTACGTCCGTCTATTTTCGTGATATCCCCTAAATGTACCATGTTGGGAAAGTGCTTTTTAGTGACCGCTATACAAAACGGCTCGATTTCTGATGCCCACACGGGCATTATCCCCGATATCGTGGCGGCTAAGGGAAAGCCTCCAATTCCGTCAAATAAACTTCCAAGTGTCATAATATACCCTACCTCCCCACCAGCCGGAGCGGACAGTCGGGCAGTCGTTTTTGACGGATGTCTACAATCTGCGATATTGGCTGGCCAGTCTTAAGCCAATCACACCACTCGCCGCCAAAAGTTTCCGTACAAATTGCACATTCATCACAGCACATCGGAATTTCCTTCATTCCCGTCACCACAACAACCTTGCCGAAAAGCTCGGCGCTACTCGCTACGTCCATTGTCGTCCTCCTTCAATGCTTTCTCCGCTTCCTCACGGGTGAAATATACCGCATGACCTATTTCGTCAGGGGTTACAACAACAGGTAAACCCGATTCATTATAATAAACCAGACATACTTGATTTCCAAGGAGGATATGAGCCACCTGATATTCTGCAATGCGGTCAACCGTAACTTTCCTTCTGCCTTTCCGCTCAATCTCGCTCCCAATGACATAGATCATGTTGCCAACCTCGCAAGGCAACTCCACAAGCCGCCCCTCGGCTTTTGCTTTCGCCAGCCGCTGTACTTCTTGCGGCTCAAGGGCGCTGTCCTCGTAGTCGGCAAGACGGTCTATGGGTTCGCCTATGTACATGCCAGCAGCAAGGCTTATAGTGTGGCGACTGTCTATATGTACCGTGTTGAGGCGGTATTCTGTCAGTCTGTTCATCACTGCACCTCCATCCGCTCAAATTCAATTACCCACACCCACGGATTTGCGCCCCAGCCGTAACGTGCAAGTTCTTTCTTGGGAATGGTGCTGTCCCATACCCCTGCATATCTTTCTCTCGCTATAAGAGGGCCTTTTATAAAATCCATTTTCTCAATCGAGGAAAGGAGTACGCCCTCAGCCAAACAGTCAACAAGACGCATATCCTGCAACCGCTCCACTCGCACTTCTGTCACCCGTAGGAATATCCGAGCGGCTTCTTTTGGCATATGAATAGACGGTCGCCAGCCGCTGGCCATAGCTCCAAGGTCAACAGAATAGTTTGGATCCTGTGCTTTGAATACGAAACGGTGCAAATACCGCCCGGACGGCAAATCGGGTTTTCCCTCGGTTAAGTCGTGCATATGATACTCGTAAAACCACGTTTCTCGAACATATTGGATATCGCCAGCTCTGCAGGGGGGCGCCCACTGATGTCCCGCTTTATCAACCCATTTGCCTATATCTTTATTTCTTCCTGCGGCGTAGCAATACATAGGAGTTTCGGTGGTCGGCTGAGGCTTGATTATCCGTCGCGTCACGCTCTTCCTATTGTCCTGTATAGCCTGTACCATTTCGGTGTTGAACAATATAGGTTTTGCTACAGCCAGTGCTTCTTCTCGTGTCATTTTTCTGTCACCCCCACCAATTCAGGATTATCCGTTGTATTGCCGATCACCTGAGCACCGGCATACTCGATCCAGTAGATCAGGTCTTTACGTGTAGCAGATTTGGCCGTACCAGACACCCATTCTACATAAAAACCCATATGATGGTCTCCGTCACTGTTGTACCGACCAAGCCTCACTATGCCGGACCTGACGACAACGCCATTAGTATCCAATGTGGCTATTATATCCCCCTCAAACACCTTCACGGGATCTTTACCAGTGGTAGTCAATCCCGACCATAGGCCGACGCTGGAGGGGTATACCGAAAGGGAACACGGCGCACCTGACGGACTAATAAAGGCGTTGGTCTTAAACGTATAGTGTTCCCCATAAATCCATTCATCGACTATGGTATTAGTCCGCCCGCGGAATAAATATTCCATACTCATCTTGCCTCCCAATTTTCTTTATAGGCGTCGAGTAAATTCATAGCATCAAGCGATGAGAGGAATTCTTCCGCGATTTCCTTAAACGGCCTGCTGTTCCCCCGTGTATATACTTCCGTATACAGGTCAACGCCGTCAGAAACCAGATACTGAAACTCCTGCGCCTCAGGTTCGAGATAGAAGTAAGTTGGGTGCTGTGGAGAATCGAGATACTTACCGGCAAGATCAACGGAGCTGAAGCTTTTGTTGCTGAATTTCACGTCGTAAATTTTGCCCGCTTTAATCGCATCCATAATGCCGTACACAAGCAAATCCATTGAGCCGATAGTCAATTCGCGCTGTGCCTTTACCTGTACGGGAGCGCCTTTTATGATCGCCGCAACGGCATTTATTCCACTTTCCCATTTAGGGTGAGCGGTGCGGGATATACCCGCAGCCGCTTTATACACCTCATTTTCAAAATCAATACCGTTTTGCATTGCCGGGGTGGTCTCTTGGGGAATTCGGTTGAGTGTCCGAAGAAAGTCATTGTAGGCATCTTTCTGGCATTCTTCACGACACGAATGCATATAGTTCCACGAGCCAATCAGCGTTTGCGTGATCAGATAGCTCATGTCACTCCGCCTCCCTGTACATCATTTTTTCTTTATCCAAGACAAAACCAAGCTCATCCGCCTTGGCTTTCAACATGGCGCTTGCCTCCCTCTTTGACGTCAGCGCGTGTTCAAGCTGCGAAAGGACGAAGATTGCGTGAGTTGCGTCCTCTGCCGTTTCGATTGCATCAATGGTGGCCGTAGCCTCGGCCATGGTCTTATCGTATTGCTCCTTCAGAGGTACAAACGCTTCAGCGTCCTTGGCGATATTCTCTCGTGCCATCGCAAAGAGGTTGGTAATAAAATTATTCTTGTCGGTTGGGCCGATCGTGGAAACGACCATCTGCCCCTCGATGCCATAACAGCCCTTGGCAAAGAATTCCTGTGTTGGCGAAAACGTCACAACACGGTTGTTGCCGACCATTTGTACGTATCCCCCGAAGTCGCACGGCTGCCATACAATATTTTTTGCCGCGCCCTCGCACAGAATCCGGTACTGAGGATTACCGTCCTTATCCTTTTGCTCGTCAGAGTGGAAAACATAGATAACATTCTTGTCCAGTGTATCTCGGACATAGTTCGTGAAACGTTGAAACTCCTGTTTTACCGCCCCGAAGCCCTTTTGAGAAATTGTTTTCCCGTCCTTTTGACGATTTACAGCTGGATTGATCCTCATTGCCCACGCCTGAAGGAAACTGACAAAGCTGCCGCCGGTGTCTATGACGATTGTTTCACAGTCTTTGATCTCTGGAGCTTCAATGTCGCTCAGCACCTCCTCATATGTGCTGCATACAATGGTCAACGTTCTGTGGTATGCCTTCACACGGGATACGCCGCGGTCGAAGTCAATAAGGATGGGGTTGGGGGCGGATAAGGCAAGGGTTGTCTTGCCGACGCCGGGGGCTCCATAAAGGATCATTGAAAATTTCTTATCGTTAAATGTAAGTTCGTTGGGTTGTTTAATCATTGTTTTTACTCCTTTCCTATAAGTCGGTATTTGTTTACCGAATACGGCCTGTTGCCTATTTTTGTTGCAGTGAGGTTTTTTCTTCTTATCATGGCGTAGACCTCTGACTCGCTTATCTTCATAAACTGCGCCACTTCCGGGACGGATACCCATGTGGGCATGTCCTCAAAACTTTTATATTTCATGATGTTTTACCTTAAAAATCTTGACTTTTACTTTTGAATGTGTTATAATAATCAATAGAAAATTTTTCGGAAAGATTTTCTACCGCTCCCCGGAGGCTCCACCCTCCCGGGAGCATTTTTCTTTTCACCTTCCTGCTCTGAGCAGCAACAGCGCAACTATCACGCAAAACGCCGGCAGAGCAAAACATAGCCAGCCCACAACCTCGCCCCCTAACAGTCGGTTTTAACGAATACCAACAGCCCTATGCCGGCGGCGAAGCATACCATGAGTAACGCCCACGGGCTGACCGGTACGGATATGTCAGAGCAGCTTGCCGCTAACATCAACACCAGCATGATTACCGCTGTAGCCGCCGTATGGGCGGTTTTTTTGATTTTATGTCTCATTTGAGCGCCTCCTGTACAAATTCTATTGCCTCTTCAATTCGTGAAGCCGCGTCGGCTACGTTACAGACTGCCTGCTCTGCCTCTTCGTACTGCTCCTCGGACACTGGATCCCCCATACTATATCCAATAGCAAACCTCTCATTTGCGGCGATCTGCTCAAGCTCGCCCCTTATGTCCTCGAGCCTGTTTTTGATTTCCTCAAGATCCAGCTCTCTCATTGCGTTCATTTGTTCACCTTCCTTCTGTTTGATGTCGTCCCGGCAGTCGCAATGTTCCCCGGGGTCAAGATGTGCACCGCAGTAATCGCATGATTTAAACATAACATCACCTTCTTTCGATTAGTCCGGGCTTGTCCGCTATAGAAGGCGGACGAAACCGCCTCACATTGACCTTATCCCATAGCGTTCCTCCGCTCCGGGATCTGTCAGCGTAATAACACAGTTCGGTCCATAATGCTGCTTTAGCATTCGCATACCCATAATGACGGCCGCTTTACGGCGCTCTGCCTCAGTCAGATCGTCCACGTTTTTTGTTATCCCTGTGGATCGATCTGTGAGTGTGCAGGTCACTTTATATTCCTTGTTCGACGTTTTTCCCATGATAAAACCTCCTTCCATTTAGTTTATTTAGCGCTTGATTTGTCCTATTACCTATCTGTCAATTGCTCGTTCAATATTTCCATTAAGAACTTCCTTGCCTCTGTGTTACTCATGCCCTTACATTCGATCAACTTCTGCACGATGTTCTCAAATATGCAGACCAAAAGGGCCAAAGCTTCTTCAGGCCTCGCAAACATTCTAAATTTTGCATCTCCATTACGCTTTATTGATGCTTTAATGAATCCCATAACTGCCTCCTGTTGACTTTTTAGAGATATTGTGATATAATGAATCAAATTGTAAAAAATTGGAGGAATGAACACATGGCATTAATAGAAGCGAAAAAAGATATTGTAGTCCCATCTATTGACCCTCGCTTGAAAGCCCATGTACTCGTTGTAGCCACATGTGATATTCCCGCCGAAATAGCGAATCTTTTCTCTTGCTGCGTAAATGCAGTTGCTGATCAGATGGAAAACGACGGTCTTCTCGTTGATACGGATCATCTCTTATTTGTAACTTGTATTTTTACAGATAAAGATACAATTTCAATAACACTCGAACCCAATGAATTGGCTATTGTTACTCCAATAATTGTCTACCCATTTTATAAATGGAATATCAATCATCCTGAAATTGTCTGCTCAAGCATGATAGAGGAATTAGCTCACTTCTTTTGGGGTATTCGCAGCGAATATGAGGTCAGTCTTAAAGTCTTGACCATATTAAATCGTATATATACGAATTTAAAGTTGGAAGACATATTCAATGTAGATATACTTCGAGAAATAGATTGCCTTGAAAGAAAAAAATTTATTGAAGATTTCCTTGACTAACTTCTTTTGTTCCATAGCCGCGGTTTTTATTCGGCTTCAAAGAATGCCCTGCCAATTTTACGTAAGATAAACATTGATTTTCTTTATCGGAAAGCAATTTTCTTAGAGCCATAATTATAATCTCGCTTTCGTCGGTCTCAAGCCTGTCCGCCTCCTGTTGTAATCTGTCTTTCAGATCAAACGGCAGGCGGATTGTTGTTTGTACCTTATCCATTTCCATTCACCTCCCCCCTACGCGTCCTTCAGCAGCTCATCGATCGTGCAGCCAAAAAGCACGGACATTTTTATGAGGTTTTCTGCTCTGGGCTTCGCCACATTGCTTTCCCACTGTGACACATTGGCCTGCGTAACTCCCATATGTTTGGCCAACTCGATCTGCGTCATGTTTTGTTTCTTTCTAATTCTCTCTATTCCTGTCATTCTTTTAGGTCACCTCATTTCAATTTTTTATAAAGTTCATTTATATTATAAAGCAACTTTATGAGTTTGTCAATAGTATTTATAAATTTTCTTTATATTTCTTTCTTTTTATAAATTACATATTTACAAACATATAAAATTAGCTTATAATATAAGCAAGACTTATATCGGCAAGAAGGTGAACATATGAATCGTATTAAAGAGCTACGAAAAGAATTAAAATTAACGCAGGTAGAGTTGTCATCGCTGCTCGGTGTTACACAGGCAACACTTTCAGGTTGGGAAACTGGCAAATATGAAGCTGATAATGAGAGCCTTATCCGACTCTCAGAATTGCTGAATGCATCAATTGATTACATATTGGGGCGTAGTGATGTTCGATTAGAAAGCGGCACGCCATCTCTCCCCTATAGTCAATTAAAAGGTGTAAAAATTCCCGTTCTTGGCATTGTTCGCGCCGGATATCCCATCTATGCTGAAGAAAATATAATCGACTACGAGGAAATTTCCACTAAAATGGCCGCTACAGGCGAGTTCTTCGCTTTGAAAATCAAAGGCGACAGCATGGAACCTCGAATGTTTAACGGGGATACTGTAATTGTGCGTAAACAAGATTATATAGAAAATGGAGAGATCGCCGTCGTTTTGGTAAATGGTGATTTTGCCACAGTAAAAAAAGTATTAAAAAAAGACACAGGCATAATGCTTGTGCCTTTAAATAGTAGTTGTTCTTATGAGCCTACCTTCTATACCCCGAAGGATATAGAAACGTTGCCCGTCATTATTCTCGGCAAGGTTGTCGAAGTAAGAGGCCGGGTGTAAGTACAAAGCATATTTGGAGAGGAGTATACACGAATGACAACTTATATTTTAGATGAATTATTTTCAACACAAAGAGGTGATACATATGTTTGCAGAAAGATTAAAGACTCTTCGTAAAGCTAATAATCTTCAGCAGAAAGATATTGCAAAGAAACTATTTGTAGATTCCAGCACTATCAGTCAATGGGAGCGCGGCCATGCAAAACCGGATTATCAGAAGCAGCAAATGTTAGCAGATTTGTTTAATGTATCTTTAGATTACCTTACTGGTCGAAGTGACGAGCAAAATCCCAAGTCTACCAAAAGCGAAACTTCTGTATTCAAATATGACAATATCTTTCCTATAGAAACAAAAAAATTTCCTCTTCTCGGGGAAATTGCCTGTGGAGAACCTATATTTACCAATGAGGACAGGGAAAGCTATGTTGAAGCTGGCGCGGATATCCGAGCGGACTTTTGCCTAAGAGCCAAGGGTGACAGCATGATAAATGCAAGAATCATGGACGGTGATATAGCTTTTATACGCCAACAACCTATAGTAGTTGATGGCGAAATTGCCGCTGTCGTAATTGATGACGTAGCCACGTTGAAGCGTGTATACTACGATAAGGAACAGCAACAGTTGACTCTTGTGGCAGAAAACACCAAATATCCCCCGCTTGTATATAGGGACGAGCAGCTTGACCATATTCATATCCTCGGTAAGGCTGTAGCCTTCCAGAGTGACGTTGTATAAGAAAGTGTGCGAATATGAAAAAAACAATAAAAATAATACGAACTATAATAGGCATATGTTTTCTGATTATGTGTGTTGTGGGAATTTTCTTAAGCATTGGCACGATCAATAGGCTTATTTCCTTCAACGCTTCTTTATCAGAAATAATACTCTCTGGACTTATACTCATTTTTGTATGCTCTCTATTTGGAGTGCCATCATATTTGTTATTGAGGAAAAATAAACTTATTTCTGAAGAAAAAAATGATATTACATCAAATGACACTGATACAGTAGAAGAAACAGAAAAAGACACTTTCTCTGACATATACATACACGGCAAAAATATAATTTTTCGGGCCGATGGCAAACCCATTTCTGACGAAGAAGTCCCATATTTAATAGAATTAGGCAAACGAAAAGCTATTGAAGAACATTCGTCTACGCCTCACCGCTCTTATAGAGACGGAGAATTAAGTTTTCAGTTCAGTCAGCGAAATTCCGAAAAAATTTCGATATATGAGAACAACATTTATAATTTATCTTCAGAAGCTGTCGCATATCCTGGTTTTGATGTAGATGAGCATATACGGTTATGCGATAAAGCTATAGATGTCTTTTACAGATTCAGGAAATTTTGCAGCGGAACTAAAGGCGGAACCTTTTATTTTGAGGATATGTGGATGTTCAGTGATAGCAGTAACAGTACGCCTCGTAGCTATATAGATGATGTTGAAAAACTGAAAAATGATTTGACGAATAATTATGAAAGTTATGTTGAATTGTATCGTCAAAAGAGAACATTAAAAAATGATTTAGTGAAAACTATCGATGGTAACGATGGAATTTTACAAAAAAATATATATTCATATTTTCACCCTCAATTAAAATCAGATATTCAGAAACTATTAAGAGAATTAGAAAAAGAAAATATTATATCTCGGGAGAAGAAGGGTGGCTCGTATTCTCTGCATATGTGTAGAAACAACTAATGAATTGTGCAAGCTTGTTTTAAATAAATAAAAAAGCGGCCCCGGTGCGCCAACACCGAAGCCGTTGAGCAGGAGTGTATATGAATACAAACCCACACTTCAATAAAATTGTATCACATACACTCCCCAATTGTCAATAAAATTTTAACAAAGGAGTGTGTTTTTTATGCCTAAAAATTCAAGTGGAGGATCCTCTGTGCGTATCGCAGCGGCTTATATCCGCGTGTCCACCGATGATCAGGTTGAATATAGCCCCGAAAGCCAGCTCAAAGTGATACGCGACTACGCCAAACGGAACAACTTTGTTATTCCCGGCGACTACATATTTATGGACGAAGGTATCTCCGGCCGCAAGGCTGAGAAGCGGCCGGCATTCATGCAGATGATAGGTCTCGCAAAAAGTAAGCCCAAGCCCTTTGACGCCATCATATTATGGAAGTTCAGCCGCTTCGCACGTAACCGTGAGGATAGCATTGTATATAAATCTATGCTCCGTAAACAGCTTGGAATTGAGGTGCTATCCGTCAGCGAGTCTTTGGGCGATGATAAGATGTCCATACTGATAGAGGCCCTTATCGAGGCCATGGACGAATACTATAGCATAAACCTTGCCGAAGAGGTCAAGCGCGGCATGACCGAAAAGGCCCGCCGTGGAGAACCGCTCTCTATTCCCCCTTTCGGGTATACAATGAAAAACAAGCAGCTTGAGATCGTGCCGGAGGAAGCTGCCGTCGTCCGCGCGGCCTTTGAAAAGTTTGTCGGCGGTAAAGGCATGGTCGGTATAGCCAAAGAGTTGAACGCTTTGGGTGTGCGCACCCACCGAGGAAGCAAAATAGAGAACCGAACCGTGGAATACTGGCTCAATAATCCTGTGTATATCGGGAAAATACGTTGGACGCCCACTGGGTCGACTTCACGTAACTACAGCAATCCTGACAGCATGATCGTGGACGGTACCCATGAGCCGCTTATAGGCGTCGAACTGTGGGATCAGGCTCAGGAGAAGCTTAAGGCAATAAAGATCCAGTACCGCAAGTATATAAAACCACGAGACAGCATAAGTCACTGGCTCGTTGGGCTGATTCACTGCGACGAGTGTGGCGGTATAGTTGTGAACTGCGCGGGGAATTATTACTGCAATAATAAAAACAAGGGCACATGTCCCGGTAATGGAAGCATAAATGCCAAAAAAATCAGTCAATATGTTATTTCCGCACTTGAAAACTTCTCTAACGGTGCGACCGATGGCGTATCAGTGGCATATAAAAAAACAGAATTACCCGAAAAGTCCGATGCAGATATGTACGCTGCAATGCTGTATAACGCTGAGCAACGCCTGCGCCGTGTCCGTGAGGCATATGAAGCCGGTATAGATACTCTTGAGGAGTACAGCACCAACAAGGCCAAACTGACCGCCGAGATTGAAAGCATAAAGGAACAGATTAAGCCCGCTCCAAGCCCCAACCTTGAGGACCGTGACGCTGAACTACGCCTGAAGATTGCCGATGTCCTTTCCATCGTAAAGGATCCGGATAAAAGTAACGTTGAAAAGAACACCGCCGTCCGCACAGTTGTCTCAAACATAGTTAAAAAACGTGATGAAATCGCGGTAAATCTTTTTATTTAACCACCTATTTAGCAGTTGCCGTACGGAGGCCCAAATGGCGAGCTTGGCGCAAGCCTGCGCTATCTCAGCCAGCGCTTTGCCATGCCCACTGAGGTCACAAAGAGCATACTGAACGATATAGGCACCGAGGAGCTGGGCCACCTTGAAATGGTCGGCACCATCGTGCATCAGCTCACAAAGGGACTCTCTGAAGAGGAGATCAAGAAGGGCGGCTTTGCCGACTACTATGTTGATCACGGCACAGGCGTCTATCCCGTCAATGCGGCAGGCGTTCCATGGAGCGCCGCCACAATTCAGTCTATGGGCGACGTAATTGCCGACCTGACCGAGGACATGGCTGCCGAACAGAAGGCCAGAGCTACCTACGACAATATCCTCCGCCTTGCCGACGACCCGGACGTTATAGATGCCATCCGGTTCCTTCGCGAGAGAGAGGTCGTGCATTTCCAGAGATTTGGTGAAGCGCTTCGCACCGTCACGGATTTGAAGGATTGTAAGAAGTATTATTAAAATCATAACCACCAGTGAACAGGCGGTTTGAGCATCCTATGGAAGTGGCAGCATATGCTCACCGCCTAAAAGGCGGTATTGAAGATATGATATAGCATTACTATCACGGGCGGCCATCTACCGATGGTTGTCCGTTTTATTTACCTTTCTTCTCTCCTTTAAATGGATCAATATACTGTGCGGCGATAGTTCCATCCATTTGCTCCGCAAGAGTTCTGGAAATGTAAAGCGTAAATATTCCCTCTATTATAATGCTATCAAAAAGGCATCCGTCTCAGACAGACTAATGTCAAATATAGTCATTTTGTACGCTTGTCTCCTATATAATGCTCCATCACAGGAATTACCAACGCTGTTCAGCCCTCAGTCATACCGAAACTTACTTTTGTCTTAGTTTTATATGTTTATAGTTATCAACTCATCATGTGAATTTTTTTATAAAAAGGGCTATGGAAACAGGTTCCATAGCCCTTGCTATATATGAATCACTTTTTACAGATCAAGCTCTGTATAATTTGACAATGGCGACATTTCGTTTACGCTGTTCCATAACATTACTTTGATTTTATAACCGTTTATATCTACATTTTCAAATATAACTGTGTCTGAAACATTTTTTGTAAGTGCTTGTATTAGTTCTCCATCAGAATCGTATACCGCGAGAATAACTTTGCCGCCATTTTCCATTGCATAGTTTACAGGTTTAACTTCTACACAATTGTCTTTGGCAGACGTAACAACAAGCATTGCGGAGCCATCCGCCGGTGCGGATATTATGCGTTGATGTTTACTTTCTTCGCTATTGCCATCAGTATTATACGCGCTCACCCATACAGATATTATTTTTCCGGATGTGATATTCTCAACAGTAGCGGAGTACTCTCCATCCTGCTTAGTCATTACATACGACGTATAAGTGCTATTTCCAAGCGCGTCTTCCTCACGTATATTCAACAAGACAGAAGAAATATCATCACCGGATACCTGTGCGCTCATTTCTATTGATCCTGAAATAGTATTCGGTAGCTCAGAAACTCCATCTATAGACGGCGCTTTATTATTAATAGTAAATCTCAGCATTGCCGGAGGATTAAGTTCATTTCCGGCTGAATCAGCAGCGTATATTTCCGCCGTATGCGCGCCTTCAGCAAGCTTGTTGGTTATCGGATAAATAAACTCCGCAGTGGTAAAATCATAATAATCCTTAAGATTGTCCATATTTACAACTGTCTCGCCGTCAATCATAAAGTTAAAATCAACGATTCCACTCAAGTCACTCACAACAGCAGATATATTTGGCATACTCCCATTATCAGAGGTCTTAAATTCCGTAACAGCTGGAGGGCAGTTATCGGCGGCCAAGATATACTGACCAGGTTTGATGATTTCGGTCTCAATACGCATATTGGCTCTGTCAAGTTCGCCGCCCATATAAACATATACGCATCTATCTTCGTCCCAATAATATACTGCAATATCTTTTATATCTGAAATGCCTGCAGCATTGAGCTGCGCCTGTGTATATTCCAGCATCAATAACAGCGGGTTCTCGGTAAAGTCTGTGACTTCTGTGCCACTCTCGTCAGTTACGCTTATAATATACGGATTGCCAACAGTTGTTGCAATAGACGAGGTTGAGAAGAGCGAGACTTCATCATCTATTGCAAGAATTGACATTGATTCAACTCTGTCTGTCGGGTGTGTTATATCTATAAACCAATTCTTAACATTACTTGACTGATTTCCCACCCAGCCAACAGCAGCCTGGCTTGCTTTTACCATACTATCTGTAGCATCACCAATCCAGCCTATAGCGCTGTCCCAACAGGATGACAGGAAATCTGCCATTTCTTTTTTTGTAGAATTTATTATATCTCCGACACTGATAAACCTATTGTTAACTTCACGCTCTATATCGGACTGCGACTGTAAATATATTGTATTATTATTAAAAAATCCACTCTCACTTTCATACTCATAGCCTTCAATTCCCGATAATCCAACACTGCCTCCAATTTTTGCAAGAAGCTGTATACTTGCAGAAATATCAAAGTCTAACCCCTGCTCATACTCATGTGTGGTGGAGTATAAACCTTGCTCATTGGAATTAATAATTGTATTGACGGCCATATTCATTTCATTGACTCCAAAAAAGCCTTTGTTACCATTTGAGAAGTCACATAGTTTACTGTATTTATCTGCCACTGTATTAGCGGCATTATCTTTAAAGCTTATTTTATATTTATCGGTTCTTGTCTTGTGTGTCCAGAAAATATTGCTTTCATCATTTTTTTTGCTTATTAAGGCTAATTCACTCAACTTGCCGCTCCCGTCATTTTTTGCTTGCAGCTCAAGAGCATTATTTATAAAGCTACCGCCAAATGCAGAAGTTCCTGTCGATGCTTTGTAGTCATCACTTACTTTCCCTCCCACTGAAATATCCAAGAGTTTATATCCGGCATCGGTAGTAATGCTACTTTTATATTTTACAGAATTATCATTTTTACGTTCAGCAGAGTAGCTGAAAACTGATGACGCATCTATTCCACCTAACGTAGCTGATGTTTTTACACCTACAACATCGGCCTCAATTATACCAAGATTTGCACCGGCGCTCAGCGAAGCCGTATTACCTCGACTATATGAAGATACCGGGGCATTTATAAGTTTATTTACGACGTAGCGCGATGCTGCATTTGAATTCATATTATCCAAAAACACACTAAGCATAAACTTAGATAAATTCCATACATCATCGGTATCATTTATATTAAAATCATCATCCTCATATGTGACCCCAACAGTAGTTCCTAAAGAGGCCTTGCCGCTAACATCGCCCACGCTTGCCTCAACTCCGGCTAAGCCCGTGGCTTTCGCCCCTGCAAACAAACCAGCCTTTGCAGATATTGCCACTGCTGAATTTTCCCTAGCGGTAATAGATAGTTTATTTTTATTACCTTTGTATTCCTGAGTTATCGACAAACCCTTTTTATTTGAGCCATCTGCCCCTATTTTTGCAACTTCTGCTTCGGCTTCTAGATTTCCTATGCTTCCTCCTACCCCAATACCTATACCAACACTTGCACCAAGCTTTGTTGTCGCTTCATACGTAGAAGAAAATTCAATAGGCTTAACTGTGACGTTCAAATTTCTCTCTATTTCCTGCAATCCGTCTCCAGATATATGGACTGTATAGCTTTTACTATTTGTAACATTATTTATCTCAACACATATGTAACCATCATTGTCTGTTTTACCAGTATATGGTCCCGCTCCATCAATATAGTATGTAATATTTTTATTTGCTACAGTATTTCCATTTTTATCTAACGTCCTAAACCAACCATAAGCAGTTCCGCGACCATTTATTGTGACATTATTAACAACTTCACTAAAGGCTGTGCTATTATAGTGAATCGTGGCGTTAAGGAGATAGTCATTATAATCGCCGATAGAAATGTTGTTCCACTGCGCCTCTGTGCCGCTGTAGTAAACATCAGTGAGTTTGTTGCATTTGTCAAACGCTCTATATCCAATACTTTTCACGCTGTTGCCTATTCCCACACTGGTAAGGCCAGTACAGCCCGCAAACGCATAACGGTCAATGTTTGTGACACTGTCGGGAATTGTCACTCTAGTGAGACTTGTGCATTCATCAAATGTGCCACCACCAATGTTTGTGACTCCATCGGGGATTGTCACGTTTGTGAGGCTGCGGCAGTCAGAAAACGCATTATTGCCAATGCTCGTGACACTGTCGGGGATTATCACGTTTGTGAGGCTGCGGCAGTTATAAAACGCATAATTGCCAATGTTTTTGACACTATTGCCGATATTCACATTGTTGAGCCTGGTGCAATTAGAAAATGCCTTCTCCCCAATGCTTGTGACACTATTGCCGATACTCACATTGTTGAGATTGGTGCAGTTAGAAAACGCCTGCTCCCCAATGCTTATGACATTGTTTGGGATCGTCACGCTAGTGAGACTGGTACATCCGTGAAACACTCGCCACCTAATGCTTGTGATGCTGTTCGATATGCTCACGCTCGTCAAGCTGCTACAACCACCAAATGCATTATCGCCAATGGTTGTTACACTATCAGGGATAATCACTCTAGTGAGGCTTGTGCAGTCACCAAACGCGTCCACCCCGATGCTTGTGACGCTGTTCGGTATATTCACACTCGTTAGGCTGTGGCAGTTATAAAACGCACTATCGCCAATGCTGGTGACACCATCAGGGATTGTCACGTTTGTGAGACGAGTGCTCCTAAACGCGGAATACCCGATGCTCATGACGCTATTTGAGATACTCATGCTCACAAGACTATAACAATCCCAAAACGCCTTCCCACCAATGCTTGTGACACCTTTCTCAATTATGACATTTTTTATATTTTGACGATGTTGATGAAATGTTGAATACCAAGAAGAATAAGTCCAATCCTCCATTGCCCCGATACCGCTTATGGTAAGCGTCCCTTCGCTATCTAGTATCCAAGTGAGGTTATCACCTAGCTTACCGCACTCGCCGCTGGCAATAATATCCGCACCATATACCGTCATTCCCGGCATAACCGCCAGCAGTATTACAGTCGCCAGCATAAGACTTAGTAATTTTCTCATACAAATTCCTCCCATTTTATATAAAAAGTGTGCCGCCGAAGCGACACACAAAAAATACATCACTCCGATTTGTTGCAGTACAAATATCCGACATATCCCAATACGCAGGTATGCTGAAAAGGAGCCATGTATTTTTATCAAAAATTTGATAAAAATACATACCCACATATTTCGGATAATCAGGTATTTATTTGTACTGCACGTTTATTTTATCATAATAGTCTATCTTTAGCAAGCCTTTTTTGTAAATTTTATTATAAAAAGTCTCTATAAATCTATAACTGCGGCAAAAATAAAATGCATGTTTTTTCGATAAAATATGTATCAATTAATGTAATATGCTCTGCAATGACAACTCGTTGCTCAGATTACATCAATCTGAAAAACCCTTTAAAATAGGGGTGTTTCACATTATGCAATAAAGCCACAGCGGTGAGGCCCTGCGCACTGTCACTGACCTCAAGGACTGCAAGAAATATTATTAAGCTATAAAAAGCCAAAGTCCCTGCTCTAGTTTGAGCAGGGACCTCTTGTTTTCTTAGTCCTTAAGACGTTTTTCATTCGTATTCATCGTTGTAATCAGCATTAATGCCGGTGTCTTTATTTTAGTTTAAATATTCAAAAGTCTATTTTTTTGTTCAAGAAGTATATTTTCGCTTATAAGTCCATTATTATATAAATACTCACAATATGCCAAATCAGAAGTTCTTTCCAGACTTTCACTAATTGCTTTTTTAAACGAAACACAATGTAATATCAGCAAAAGAACAAAGCCCAAAACAGCGGAAAATATTATTGCGGGCGTACTTTGTATTTTCAATATACCCCCTGCAATAAGCAAACCTAACATTCCGCCAAACATTAGTGATTTAAAAAAATCTACAATAACATAAAAAACAATGAATAGCTTAGGTTTGTCAATCATAATAAATTCCTTGTATTGCCTATTTCTAATATTTCTTTTACAGTTAGGACATTCATCAAACGGTTTTCCTATTTTATCACGCCAATATTCATTATTTTTATGCCAACCTTCAAGTTCATAGCCACAGACCGGACATTTCCTCCTTGTGTATGTACTCATTTAAACCTCTCCCTAAATGGCATTTTCTATGATATTATGATAGCATAAACTACCCATAAAATCAATATATTAATTTTTACACAATGATCCTATCATCTGATCCGGCATCAAAAACGGTGAGTTTTTCAACTTATAAATGTTTCCATTTTATGGTGTGACGATCACCTTATTACTCCTTGCATTTGCCGCAATCCGAACAACCGTTGCAGATCA
>JAFLUQ010000199.1 GCA_022508735.1 Oscillospiraceae bacterium | reverse complement strand
AGCCCCTCCTAAGGGCTAGTCGCGCGTTCGACTCGCGCTGGGAGTGCCATAAACAAAAAGCTCCTGGGATAAACCGTTCCCAAGAGCTTTTTTGTGCGTATTTTACTTGCTTGCCAGATGCTCGTTGATCTTAGCTACGAGCGCGTCAACATCCGCACCGTGAACAGCGCAGGCCTCTTCAAGGGTCTCGCCGCTGGCACTGGGGCAGCCCAGGCAGTGCATGCCGATCTCAAAGAGGAACTGTGCTGTGCTGATGTCAACCGCGAGCACATCGCGAATTATCATGTCCTTTGTTACTGTTGCCATTTTTACCATTTCCTTTCATATATAAATTTATAAAAAAACTTATTTTATTTCATACTTTTCCCGTTCGGAGCGATAGGCGTTATTTCCGAGGCTGTCGATCACCACCACCGCCGGGAAGTCCTCAACACGAAGGCGCACGATCTCTTCTGCGCCAAGGTCCGGGAAGGCAATCGGAACTCTCTCTTTAACTGTGCTGGCCAAGAGTGCCCCTGCCCCGCCGATAGCCGCAAAATACACCGCCGTGTGCTCCTTCATGGCCTCAACCACAGAAGGTAGGCGCTCTCCCTTACCTATCATGCCCGTTTCTCCCAAAGCTATGAGTCTTGGAGCATAGGCGTCCATACGGCCACTGGTAGTGGGGCCGCAGCTCCCGATTATATCTCCCTCGCGTGCAGGCGTCGGGCCAACATAGTAGATCACGCTGTCTTTAATGTCAAAGGGCAGCTCCTCGCCCCGGTCGAGCATTTCACAGAGCCGCTTGTGGGCGGCGTCACGGGCGGTATAGATATAACCGCTGATAAGCACCTCGTCTCCCGCACGGAGCCTCCCGGCTTCGGCCTTGGAAAGCGGTGCATTAATTTTTATTGCCATTATTTTCACTCCTCAACCATTCCAAGCACATTCGGCAAAATATACTCCGCGCCGGTCTCCTCAAAATAGGCCCGGCCCTTTTCACCGCTGACACCGGTTAGCACAGCTAAAAAGTCAGCGCCCATTGCCTTAGCGGCCAGAATATCACTGCCCGCGTCGCCCACGACAAGGGTCTTTTTTATCTCACTGCTGTCATATTCGCCGCGGTATATTTTAACGTCGTCGTAGTCCGTGCCGTAGACGGCTTTAAGAAACATATACGGATGTGGCTTTGTGAGCTGGGCTTCTATTCCGCTGTCACGCAGATTTTTCTCTCCGCGCACCACAAAGTCGTAATCTACAGAGGATCTCAAATCAAAATACTTTTCGCAGTCCCAGCTTCTTAAGGGTGCGGTAACCTCAAAGCGGCTGCGGCCCGTAGCTATGCCAAGCGTCTTGCCCGCCGCCGTCAGAGCCGTAAGGGTTTTACGAAGTCCGCTTAGCGGCACGATGGGGATCTCGGTCTGCCAAAGCCCGGGCTTACCCTTGCCTGCGGACTTCTCGCCATACATATCCTCAAACAGCTTATCGCCCAAGTACCACTCTTGAAACCTCTGCCGGCACAGCAGCCAAAGCCGCTTGCCGCGCCCGGTCTCGCTGACGTTCATATGGAGGGTCTCGGCGGTCATTTCGGCGGCCTCGGCGTAGAGGTCAAAGGCCAGAAGCGAGCTCTTCTCCACGTGCTCTGTCATCTCGGCGGGGCCTGAAAACTTGCCGCTCACCATGTAGCAGAAGGCCAGATAGCAGAGATCCCAGTTGGAATTCACGCCCTTATCCTTCACAGCGGTAATAAACCGGTCATCGGCGAACAGCTCGGCACGTATTTCCTTCCGCCTTTCCTGCGCGTCCGCGCCGACTGAGCCGCTGCCGTAGTACAGCTTATCGTTAAGCAGCTCGTAGGCCGACAGGGCGGCGATATCCCAGTAGTTCTGCTCGCTGGTTATCACGCCGTCCATATCGAAAATTATTTTATCGTATTTATCAAGAAATTCGGCCGGTCTCATGCTTCCACCGTGTACTTTATGGCTCCGGCCACGCCGCTTGTCATGCCCTTTCGGGCAGGGTTTTCGCCGTAGGTGCGGCCAAGGGCCACTCCAAAGGCGCGGAAGGCGGCCTCCCAGATGTGGTGGGAATTCTCGCCCTTTTGTACGTCCAGATGCACAGTGGCGTTGGCGCCCTGAGCAAAGCCGTCGAGGAACACCAGAAGGTCTTCACTGGCCATGCCCTCAGCCACGGGCGGAATTTCCACCGCCGAGGAGAAGCTGAAAAGGCTTCTTCCTTCAAGGCTTATAACGCTGTCGGCCTTGGCTTCATCTATAATGCCGATGCCGTCGCCGAAGCCTGTGCCGGAAACGGATTTGGAATACTCCAGAAAGGCACGGCCCACGGTCTGACCCAGATCCTCACAGACCACATGAGCCAGATCGAATTTGTCGAGGGTTATATCCACCTCGATATTGAAGCCGCAGCGCCACACGATTTGCTCCAGCATATGGCTGAGGAAGGGCAGCGGCGTGTTTATCTTCTTGCGGTAGTCCGGCGCTATGGGCGCCGGGCTGATGCTTACCACTATTTTGCTTTCAGTGGTCTCGCGTGTTACCTTAGTCATTACTCTCTCTCCTCAACAGCAAGTCTGTGAGTCTCGAAGCCCTCGACCTTGGCTATGCGGGCGGCGTGACCGCGCACCATCTCAAAGCCCTCCTTGGAAGCGTAGCCCACGCTGGAGCGCTTGAGGAAATCGAGCACCGAAACGGAGGAATAGGTCTTGGCGAAGCCGCCTGTGGGAAGTATGGCGTTGGGGCCGAGAACAAAGTTGCAGAGGGTTACGGGAGTGTATTCGCCGAGAAGTATCTCACCGGCGTTCTTAATGTCGGGAAGAACCTCAAAGGGCTTCTCGCACATAACCTCCATGTGCTCGGGCGCGTAGTCGTTGACAAACTGCACCGACTCAGCCAGAGAATCGGTGAGTATAATTCCGCCGTAGGTAGAGAACACGGTCTCCACGAAGGAGCGGCGCTTCTCGCTCAGCTTACCCAGCTGAGCCTCAACTATGGGAATGATCTTATCGGCCAGCTCCTTGGAGTGGGTCACTAAAAGAGCCGCGCTGTCAGGGCCGTGCTCTGCCTCGATCATAAGGTCGCGGGCCACCTTTTCGGGGTCTGCCTTTTCGTCGGCAAGTATGATGCACTCGCTGGGGCCTGCGGGCAGACCGGCGTCGATCTCCTGCGCAAGCACGCGCTTTGCGGCTGTGGCATAGGAGTTGCCAGGGCCGATGATCTTATGGCACTTGGGGATAGTTTCGGTTCCGTAAGCCACGGCGGCCACGGCCTGTATGCCGCCGGCCTTGTATATCTCGGTTATGCCGATGACCT
>JAFLUQ010000198.1 GCA_022508735.1 Oscillospiraceae bacterium | reverse complement strand
ATATGCTGTAGAACAAATGTCTGGCATTCACCATGATCGTTGTAATGACTGTTGTAAGAGCAGATGCTCCTCCGGAAAGAAGCCCGACCCCAACATATTGCATAGAACCGGCAAAAATAAAAACACTCATTGACGCCGCCCACACGACCCCATATCCGGCACTACGCATGAGAATGCCGAAGCCGATACCTAAAACAACATAGCCTGCCAAAACAGGAATAGATTTATAAAAAGCCTGTTTGATTGTATGAATGCTCATGGCTGATTCCTGCCACCTCCATAAATTCCTATTCATCTACGCCCGTAAACACGGTAGTTCACCGGTCCCATTGAAATTTTTTCATGTCAACACAGCCATTATCCTTAAAGCCAACGCCCTCTTCAAGAAGTAAATACCGCTGTTCGCAAAAATGCGGCGCCAACCGCCCCGCATGGTTAACCACACGATGGCACGGATAATCTCCATAGTATTCAGACATACCGAGGACTTTTCCGACAAGTCTCGAGTTTCTGTCTCTGCCGATAAGCTTTGCGATCTGCCCGTAAGACGCAACCTTCCCCACCGGTATTTCTTCGACCACGGAAAGTATGTAATATATAAGGTCATCATCTAATATTTTACGCATCCTTAGCTCCTTTTTCAGCTTCTTTTGACCGATGCCAATATTATATATCTTATTATAAACAACAAAGAGCCTTTCGTCAAGTAAAAAATGCTATTGCAATTCACCGTAAAAGCTATTTACGAGCTATAAAAACCGGCAGGTTTCCGCAATTGAAAACCTGCCTTGTCATATTTTCAAAAGCTCAAAATGCCTGTAGACCCCACCGCATAACGTGCGGCGGCATTTTACTATTCTACGCTTTTTCCTTAAACCTCTCCAGAAAACTATGCTCCTCGCCGCCCTGCTTATAGCCGGGCATTGTGTCGAGGCAGACCGCATGGAGGCTGTTGAAAATACTCTTCTCTATCTGAGGATCATCCCGGCTGAGGCGCTTTATCAGCTGCTTTACCTCCTGACGCTTGGAGCCTCCGCCGCCGTTATCGCACATGGTGCAGTTCTCTGTGAATCGGCATGCGCACTGGATAAATTCAAGATCATTATACCGTTTCCATGAAATTATATCATCCTCACGAACGCAGTATAAAGGCCGAATCAGCGTCATGCCCTCAAAATTAGTGCTGTGGAGCTTTGGCAGCATGCCCTGAAGCTGAGAGCCGTAGAACATTCCAATGAGCGTTGTTTCAATAACGTCATTGAAATGGTGCCCCAATGCGATCTTGTTGCAGCCCAGCTCTCTGGCCTTATTGTAAAGGTGCCCCCGACGCATACGGGCACAGAGATAGCAGGGAGACTGATCGGTGCTGTTGGCAACGGCAAAGATGTCGGTCTCAAAGATGGTTATGGGAATGTGCAGAAGTTCGGCATTGCTCTCTATTTTGCGGCGGTTTATCTCGTTATAGCCCGGATCCATCACAAGAAAAACCAGCTCAAAGGGCACGTCGCTGTGCCGCTGAAGCTGCTGCATGAGCTTAGCCATGAGCATGGAGTCCTTACCGCCGGAAATGCAGACAGCTATCTTATCACCCTCCTCCACGAGCTCATAGCGCTTGACTGCGGTGATAAAAGGATTCCACAGTGTTTTGCGGTATTTTTTTATGATACTTCGCTCGATAAGCTGATGGGCTTCAAGTTCGCGGCTCATGGAACCAACTCCTTATAACATTTGTCGAATATTTGCAGAAATTCATTTATTTCGTCCTCATTCGTCAGGTGACTCAGGCTTATGCGCCATGAGGACAGGGCGTTTTTACGGTCACGGCTGACGGCAAAAACCGCCCGGGACGGCGTATTTTCTACCGAACAGGCGGACTTCACCGACACGCAAACTCCATACCGATTCAGCGCCCCCCTGAAATCTGTGCCCCTTACGCCGGTCACGCTTAAGTTTAATATATGAGGAACCGCTGTTTCGGGGCTGTTGAAGCGCACCTTTGGATATTTTGCAAGGCCTGATTTTAAAAGCGCGTTCATATGAGCTGCCGTTTTCATATTTTCCGCCTGAGCTTCCAACGCATCAGCCAGTGCTGTATCTATAGACGCAGCCAGTGCCAGAGCAGGGGTGCCGCTGCGGTACAAGGTGGTGCTTACACCGCCGTGGATAAGTGGTTCTATTATCAGATCTTTGCGCTTAAAAAGCAGTCCTGTGCCGTTAAGGCCGTAAAACTTGTGAGCCGACAAACTGAGTGTGTCAACGCCATCGAGAATTATGTCAGTCTTTCCCACGGCTTGTGTAGCATCCACATGGAGGGCGCAATCAGGATATTTTTTTACTATCTCGGCAATTTCCCCTATCGGCTGGACCGTGCCAAGCTCGCTGTCAACAGCGCAGACCGCCACAAGGATCGTGTCGCTACGCATCAGCTCAGACAGATGTTCAAGTGAAATTCTTCCATCCCGGCCGATGTCGAGGAGATCTACCTCCCACCCCTGCTCCTGAAGAGCCGTCAGGCAGCCGCTGACACTGCTGTGCTCCAGCGGAGTGGAAATTATATGCTTTCCCCGGTGGCGGGAGGCCCGGGCTATGCCCTTAACAGCAAGGTTATTGGCCTCGCTGGCGCCGGAGGTATAGATTATCTCCTCCGGCAGAACACCCAGCTGTGAAGCGATGGTCCGCGTTACCCTATTCATTTCGGCCCTCGCCGCTTCCCCGGCGCAGTGGACGGAATTGGGATTCCCGATAAAACGACCTTCCGTTTCAATAAAACGCCGCAGCGCTCTTTCTGAAGCGGGAGTGTTTGCCGAATAGTCGAAGTATAGCATAAATAAAGTCTCTCCCACAAAGCATAGTTAACAGGTATGTATTAATATTATACATATTATTTGCGAGTCTGTCAATATTTTTATTATCCCTTTGCCACCTCGAATCTGGCTGCTATATATACAAGGGCTGAAAAATCAGCAGGTTTCCAAATTACGGAAACCTGCTGATAACCTTGGCTTATTTACTGTGCTCATTCAGCCAGCAAAGGGCTGTATACGCATAAGCCGCGCTGCCGCGATAAAGAACAGAGTCATCGAATCTGACCTTTGGGTGGTGCTGACTGAAAATATATCCGTCATTAGAGCTCCCTGCTGTAAGAAACATACTGACTGTCGGTACACAGTGACTGACAAAAGCGAAATCCTCGCTGCCGCCGCCCGCTTTCCCCCCTGAGATCACCGACAGGTCGATCGCACTGCTTCCCATCAGCTCCTTCATGTATCTCAGAGTATCCTTCGCTAATTCCGGCTCAATAACCATGCAGGGGCAATAATCATAAAACTCGACCGTAGTCGGGCAGCGGAAGGCGGCGCCTACCCCCTCGCAGATCT
>JAFLUQ010000197.1 GCA_022508735.1 Oscillospiraceae bacterium | reverse complement strand
CGCCTCAAGCACAAAACACAGGTGTTTATCTCACCTGAGGGTGACCACTACCGCACCCGCCTGACCCACACTCTGGAGGTAAGCCAGATAGGCCGCACTATCGCCCGGGGGCTCAGGCTCAATGAGGATCTTGTGGAGGCTATGGCTATGGGTCACGACCTTGGCCACACTCCCTTCGGGCATGCCGGGGAGCGTGCCCTTGATGAGCTCTGCCCCGGAGGCTTTCGCCACAACGAGCAGAGCCTCAGAGTGGTTGACGAGCTGGAGCGATTGAACCTGACATACGAGGTGCGTGACGGGATCCTCTGCCACACAGGTGATAAGAAGGCGGCTACTCCCGAGGGGGAGGTACTGCATCTGGCCGACCGCATTGCATATATAAATCACGACATTGACGACGCGATCCGCGGCGGTATCATCTCCGCCGATGAGATACCTGAGGAGCTTGCCGAGACTTTGGGCCGCACCCACGGCGAAAGGATAGACACCCTCGTCAAGGATGCCATATATAACAGCCTCGACAAACCAACCGTGGAAATGACAGCTGAGATAGGCAGAGCCATGGAGGAGCTTCGCGCCTTTATGTTCAGCCGTGTGTATGTGGGCTCTGAGGCTAAAATTGAGGAGGCCAAGGTCAAGGGGCTTATAACAGGGCTATACCTCTATTACCGTGAGGACATTGGCCGTATGCCGCCGAATATGCGCGCGGCCGGTGAGCGTGACGGCATTGACCGCGCCGTCTGCGACTACATAGCCGGAATGAGCGACCGTTTTGCGATATATACGTATGAAAACATATATATTCCTAAAAGCTGGAATAGAATATAAAATCATGGAAACAATTATAATTATCTAAAACAAAAAGAAGGATTTTTGCAAGGCGTGTCGAATTATTTATTACAACGCTTTTTTAGGGGGGGTTAGCTTGGCCGGGCGGTACTCTGAAGAAATAATTGAAGAGGTTCGTAATGCCGTCGACTTGGTGGAGATCGCCTCCCGATATGTGCGCCTTAAAAAGAGCGGCAACAGTTATATGGGCTGCTGCCCGTTTCATAAGGAGAAAACCCCTTCTTTTCATATTGACGCCGACAAGCAGCTCTATCACTGCTTTGGCTGCGGCGCGGGCGGCAGCGTGTTCCAGTTTGTGATGAACGCCGAGGGTATGGACTTTATCGACGCGGTGAAGTCTTTGGCCGACAGTGCGGGTATACGCCTGCCGGAGCTGGGGCCGGACGGCGGAGAGGAGCGATACCGCCGCAAGCAGGACATGTACGCTATGAATAAGGACGCGGCCCGCTTTTTCCGTGACTGCCTTTTCAGCGAGGAGGGTGCCGGTGCCAGAGAATATTTCCGGCGGCGCGCCCTGACCAGCAAGACCGTTGCCTCCTTTGGGTTGGGTTATTCCCCCACCGGGTGGGACGGGCTTTTAAAGCATTTGGAGGCAATGGGCTATCCCCGGGATATGATGGTGGAGGCCGGACTTTGCATAAGAAATGACCGCGGCCGGGTATACGACCGGTTCCGCGGACGGGTGATGTTTCCCATATTTGACGCCCGGAGCAATCTTATCGGCTTTGCCGGGCGCATAATGGAGGGCGAGGGTGCCAAGTATGTTAATTCGCCTGAGAGCATAATATATGACAAAGGAAAAAATCTTTTTGCGCTGAATCTGGCCCGTAAGAGCCGGCGCGGCTATTATATATTGGTAGAGGGCTATATGGACGTCATAAGCCTGCATCAGGCAGGTATAGACTGTGCGGTGGCCGGCTGCGGCACGGCTCTGACTGAGGCTCAGGCCAAGCTCATTGCCCGTGGCAATACCGTCTACCTATGCTACGACATGGATGAAGCCGGGAAAAAGGCTCGGGACAGAGCTTTTTCGATTTTCAAGGGACTTGACGCGAAGCTTCGGGTCATAACCATTCCCGACGGCAAGGACGCTGATGAGTTCATTAAAAAGTACGGCGGGGAGCAGTTTGAAAAGCTGCTTGGAAACGCTTCCACGGTAACCGGAAATCGGGTAGACGCCCTGCTCAGCAAATATGACCTGACCGACGTTTCACAGAAGGTTGAGCTTATCAATGAGGCGGCCGATATATTTGCCGGAATACCAAATATGGTGGAGCGCGAGGCCTATATCCGTGACATGGCCGTAAAGACCGGCATAAGCTTTGAGTCCATTTCCGCCGAGGTACGCAAGGCCGGGGGGCGCCGCCAGCGCAATGAGGTGCTTAATGATGTGCGGCGAAGTGTTTCAAGCTCCCGCACGGTGCAGGAGGGCAGGCGCGAAGGGCGCCGTGAGGCCTCTGAAAGACGGCTGTTAGGGCTTATCTGCGGCGACGGGCGCTTATATAAAAAATTGAAGGACAACCTTACCGAGGATTTGTTTTCAACTGAGATACATAGGGATATTTTCCGAACAATAAAAGAAAGCTGCGACAGCGGCATTGACGCCCAGCAGCAGCTCATGAAAAGCTACCGCGGCCGCGAGGAGGAGCTGTCGTCGGTGCTGATAGTGAGCGACGACCCGCAGAATGCATTGGCTGCGGCGGAGGATTATATAAGGATAATAAAAGAGGAGGCCATGAGGGAAATGATCGCCGAGGCCGAAAAGAGCGGCGATGTGGCCCTGTTGGCTGAATTGCTCAAGAATAACCGAAAGGCAGGTATGTGAACATGGACGAGAACAACAGCGTGCTTAATGGCGGCGGCACAGATCTGAAAACTGTGCTGAAGGAGCTCATTGATAAGGGTAAGCAGAAGGGTATGCTCACAAAGAAGGATATCGAGAAGTCCTTAGGTGAGCTGGAGCTGGATGTTGACCAGATAGAAAAGCTCTACGATAACCTTGAGGCCATGGGTATTGATATTGTGGGTGATATTGAAGCGGAGCTTAAGGATCTGGACGACGTTCCGGATGAGGATCTGGAAAACCTGACCATACCCGACAGCATCAGCATAGACGACCATGTGCGTATGTACCTGAAGGAGATAGGCAAGGTTCCGCTGCTCTCGCCCAAAGAGGAGCTGTATTATGCAGAGCTGATGGCCAAGGGCGACGAGGCTGCGAAAAACAAGCTGACTGAGGCCAATCTTCGCCTTGTTGTCAGCATAGCGAAGCGTTATGTTGGCCGCGGTATGCTGTTCCTTGACCTTATTCAGGAGGGCAACCTCGGTCTGATCAAGGCAGTTGAGAAGTTCGATTATACCAAGGGCTATAAGTTCAGCACCTATGCCACTTGGTGGATACGTCAGGCTATCACCCGCGCTATCGCCGATCAGGCCCGCACCATAAGAATTCCCGTTCACATGGTTGAAACCATAAACAAGCTTATCCGCGTTTCCCGTCAGCTGCTTCAGGAGCTTGGCCGTGAACCCACCGCCGAGGAAATCTCC
>JAFLUQ010000196.1 GCA_022508735.1 Oscillospiraceae bacterium | reverse complement strand
GCTCTTTTTCGATGATCTGTGTAAGCCTTTCGGCGTTTAACGGTTCAATATAAGTAACATCCGCTGTTTCAGGGTCTGTCATGATCGTCGCAGGGTTTGAATTCACAAGGACGATCTCGTAGCCAAGCTTTCTGAGCGCCTTACACGCCTGTGTGCCGGAATAGTCAAATTCGCACGCCTGCCCGATAATGATAGGGCCTGAGCCGATTATCAGGACCTTGTGTATATCATCCCTTTTCTTCATAAAACACCAATTCCTTTCAAAAAGATTGCCAATAATACTACCTTATTTATTATCCCTCATTTTGTGGAGTTTGTCAATAGTTTATTTTATAAAAAGTTAATACAAGTATGTTAATCACGCCAATTTGCAAAAAAACAAGCTATTTTTCAAAGCCAATGTATGACAGACATCAAATAGAAGGGCCATTCCCCGCGCACAGGGAATGGCCCTCCGATATATTTCCTATCTTTTTACTACTGTGATCAGCAGTACTACTCTTCAAGAATAGCGTCCATAGTGGGGATATATGTGCCATCCTCAATCATTTCCGCAAGCTGAACAAAGGCTGCGGAAATCTGGTCACCGGTTTCTTCAATGGTGAATACAGTGGCGCTTTCCTTGGTCTGAAGGCTGACTGCTCCTGCAGAGGAAACTCCAAGATACAGTCCGCTCTGCTTGCCGCGGATATAGTAGTTGCCGTCGCCGGCATCTTCAAGATAGAACTTCTGGTTATCGCCGCCGTTGTACTCCCAGGTTCCTACGGTTCCGCCAACTACGAGAGACTGGCTGTAAACCTCCATTACCTTCGGGCTGTCAGCGGGATCGAAGAATACATAGGCGTCGCCCATGGGCAGCATGTTCCATGTGCCGCTGCCGATAGCCATAGCGGGGCCGCTGACGGGGGTTATGGTGACATTTCTGAGAGCGGTGCCCTCGCCGCTGAGATACATGCGGAAGTCGTCGATATAAACCTCGCCCCACTTCTCATTGCCAATAGAGAAAGTGATAGTGTCGATGGGATTAGCCTCCCAATCATAGCCCGAGTTGTAGAATGTCGTGTAGTAAGCTGTACGGTAGCCGTCATTTACAGACATTTCGATCATCTCGGTAGCGGGATGAACATTCACCTTTATGCGGAACAGAGAACCGGTGTAAAGGGCATCGTTGTAATCGTGGATGTAAACCTCTTCCTGACTGTCGTAGTAGCCGACCTGAGGATGTGTGAGGTCTTTGTAGTACTGTAAACGCTGGTATCTTTCAGCATCGCTCACATCTCTGTCGAGATCCACATTGTGGAAAATCTCATTCTGGCTGCCGCCGTCAAAGGCCAGAGTATTTCTGACGCGTCCGGAGGTGCCTCGGCCATTCTCGTCTCTCCAGGCAGAGCCGTAGCGATACTGGAAGGCGCTGTGGCTGTTGGTGGCATCATTGACTCCTGTGGGCACGCCGTGAGACAGTGTGAAGCCCTGGTTATCGGTATTGTTCCAGGACCACTCGTCGATGTGGCGCATGGTGAACTCAAGGGTGTAGTCCTTGCCGTCGGTGTCAGGCAAAGCGTGAGACACCATGAGGCCGCCGTCGCCGTGACGGAATATGTGAAGACCTGTATTTCCGAAGGGAGCCTTTGTCAGCGCAACATAGTTTGTGGTGTCGTTAAACTCCCTGCCGCCGCTGTAAGACTTAGCGGTCCACCCGTTGTAATCCTCGTGAAGCACGAGCTTATCGTCGCCTTCATATGTGAAGTAGTCGCTGAAGAGATAGCGGCTGCCGGAGGTAGATATCTCGTAGGGGATCTCCATTATGGGGTTGAGCTGGCGCTCGATTCCCATGTTCCAGGCAAAGAGCTTAACGCTGTCACCAACGGCATAGCCGCTCTCGGGAACGTAACTCAGCTCTACGATAACCTCATCCTCACCCATGGCGGAAAGGCCGTTAACTCTGCTATCGTCCTTATCGGCACCGATCACGCTGGTCTGAGGCACGCTGCGGGCGGGAATAAATTCGTCAACCGCTTTTACTCCCTTAAGGCTGCCGTCTGCTCCGTAGTGAGCAAGAGCCAGCTTGGCATTGCCGTCGCCGATGGAGATATTGGAAATATTGAATTTAGCGGTTATCTCCTCATTGCCGGAGCTGGGAAGCTTCTCGAGCTCCACACCGCCGGAGGTAAGGGATACTGCCGCAAACATCTCGGGATCGTCCTGAGTGATCATGCCGGGGAAGTCAGTCTTAACGCCCGTCTTATACTCATAGTTCATCCAGTAGCGGTATTCGCCGCTGATCCAGAGCAGTCTGGGGCCGGCGTTGGTGCCGTCCTCGTTCATCTTGTAGTTGTAGATGGCGTTGGGTCTGGCGTTAGTCGTGGGGGAATCCTGAGTGATGGCCTCACGCTTTGTCCATGTAGTGCCGTAATCGTCAGTCTCCCAACGGTAGATCTCAAATACGTTGCCGTACTTACCCTCTGTGGGGATAGCAAGATAGATAACATTGCCGGGGAAGTTATGGTCGAAGGTGAGACCGCCGCTGTAGCAGCGCTCCTGTGTAGCGTTCTGATGGAACCACTTGCCGGCGTAGGTCAGGTAGGTGTTTACCCACTCCCCGGTCTCGCTGTCCCAACGGGCATACCAGTAATAGTGATATGTTCTGCTGTCATCTCTGCCGTAGATGTCGCCTTCAACAGGGGTAGCTCCCTTATACCCTGTGGGAAGCGCGCCGTTTTCTCCCGGAGGAGTGGCGGTGATATCGGCATAAACGATGCAGGGCTCGCCCTTGTCGTTGTGAGCTATATCCCAGGTCCAGCCTCGGCGCTCGCCGCCGTTAATCAGCTGTGCATTGGCGTCAAATACCAGAAGCTCAGGATATGTGCCTACAAGACGGTTTGTCTCAACGCCCCACTGGCCGCTGGTGCCGCCGGCGCCCTGAGACTTGTACTCAGCCTTATTCTCCTTGGGAAGGGGCTGAAGATACTCACCCATTGCGGTATATATATTCTGGTCATTAATATCAAGCGTGAAATAGTAGATGTTGTTATTTACATCATTGTCAGGGTGATTTGCGGTAAAAGTGATGTATATGAGGTTTTTCTCTACATCATAATCATACTTGGTGTAGGGTCTTCTGCCGCTGTCGCTTCTGCCGCCGTTATCGTAATCCCAATAGGAGGTGTTGGCGACCTGAGTCTGACCCATAACCGGCTTCAACTGTCCGTCTGTGGTGGTACCAAAACGGCCGTTTTCATCGGGCATGGGGAACTTTGCAAGAGTAGGCTTCCAGTGAACGCCTCTCCAACCGGCATAGATAACGTCGTTGCCCTCTATTCCCTCGTCGTCGTGAACGAAGAATATAGTGGGGTATGTAGCGTTATATGTACTGTTTTCCATATCTGTGTTCGTCTCGCAGAAATAGAACTGCTCGGCGTGCCACTCGGAAATATCCTCGGGGTTCTTTGTAACACGGAAGTACATATA
>JAFLUQ010000195.1 GCA_022508735.1 Oscillospiraceae bacterium | reverse complement strand
CCGCGGCTATCCGTGACTGCCAGAAGGTGGACGATCAGGGACGCGGCTTCTGGACGCAGTCCATGCTGGCTCACACCTACTCCACCTCTAACGAAAACCCCCAGGGCTATGAGACCAGCGGTACGGCCTTCTTTACCTACGGCTTCCTTTGGGGTATCAACAGCGGCATCCTTCCTGAGGACGAGTACATCGACTGCGCTCTCCGCGGCTGGAAGTATCTGACTGAGGTTGCTATTCAGGACAGCGGCCGTGTGGGCTATGTTCAGCCCGTGGGCGCCCGTGCCGGCGATGCGGCTGCCCGCGACAATACTCAGGACTTCGGCGTTGGCGCTACACTTCTTGCAGCCTGCGAAATGGCCCGTTACAGCAGAGGCATGGAAGGCAATTTCTATCCCTATCTCCAGAAGAGGACTGTAGCCACCGCTTCCATGAAGGTGGGTTCTCCCTATATATATGCAAATAATAAGGTTGAAGCTCTCGACGCAGCTCCCGTTATCGCCGACGGCAGAACTCTTGTTCCCGTACGTGCGGCCAGTGAGGCTCTCGGCGCTCAGGTGACCTGGGATGAGGCGACTCAGCAGGTTGGCCTTGTAAAGGGCGACAGCAGCGTTGTTATGACTATTGGCCAGACCGCTTATACAGTAAGTGGCGAGGCTAAGGAAATGGATACAGCCCCCGTTATTACCGACGGCAGAACACTCGTGCCTCTGCGTGCGGCCAGTGAGGCTCTTGGCAAGGTGGTTTACTGGAACGGCGACAAGCAGCTCATCTCCATCGGTCAGAAGGAGAACCTGTTCTATGACTGCGAGGCCGGTATGGTGGATATGCTTGACGGCATCCTCACCACCGGACAGATACCCACATGGACTTCTGTTGACAAGGGCTTTGTAGACTATGTTGCCGAGCTTCGCGATGCGGCTGCCTTCAGCCCCGTAGCGGCTCAGTCCGCAGTTGAGCCTGAGTACTTCAACTGCCTTGAGATGGCCTTTGACGGCGATCCCGGAACTCGCTATGCTAACAACGTTGAAGGCAGCACCGTGACCTTTGACTTTGGCGAGGTCAAGAATTTCACCAAGCTCGGTATCTATTTCTGGCACTATGAGGACAGAACGACCAACTTCAAGGTTGAGATATCTTCCGACGGCGTGAACTTCACAGAGGTTTACAACGGCAAGAGCACCATGGGCGTGCAGGTCAACGTGCTTGACATCGGCGCTGAGGCTCGCTATGTTCGTCTTACCAACGGCAGAAACAGTGAAAACGAGTGGTTCAACATCCTCGAGATCGTCGGCTACGGCGATGGCGTGGCAGTAGAGACGAATCTGTAAAGCCATACAAACAACATAAAAAAGTATAACCCCAAGCGGCAGCCGAAAGGCTGCCGCTTGTTTCACAGTAATTGCTTACAGCGGGTTTCAGGTTTCTTATTTTTTTGCTTAAAATAGTAAATATTTTGATTTTTTGTCTTGCAAATTTCCCAGTTTTGTGCTATTATATAATAAATATATTATATGTGAACATATTAGGGTGATACGGTCATACAAAGATTTCTAAGCAGGAAGGTATGGGCAATGATTCACGTATTGGAAGCTGTTTATATTATACAGATAATAGTGCTTTGTATCTGTATAGGTAAAATAAATAAAGACGACACCGGAAAGCATCAGAGCATGCTTTGGTTAGTAGTTGCGGCAGTTGTTACGGCGGTGGGATACACGGCTTCTATCCTGATCCCGGCCGAATATACGACTTTTGCGGTGTTTGCGACCGGGCTTTATTTTGTTTGCACTGACTGGCTGGCTATCGCTTTGGTATTTTTCGTGGCGGATTATACGCGCGTTCATAAGTCTCTGAAGCCGCTCAAGCTGATTTTTGCCGCTCTGGCCGGTGTTGACTCGGTTTCCCTTCTCGCAAACACGTTTACGCTGCATCTGTTTAACCTGGAGCGCTGGTTAGAATACTGGAAGATCCAGTATAATCCGCTGCACTATATCCATCTGTTTTTCGTTTATTTTATGGTCGCATGCAGTGCTGCTCTTTTGCTGTACCGCATGGTCAAGGCTCCGAAGATATATAAGAGTAAATACGGCACGATACTGTTTTTACTCTCTGCTGTCATTATAATAAACCTGATTTGTGTTAAGCTGGGATTCAGATATGATTTCTCGGTTCTGCTTTACGGTATCCTTGCGACATTGATCTGCTATTTTGTGTTGCATGCGTCTCCCATGAACCTGATGGAGAGTATGAACTCCACCCTTGTGGAGGATTCCGTTATCGGATTGTTTGTTTATGACGACGATAAAAAATGCGTCGCCGTAAATCAGGCGGCAAAAGACCTGTTCGGCATATATGACAACGGAATATATAAAGCCGCGGAAGAATACCTGGCAAAATGGGAAGAAGAATTTCAGGGAAAGATGGCAGACTCTATGGGCGCCGAACGGCAGATAATTAAAGACGGCGAGGAGCTGCATATCTATGTAAATTACCAGAAATTACTGGATGAAAAGGGCAGAGTCATTGGGTCCGGCTTCCAGTTTGAAGACCGAACAGAGGTCGTAAAGCAGCATCAGGAGGACAAGTATAATGCTGCCCACGATGCCCTGACCGGGCTCTTAAACCGGGATGCGTTTGAAAAACGGGTCAAAGAGATCCTCGCGGGGTCTGATGAGACTTATTACATGATGTGCAGCAACATCAAGGATTTTAAGCTTATCAACGAGCTTTGCGGGTCAGCTGTGGGAGACCAGCTTCTGATCACACAGGCAAACGTGATCAGAACGGATGAATCCGGAGACAGTGCCAGCTGCCGTATGTATGCCGACAAGTTCTGCACGCTGCTGCCAAAAAGGGACTATAACGAAGAGGGATTTGGGAAGAACATGTCGCACGTTATGGACAGCGTTCTGTCGATCCCGCTCAAAACACAGTTCTATTTTGGTATTTATGAGATCGTTGACAGAACAGAATCAGTCTGGACGATGTGCGATAAGGCAATGATGGCTATCGACGCGATCAGCGGCAGTTATGAAAAGTCATTCAACTTTTTCAAGGAAGAGCTGTTCCAGCGTATTATAAAAGAAAAAGAAATTATTGGCGAGTTTGATAAGGCAATCGAAAATGATGAATTTCATATGTTCCTGCAGCCCCAGATAGCCAATGACGGAACACTTGTAGGAGCGGAGGCCCTGGTACGCTGGATCCATCCGGTCAAGGGTATGGTAAGCCCGGCGGATTTCATTCCCGTTCTGGAAAAATCCGGCCTTATACACAAGCTTGATCTGGTTATGTGGGAAAAGGCTGCGCAGCAGCTTGAAAAGTGGAGGAAGGCCGGAAGGGAGGATTTGTCCATTTCCGTAAATATTTCCACCAAGGACTTCTATCTGACCGATATAAGTGAGGAATTTAGTAAGATAGCTAAAAAATATGATTTTGATATCAGAAATCTGAAGCTTGAGATCACAGAGTCGGCTCTCATGAAGGATGTCAGAAAAATCATGCATGAGATGGATGAGCTGCATGAGCTGGGATACGATATAGAGATCGACGATTTCGGCAGCG
>JAFLUQ010000194.1 GCA_022508735.1 Oscillospiraceae bacterium | reverse complement strand
CCGCCGGGACTTTTGACGAAACACATAAGCTCAGAATGCGGGAGGAGCAGTTCCCAAAGGATCTTCAAGCCGCATATGACATTGGCTTTCGGCTGTTAGCGCCAAAGGGTAATTGAATACTCACGAGTACGCGTACATTAGCAACAAAATCGCTATAAATTACAGGCCCGGCATTACCGGGCCTGCTTTCTTTACCAATCTCATATCCTCCTGATTACATCGGCGTTCCCGCTTCGATCAAAAAATTTTAACTGCATAAATCTTTATCTTCCTTGTAAAACTCGATCAGTGCCGTCCAGTCCCCGATCTCCACGCCGTGGTTGCCGCACCGGAGATAGTAGGCTGCTCCATCGCCTATGAGCAGCTTGCCGGGCGGCGGCTGTATCCATGATCCTATTCCGCGCTTGCCGTAGTCCTCATATGCACTGGACGCATAAGCCAGACCAAGAAATTCAGAATAAGGATCACAGTAGGGATCTTTCGTACTGCTGGTCACGAGTAGCTTTCGCGGGGCTATAAGACCAAGAAGGAAATGCTGGTCAAAGGGCATGGCGTCTTCGTTATCTATGTATTTCTTCATATTCGGGCTGAGCCAGTGGGGGAAATTCCTCGCCATGTCAGAGATATGCTCGTCACGCTTGCCGCGGTTTATGGCCGCACCGCCGCAGCCCGAGTCAAAGCTGACGACTGTTGAAAAGTTCTCGCATTTAGCTCCGGCCCAAAGCGCAGCTTTCCCGAATCGGGAACAGCCGGCAACGATCATGTTTTTGCTGTCGATGTTATCATTTTCTTTCAAGATTTTTGCCGCGATGATCGATCCCTCAGCCCATACTGCCAATGCGCCGGGCTGAGTATTGGCGCCGCTTAAGACTTTTCCCAAGCCCTTTGGATAACCGTCGGCCTCATCCGGCTCGATCTCATTTGCATGGCAAATTGCCACAGCAAACCCATTTGATGTGAGGATTTCAACGGGAATATCCGCCTCTCCCGGATATGGATTTGTGAGATATATTATAACCGGGGACTTCTGCTGAACCTTTTCGGGGATCGATAGTCTGAAGCTGAAGTTGTGTGTTCCTCCGGGGCCGTTTACCTGAATAATATAACTTTGGCCTGAGCGTTCATATTCAAAGCTGTAGCCGGGCACGCTCCCATACATTTCGTCCATAAGTAATTGCTTTATATTCTCCCGCTGCCTTGGCATATCACCCGGCAGGGGAGGAAGGTTTCGTAAGTCGTACATATGCGTCATATCAGTATTTCAGCGGTATTTGTTTCCGCCCGCCATACTACCGAGGCGCTCAGGCCTTCGGCGATAAACCGGAGCGGCACAAGTATGCGCCCGTTCTCGACCTCCGCCTCGGCGTCGAGGGTATAGCTCACGCCGCCAATGGTTGCTTCGCTGCTGCCAAGCCGAACCTCGACAGTATTATCGCCCAGCGCGCAGCGGGCGGTGCCGGTTTCGCCATCCCAGCTCACTTCCGCTCCCATCTGTTCAAACACCGCTCTGAGAGGCACCAGAGTGCGGCCGCCTACTATCTTCGGCTCCGCATCACCCTGCACCCTGAGGCCGTTAATGCTGACATAGACCCTGCCTGCGGCAGCGTTGACGGGAGCTTCAACTTCTCCTATATTCACCGGCTCCAGCTTCCACTGCTGATTGTCCGCCGTCATATAGCGGTACGGGGATACTTTCGCGCCGTCGTCGCCCGAGTGACCGGCCACGTCAAGTGACTTCACCGCGTGGACAGCGGTTATGCGGTAATACTCCTCATCCGCCGGGATAAAGGCGAACTTCTGCCAGGGCTCGTTTTCATAATTACCCAGAGCAAGAGAGGCCGAAGGGGCGTGGCTGCCGTTTTCCACACCGAGAACAAGGCCGGTTTCAGCGTTGATAAGGGCGTACTGCCCGCCGCCGAGTTCGGCGATCTTCCACTCCTGACCTGCGTTTCCGGCGGATTTCTGAGTTATGCCGTCGCCGTCGGCGGTGAGGTATTTACCGCTGTGACGGGCGGAAATTCTATATATGCCCTCGGTTATATTGCCTTCGAGGGGCTTGGCGGTAGCGGTGCTGCCCTCGGGACGAGTATAGAGCAGAGTGCCGAAGCCGGGTTGGTCGAAGGTGGAGCCGTGCCCGCCGGGGCCGCCTTCCGGGGCGGCAAGAGCTGAACGCTCAGCAATGCCGGGAACCTCATAGCCCATACGGTTGTGATAATGATTATAAATCATAGCCCAGATGGGGCGCAGCTCGCCACGGGTGGCATCGGAAACAACGCTGTGGCTCTGATATTCGCCCTTGCCGCCGGTGCCCCACTCATAAAGCTCAAAGGGCACGTCGCCGCCGTTGTTATAACGGGCAACGTACTCGGCGGCATACATAAAGCGGTTGTCGGCCCAGCTGTAAAGATCGTCGCCCTGATTCCAGCACATTTCGCATACAGCAGCCATAAGACCGATTCCCAGATTGGCATGGCCCTGATCCCGGCCAGACTCCTGCCACTGGGCAAGTCCGTTATACAGATGTGGAATTGCGTTGTAAACAGAGCCGTTCCCCTTGCCGTTTTTGAAGTATTCAATTCCTATATCATATATGTCGCGGCGGTCGCAGAACACGCCGATGGCAACCGTGGCTGCCATATTTGCCAGATCCCAGTTGGCCCAGTAGTTGGTTATGTAGGCATCGTTGTGATCCCGGCCATATTCGTTTGAGATAAGGAACCTTTCGCACAAGGGCTTGTAGAAGACCTCCAGCAGCATGGTCTGCATACGCTCCAGCTCAAAGCCAGGATAGTCGCGCATGAGCTCGGCGGCGTTTGCCAGCTGATAGCCGTAAAGCCCGGAGGCAAGATAGCGGTCAGCATTGCCGCTTACGGTTTTGAGGTCAGCCGACCAGGCGTTGAGAATGTCTCTTGCACAGTCGCCGTAGGCACTGTCGCCGCTGAGCTTCCAGATGAGCGCGCACTGATAGGCCCTCGCCATATCCCGGTAAAGCTGTGCGCAGTTGTCGCCGTTTCCACCACGGATTATGGTCTCGGCCGTCCTTGGCGCGGCGATCTTTGAATACTCGTTCTGTTTAAGCACCTCCCAACCGTCAGCGTAGGGCTGTTCACCGTCAGCCACTGCCGCAGCGATGCGGCTTAGGTCAGGTTGAGTGTGAAGCAGCCCCGGATGAACAAACTCCTCCTCGGCATTGGCCGCCGAAAAAACCGCAAACGTCAGCATAAGACCGAACAAAACTCCGATTATCTTTTTCATTTGCATATCCTCCCTGTTTATAGCTACCTTTATTATACAAGCTTTTCTTTGTACATGCAATAGGAGAAATATGCTGTTTTGCACTTTTAGGTTGACAAAATGAAATGATCTCGGCGAATGGCGCCAAAGCCGGGACAATAAGACAAGAAAAAAATACAAAATGCTATTGAAATGATTACACAATTATTGTATTATTATTATAAGAAGGTATTTTTAAAGCGCCTAATACAAGGAGGAAAGAGCATGTATAAAAAAATCATTGCATGTATTTTATCGATCACCTGCCTGATCGGCAGCCTTGGGCTGGAATTGTCATTCGCCAGCGAGCCGGAGTGCATACACGGCGCGAAGAACGTTATTTACATAATCGGCGAGGGCATGGGCGAAAACCTTATCCAGTATAC
>JAFLUQ010000193.1 GCA_022508735.1 Oscillospiraceae bacterium | reverse complement strand
AGACTGTATCGCTCATTCTCTTCACTTCCTCACAGACATAATATGAGGGAATATGGCGGAAAGTGACAAATCAGACGTTGAAGCGGAACAGCACGATGTCGCCGTCCTTCATGACGTACTCCTTGCCCTCGCTGCGCACAAGGCCCTTGTCCTTGGCGGCGGTCATGGAGCCGCAGGCGATAAGGTCGGCATAGGCAACTACCTCGGCGCGGATAAAGCCCCGCTCAAAGTCTGTGTGTATTTTGCCGGCGGCCTGAGGAGCCTTTGTGCCCTCGGTTATGGTCCATGCGCGCACTTCCGGAGTTCCGGCGGTCAGGTAGCTAATGAGCCCGAGGAGCTTGTAGCTCTTCTTAACAAGACGGTCAAGTCCCGATTCCTCGAGCCCCATTTCCTCAAGGAAGAGTAGCTTTTCTTCGCCTTCAAGGCCGCTTATTTCCTCCTCAATGCGGGCTGAGATAGGCAGCACTTCCGCATTTTGCCCAGCGGCTATTTCCTCCACCTTTTTAACGTAGGGGTTGTTTTCTATTCCGGCGGCAAAGTCGCCTTCGGCCACGTTTGCGGCGTAAAGTACGGGCTTTATCGTAAGAAGGGAGAGCTCCTTTACTATGGCTGCTTCGTCGTCAGTGATAGCTACGCTGCGGGCGGGCTGGCCGTTCTCAAGAGCCTCCTTGAATCTCTTCCAAAGCTCCATTTCAGCGGCATATTTTTTGTCGCCTGACTTCATGGCTTTGGCAACGCGGTCGATGCGCTTATCCACACTTTCAAGGTCGGCAAAGATCAGCTCCAACTCTATTGTTTCGATGTCGCGGGCCGGGTCTACGCTGCCGTCAACATGGATAATGTTGCTGTCGTCAAAGCAGCGTACCACGTGAACTATAGCGTCAACCTCGCGTATGTGAGATAGGAATTTGTTGCCAAGACCTTCGCCGCGGCTTGCGCCCTTAACAAGGCCGGCTATGTCCACAAACTCAACTATAGCGGGAGTAACCTTTTCCGGGTTATACATCTTAGCCAATACGTCCAGCCGCTCGTCGGGAACGGTAACTATGCCCACATTCGGCTCAATGGTGCAGAACGGATAGTTCGCACTTTCCGCCCCAGCCTGAGTGATGGCGTTAAACAGCGTACTTTTGCCCACATTGGGCAGACCTACGATTCCTAATTTCATATATATCTATCTCCTTTAGTGTTTTTCGGCGTCTGAATATAAAACTATTGTATCACAGTGATGCTGAAATTTCAATAGCATTTTGCATCAAATTGGAAAGAAAAGAGAGTAGCGCTCAAAGTTAAACAATTGTTTACAAAATAAACAAAGGTTATAAATAATATTCTGATATTTTAATTAATATAAATTTTATTTACACGGAAGTAATTATGTGATATAATTATTAGTAAGAATTTTTTCACAGAGGAGAGGTTTAATTTGAAAAAAACGCAAAAAATCATGATCGTCGACGATGATGCAAACATTTGCGAGCTTGTGCGCCTGTATCTGAAGAAGGAAGGTTTTGACACCGTAATCTGTCAGGACGGCGAAAAGGCTCTGGAGGAGTTCGAAAAGGAGAAGCCCGATCTTGCGATTCTTGACATCATGATGCCAAAGATAGACGGCATGACCGTATGCCGCGAGATACGTAAAACCAGCACTATGCCCATAATCATGCTGACAGCCAAGGGCGAGACCTTTGATAAGGTGCTGGGTCTTGAGCTTGGCGCCGACGACTACATGGTGAAGCCCTTTGAGGGCAAAGAGCTGGTGGCCCGCGTCAAGGCTGTGCTGCGCCGCAGTGAGATCAAGAATGACGACACTGAGGACAAAATAATCACTTACCCGAATATAACCATAAATCTTACTAATTATGAGCTGACACTGGGCGATAATACTCTTGATATACCTCCAAAGGAGCTTGAACTGCTGTATTTCCTCGCCAGCCATCCGAACAGAGTATTCACCCGTGAGCAGCTCCTTGAGGATGTGTGGGGCTTCGATTACTACGGAGATTCCCGCACTGTGGACGTGCACGTTAAGCGACTCAGGGAAAAGCTCGAAGGCTATGACGAAAACTGGAGCCTCAAGACAGTTTGGGGCGTGGGATATAAGTTCGAGGTGAAAACTGTTGGGTAAGACGCTGTTCACGAAAATTTTTTCCGTAACGGTGCTGATAATCTTTGCCTCCACGCTGCTGACGTCGGTGCTGCTTTTTACTCAGTTGGGCAATTATCTGGTGGAAAACCAGAACAGCGAGCTGGCCGCAATGGCAGAGCATATAGCTGAGGTGACGGGCTACGTCATGTATGACGCTGATGACATAACGATGTTTAATTTCTACATCGATAACCAGAGCCGCAACGAGAGCTGCGCCATAATTATTATGGACGCCGAGGGCTCTGTTGTGATTTCAGCCGGAGGTCAAGGTTATTTGGACAAAGAGAACGTCATAAAAATAGATGAACGCTATATTGAGCGTGCCCTTGAGGGCGAAAGCGTCAGCGAAATAATACCACAGCGTAAGCAGGGCGGCTATATAACCGACTCACTGATCGCACTGGAGCCCGTGCGTGTGCAGAGTGCGGGTGAAGAGGGCATCTGGGGCATTGTGGCCGTTTGCAAGCCTATGCCGCAGATACGTCAGGCAAGAAATGCACTGCTTAATATGTTCATTGCGGCGCAGGCTGCAGCTATATTGTTGGCGTTTCTTGTGTCGTACGTGGTGGCAAGGCGCATATCACGGCCCATAAGCAAGCTCAATGCGGCTGCCAAGGCTGTGGCCGGAGGCGATTTTACGAAAAAAATCAACTATGAACCCTACGGCGAGCTTGGCGAGCTGATTGCAAGCTTTAACTATATGACCGATGCGCTTAAGGAGATAGATGACTCCCGAAGCAGCTTTGTAAGCAACGTGTCTCACGAGCTTCGTACTCCAATGACGATAATCAGCGGCTTTGTGGAGGGCATTCTCGACGGTACGATCGCCGAGGAGGATCGCACAAAATACCTGGGTATAGTGCTAAGCGAGACTCAGCGCCTGAGTCGGCTTGTGACCGACCTTCTGGAAACCAGCCGCCTCGAAAGCGGCACGGTCAAGCTTGTTATGAAGCCATTCGATATAAACGCCATGCTCAGAAAGGGCATAATCAGCTATGAACAGGCCATAACCGATAAGAAGATCGATGTGGAGGCTGAGTTCATGTACGACCGTATGTTCGTCAGCGGAGCTGAGGACTCCATATACCGCGTTGTTATGAATCTGCTCGATAACGCCATAAAGTTTACTCCTGATGGCGGAATTATCAGAATAAAGAGCGTTGTTCGCGGCCAAAAGGTGGAGGTTTCGGTTGAAAACACAGGTGAAGGCATAAGCGAAAAGGATATAGCCCGCATCTGGGAGAGATTTTATAAGACCGACAAGAGCCGCGGCATGGATAAAAACGGTGTCGGTCTTGGGCTTTACCTTGTTAAAACTATTATAAATCAGCACGGCAACCGTATCTGGGCCGAAAGCAAGGAGGGCGAGTATACCCGTTTTACCTTTGCACTGGATAAGGTTAACGTTAAATAATTTATAGTGTGATAAATCACACTAACGCCTCCGGCGGATTTTATGCGCCGTCGAAATTTTCCTCACCCCGCAAGGGGGTTCGGAAACGACGATGCGCAAAATAATCTCTTATCATTCCTTGCTGTGC
>JAFLUQ010000192.1 GCA_022508735.1 Oscillospiraceae bacterium | reverse complement strand
CAACCTGAGTGGCATAGATGTCGGCAGCGATCTCGTCGGGAACCAGCATCATAACCAGATCGCCGGCCTCAGCCGCATCCTCAACCTCCATAACCTTGAGGCCTGCTTCCTCGGCCTTGGCCCAGCTGGAGCTGTCCTTGCGAAGGCCTACAACTACGTTTACGCCGCTCTCATGAAGGTTCTGAGCGTGAGCGTGGCCCTGGCTGCCGAAGCCGATGATGGAGACGGTCTTGCCGTCAAGAAAACCGAGGTTACAGTCTGTGTCGTAATACTTTGTGATCATTTTAAAGACTCCTTTGAAATATTTATTTTCTGCGGCTCTGCCGCTTTTGTTAATCTATGGTCTGTATGCTGTAGCCGCGCTCCAGAGCGGTAACGCCGGTGCGGCACATTTCAAGGATATTGTACTGCTTCATCATGGTCAGGAAGCCGTCGATCTTGGCGGGATTGCCTGTCAGCTCAACGATGAGGCTTTGTACAGTGAGGTCTATTATCTTAGCACGGTATATCTCGCAGATATCGTGGACCTCGCGGCGCACCTGCTCGTCGGCCTCCACCTTGAGCAGAAGAAGCTCGCGGAAAAGGCTGTTGTTAGCCTTGAGAGGAGCCACCTTCTTAGTCTCATGGAGCTTGCCTGTCTGCTTGATGATCTGCTCAAGCACCTGCTTGTCACCCTCGGTGACAATGGTTATACGTGATATAGCCGGGTTGTCCGTGGCGGAAACCGTCAGGCTGTCGATATTGAAGCCGCGCTGGCAGAACAGGCTTGCCACTCTGGCCAGTACACCGGCATGGTTCTCTACGAGAACGCTTAAAACTTGCTTGCTCATTTTTCCGCCTCCTTAATCCAACATCATTTTGTCTATGGTAGCGCCCGCGGGGATCATTGGAAGTACCTTCTCCTCACGGTCGATAACGCAGTCTATCCATACGGGGCAGTTCAGCTTCACGGCCTCGGCCATAGCTGTTTTGAACTGCTCAAGGTTCGTGCAGCGGAAGCCCTTAAGGCCGAAGCCCTCGGCCACCTTTGCATAATCCGTCACGCGTTCAGGCTCGCTGCCGCTGTAGCGGCGGTTATAGAACACCGTCTGCCACTGGCGAACCATGCCGAGCACGGAGTTATTCATGATAACCGTGATTACAGGCAGATTATAGCTGACCGCTGTGCAGGCCTCGTTCATATTCATATGGAAGGATCCGTCGCCGGTGATATGAACAACCTTCTTTTCAGGGAAGGCGACCTTCGCGCCGAGGGCCGCACCGTAGCCGTAGCCCATTGTACCCAAGCCGCCGCTGGTGAGGAAGTGACGGGAATGGAGGTGACGGCAATACTGCGCCGCCCAAAGCTGATGCTGACCAACGTCGGTGACGAATATTGCGTCCTCACCCACCTCGTCGCACACAGCGCCGATAACCTGATGGGGCTTAAGCACGCTCGCGTCGTCCTGGGGAATATAGTTTGTCTTCTTCCATTCTTCTATCTGAGCGATCCACTCGGGGTGCTTGGCTTCATTTACAAGCGGGAGAAGAGCGTCGAGCACGTCCTTCACGTCGCCGATAAGATTGTAGTCCACCGGCACGTTTTTGTTTACCTCGCTGGGGTCGATGTCGATCTGAATGATCGTAGCCTTTTTGGCGAAAGCGTCGGGATTAAGCGCCACTCGGTCGCTGAAGCGGGTGCCCACAGCCAGCACCACGTCGGCATTATCTACCGCCTTGTTGGAGGTCACGTTGCCGTGCATACCGAGAAGCCCGAGGTTCAGCGGTTCGCCGTAGCCGACGATGCCAGCCGCCATAAGAGTGTGGGTCGCCGGGATCTCAGCCTTGGCCATGAGCTCACGGAGCTCCACGCAGCCCTTAGCAGACACCACGCCGCCGCCAAAGTATATAACGGGGCGCTCGGCCTTATTTATAACGTCGGCAACGGTCTTAAGAGTCTCGTCGTCGATGACTGTTTCGTATACGGGGTTTTCAGGCTCCTTATGCTCAAATTCGCACTTGGCAGCCGTAACATCCTTGGGGATATCCACCAGCACGGGGCCCTTGCGGCCGGTGTTGGCGATACGGAATGCGGCGCGGAGAGTGTCGGCAAGGTCCTCGACCTTACGCACAACGAAGTTATGCTTGGTAACAGGCATGGTTATGCCCGCAATATAGACCTCCTGAAAGCTGTCGCGCCCGATAAGGTCCGTACCCACGTTGCCGGTTATGGCTACCATGGGAACACTGTCCATATATGCAGTGGCGATGCCGGTGACAAGGTTAGTCGCACCTGGGCCGCTTGTGGCCAGCACAACGCCGGTCTTGCCTGTGGCCCTTGCATAGCCGTCAGCCGCATGGCTGGCGCCCTGCTCGTGGGCCGTCACATATTGCTTGATCTTGTCGCGGTAGTCGTAGAGCGCGTCGCATATATTAAGTATGCTTCCGCCCGGATAGCCGAAGAGCGTATCTACGCCCTGCTCCACCAGAACCTCCGCTAAAATTTGACTTCCGTTGAGTATCATAATTGCCTCCTTGCAATTTTCGCATTATTCTTTATTTTATACCAGTTTTGATGTGCTTGTCAATATATTTTTTGCCTTTAAGTCTCCAAATACTTCCGTTTTATTGCCCTACTACAGAATTACTCTGATAAGCTTAGGCCTGTAACCGTTTTCGTTGAGGGCCTCGATTATCTTTTCCTTATGCTCGGTTCCATAGGCCTCAAGGGTGATTTTCAGCTCAACAGCGGCATTACGGTTGGTAGCCACAAACTGATTGTGCTCGAGCTTTATAACGTTACCGCTTTGCTTGGCTATCACGTCCGCCACTCTTGACAGCTCGCCGGGCTTATCGGGTAGCAGGACGGAAACGGTAAATATTCTGTCGCGCTGGATAAGGCCGAGCTGAACGATGCTGCTCATGGTGATAACATCCATATTTCCGCCGCTGAGAATGGAAACGATCTTCTTGCCCTTTAAATCGAGCTGCTTCAATGCCGCAACGGTCAGAAGGCCGCTGTTCTCAACCACCATTTTATGGTTTTCCATCATGTCGAGAAACGCGACTATCAGGTCCTCATCGGGCACGGTGATGATCTCGTCGATATTCTGCTGAATATAGGGGAACACATTCTCGCCGGGGGTCTTGACGGCGGTGCCGTCGGCTATGGTGTTGACGCCGCTGAGAGTAGTCACCTTTCCGGCTTCAAGCGAGGCCTTCATGCAGGCGGCTCCCGCAGGCTCAACGCCTATAACACGGACTCTCGGGTGCATGAGCTTCGCAAGAGTAGACACTCCGGCGGCCAGTCCGCCCCCGCCGATAGGTACTAAAATACAATCCACCAGCGGCAGCTCCTTGAATATCTCCATGGCAATGGAGCCCTGCCCCGTCGCCACGTCAAGATCGTCAAAGGGGTGTATGAAAGTATAGCCCTCTTTTTCGGCCAGCTCAAGTGCATACTGGCAGGCCTCGTCGTACACGTCGCCGTAGAGCACGACCTCGGCGCCGTAGCTCTTGGTGCGGTTCACCTTCATGAGCGGTGTGGACGTGGGCATGACTATAACGGCCTTTGCCCCGTAGCGTCGTGCGGCATAGGCCACGCCCTGAGCGTGATTCCCCGCCGAGGCAGTTATAAGCCCGCGGGCACGCTCCTCATCTGTCAGGGAGCTTATTTTATAGTACGCTCCGCGAACCTTATACGCGCCGGTAAACT
>JAFLUQ010000191.1 GCA_022508735.1 Oscillospiraceae bacterium | reverse complement strand
ATCATCTTCGGTCAGCTGCGTCTCATCATTGCCACTATGGACATTGAGGAGATCAACACCGACCGCGACAAATTCCTTGAGGCAGTGAGCCGCAATGTTGAGAGCGAGCTTAAAAAGATAGGTCTTCGCCTCATCAATGTGAACGTTACCGATATCACCGATGAAAGCGGTTACATCACGGCTCTTGGCCGCGAGGCTGCCGCTAAGGCTATCAACGACGCGAAGCAGTCCGTTGCCGAGAAGGACCGTGACGGTTCTATCGGTGAGGCAAACGCTCAGCGCGACCAGCGTATCCGCGTGTCTGAGGCCAACAGCCTTGCCGTAGCCGGTGAGAACGAGGCCCAGATCACAGTTGCTCAGTCCAACGCCTCCCGCCGCGAGAAGGAGGCCGAGGCTCTGCGCAGAGCCACCGCTGCCGAAAAAATTCAGCAGGCTAAGGCTCTTGAGGACGCCTACGGAGCTGAGAAGGAAGCCGAAATGGCCCGTGCTGCCCGTGAACAGGCTACCTTGGAGGCCGACGTGCTCGTAAAGGCCGAGATCGAAAAGCGTCAGAAGGAGATCGCCGCTGAGGCCGAGGCCGAGCAGATGCGCCGCCGTGCCAAGGGTGAAGCCGACGCCATATATGCCAAGATGGAGGCCGAGGCGAGAGGTATGCAGGAGATCCTCACCAAGCAGGCCGAGGGCTTCGAGAAGATCGTCACCGCCGCCGGCGGCAACGCGGGCGACGCCCTGAGACTCATGCTGGCTGATAAGATGGAGGAGCTTATGCGCATCCAGGTTGACGCCATCAAGAACATCAAGATCGACAAGGTCACCGTTTGGGACAGCGGCAAAGGCGGTAAGGACGGTAACGCCACAGCTGATTTCATCAGCTCCATGGCCAAGGCCGTACCCCCGATAAACGAGCTCTTCGATATGGCCGGTATGCGTCTGCCGGAGTATCTGGGCACCGAAAAGCAGCCTGTTGAGATAGTCGAACAGGCAGAGTAAAATAACAAAAAAACCGCCACTTATGTGGTGGCTGATGAAAGCAAAGCAGTTGCAGGTGAGCGATCCGAGCTATGGATCGCTCACTTTTTTACTCGATAATTTTTATGAAAAAATACTGATTAAATTTTTCAAAAAGGGTTGTGGAAATATATTGTATGTGATAGAATAAGTAGGCAATAGAGGTTTAATATACTCATCGTTATCGGGGATATGGGTTTTCTCAATTTTCATATAATATAAGGAGGACGAAACTATGGGTAAGATCAGAAAAGTGCTGGCTATGCTCTTATGTGTAGCTATTACACTGAGCATGGTGCCGGCATTTGCTGTAGAGGTAGACGCTGTTGATGGCGACTCCCCATTGGAAAATGGTGTTGAATTTTTAGACTATCCCGTATCGGTAGACGGCGAAGTAGAGTTAATGGTATCGGAAATTGCCACATCAACTCTATTCCTGAAATATCCGCGATATCTCTCCAATAGCAGTATGGATGAAAGACTATGGAAGGTCGAAGATGAGTGTATAAAGGTTATAAACAGCTATTCTAATTCTGATGCCTTCATTGCGTCGCTCATGACCGCACTAAGCGATGGAGTATCAGTGGGGATTGGTGAACTTACCGCCCAGTTCGGAATCGGGGATACTTTCTACAATAAAAACCTGAAAAAGGCTGCAGAAAAGTTCTTGAATAATATGATGGTGAATGACCAGACATTATCTTCATCAGCAAAGAAAGTAAGCAGTAAGTTTAAAGCGATTAAAACGGCCTATTCCGCAGGTGAAGCTGTAGCAAAAGAGCAAATTCTTAAAGACCTTCAGGAACTTTCAAAGGATCGCTATATTCATCTTTCCACAGAAAGCCTGGATAAAGTGGTGAATAAATGCTATTCTGATCCGGGAATCTCCAAAGCTCTTAAAGGGGCCGGAAATGTAATAAGTATGGCGCAGCTCACCATAGAGGTTGTAGAGCTGGCGGAATTGGAATGTGAGGAACTGTATTTCCTCATAGATGAGTTGGAAGCCAGCGGGCAGGGCGACGGAGATCTCGCCAAAGGATTGAAGCTTATCCGGGCTGATGTCGAGAAAAGTACATTTGAGTATATGCTTGAAAAATACCTCGACGAGAAAGTTATAAAGTTAATCTCTAAGATGGCCGACAAATTGTTCATGGCTGTTTTTGATGTCAGCTCTGTTTCGTTTACTCTCGCTACTCTCTGTGGTAAGATTTTTGCTGATTATATTTATCTGGGCCCCAAAGCGGATGATATAATTCAGGGGGCATCGTCATTTAGCTTTATTTATGAATTAAGTATTCCTCTTTCAAATTGCCGGGCAAAATTTATTCAGGGTAAAGGTACTGAGGATGATATAGCTGACTATGAAATTTTGTATGGTGCGTATATTGCTGCTCATGTAACGGCCGGAAATGCCTGCGAAGACTTGACAAAGGATCCGTATCATTGCTATGCTAAGGCTTATGCGGATGACTTGAAATATTATAACTATGACAAGTATATAGAGTGGTGTAAAGAGGCTGTTATCAACGACATAAATAACGGTACGCTTAATTCCGGCACTGGAGATTTTAATATTGAGGACACGACCAACGAAGAGAGCCTTCGAGCACGTCTTGCTGCTGTGTATGAGCTTTGTCCTCCAAATAATGGATACATCTGGAACAAGCAGCATCACTATGCCAACGGTCTTTTGGGCTTCACCTCGTATGTGTTCGAAATGCTGTTTGATAAGGTCCTCAATCCCTTGTCCAATACATCGGCAAGATATGAACTTATTAAAAATGATAACATTGTTCTTCAGGGGCAACTCAAGGAAGGAAACGTTACGGTAAATAATCTTAAAACTCTGTTTGCAGATGCCAGAATCGGAGATGTAATAATTGCGTCCGGATCTCACAGAAATATGTACGCCGGAACCATAGTAGCTATGACCGACAATGGTCCGAAGGTTTATGACTGTAATTCCACATATAATATTGAAGATCTCGCTCGTTTTCTTGTTCAGGAGTATGTCTTCACATATGATAAACTGGCTGCGGCCTTTAACAGCCGCGGCTCGCAGAAGAGTGCTGCCGGAATATCGATATATCGTGCGGGACATAAGGTGAATACTGACAAGAGTGAATCGCTCTATTATGAAACCTATGACGATAGTGTCAACTATATCGTTGAGAACGGTGTTCTTACGGGCTATAAGGGATCCCGTACCACCTTGGAGATTCCAAGCAATAAGGGTATCACAGAGATCGCAGCCGGCTGCTTTAAGAATAACAAGAGCTTGAGAAGCGTTTATGTACCTGATACTGTTACTGTCATAGGCGAGGGTGCATTTGAAGGCTGTACAAATCTTCAGTATGCACAGCTTTCCAGAAATCTGGACGAACTGAGTAACAGGATGTTTTATGGCTGCTCCTCATTGAGTGCCACAAGATTTTCCGGCAGAAGGATAGGCGATTATGCCTATTATAACTGTAATGTGCATCTTCTGGACTGTGCCGATAGCATAGAGGAGATTGGCGAGTATGCGTTTGTTGGGAATGACAATCTTCGTGAGATTATATTTTCTGATGTGTTGAGGGCGATAGGTTATAGAGCATTTGCAGGAACGGCTATAGAAGAAGTTACAATACCAAAGACCGTAGAGGCAATGCATTCGTTATACAACGGAAATAATTTTTACGGAGCATTCCAAAACTGTAATTCTCTGAAGAAAGTTATATTTGAAGAAGG
>JAFLUQ010000190.1 GCA_022508735.1 Oscillospiraceae bacterium | reverse complement strand
CCTGTGAGCACAGTTCAGGCAACATACCGCCCGAAGGGCAAATGGGTCAAGCGGCACGCTTGTAAACTATAATTTACTTTTCTATGTCAGAGTTTTTCATCAAAGCATAAAACAGTAAAAAAAGCCGGGAAACCGGCTCTTTTTCATGGGGTGGATTTTTCGTATATATGATATTTTTCCACGCTATTTCGAGCTGTTGAAAAACTTGACGGTTTAGTCTTTCGGTGATTTTGTTAACCTCTTTAAACGGCTTTAAACCGCACTTTTTCACTTTCCACAGCTATAACCCGAAAAAGAGGGTAAACCTGTTGAAACTGTGGAAAAACCTTGTGGATAACCGTAAAAACAGGGGGTTTGACTGTGGAAAACCTGTGGAAACTGTAAGAATTATGTAAACTGCAGTTTACATAATTCTGAAATTTTTGCATAATTATTTAAACCTGAGTTATAAATTTTCGTATAAAATCACAACCGATAATAAGAAAAACAATTGTTGACATAGGGAATGATTGGTGCTATAATAATAACAATGTAAAAATTTAAAAATCTATCGAAGGGATTGATCTATACAATGGAAAAGCGTTACGAGCTTAATAAAAACCTGGCTCAGATGCTCAAGGGCGGCGTCATCATGGACGTAACTACTCCCGAGCAGGCCAGAATAGCACAGGAGGCCGGAGCCTGCGCGGTAATGGCGCTGGAGCGTATTCCCGCTGATATCCGTGCCGCCGGCGGAGTTTCCCGCATGAGCGACCCTGCCATGATCAGAGGCATTCAGGAGGCCGTTTCCATTCCCGTTATGGCAAAGTGCCGCATAGGTCACTTTGTGGAGGCTCAGCTTCTTGAGGCCATCGAGATCGACTATATTGACGAGTCTGAGGTGCTTTCGCCCGCAGACGACAAGTATCATATCGACAAAACCAAATTTAATGTGCCCTTTGTTTGCGGTGCTAAGGACTTAGGCGAGGCTCTGCGCCGCATAAACGAGGGCGCTGCCATGATAAGAACCAAGGGAGAGCCCGGCACCGGCGACGTTGTTCAGGCCGTTCGCCACATGAGAATGATGCAGAGCGAGATCCGCCGCCTTGTGTCCATGCGCGAGGATGAGCTGTTTGACGCGGCTAAGCTCCTTCAGGTGCCCTATGAGCTTGTGCTCTATGTTCACGAGAACGGCAAGCTTCCGGTAGTTAACTTTGCTGCCGGCGGTGTGGCTACCCCTGCAGACGCCGCGCTGATGATGCAGCTGGGCGCCGAGGGCGTGTTCGTGGGCAGCGGTATCTTTAAGAGCGGCAACCCCGCAAAGAGAGCCGCAGCCATTGTTAAGGCCGTTACCAATTATACAGATGCCAAGCTCATTGCCGAGCTGAGTGAGAATCTCGGCGAGGCCATGGTAGGCATCAACGAGCAGGAAATCGAGCTGCTCATGGCTGAGAGGGGCAAGTAAAATGACCGTCGCCGTACTTGCGGTGCAGGGAGATTTCGCCGAGCATGAATCTGTGCTCCGCTCCCTTGGCGCCGAAGTGTTTGAAATACGCCAGAAAAGCGACCTGAGCCGTCACTTTGACGGCCTTGTGCTTCCCGGCGGTGAAAGCACCGTGCAGGGCAAGCTGCTGCGCGAGCTGGATCTTTTCGACGCGCTTAAAGAGAAAATAGAGACCGGGCTGCCGGTGTTCGGCACCTGCGCCGGGCTCATACTTCTGGCCGACCGCCTTTCCAATGACGATAACGTCTACTTTGCCGCCCTGCCGGCTACCGTTCGCCGCAACGCCTACGGCCGCCAGCTCGGCAGCTTCTACGCTGAGGAGGAGTTCAAGGGCATAGGCAAGATCCCCATGACCTTTATCCGCGCGCCCTTTATCGAGAGCGTGGGCGAGGGCACAGAGGTGCTCGCCGTGGTTGACGGTAATATCGTCGCCGCCCGGAAGGGAAATGTGCTTGGCATAGCCTTCCACCCCGAGGTGGACGAGAATAAGGCCGTGCACAAGTATTTTCTTGATATGATAGGATAAATTGGAAACACGGGATAGACGATTGATATTGACAGAATACCCCTTCTGTGCTACAATGGGCATAGAAGGGGATTTTTTGTTTATAATGAGGTGACCTATATGAAAAAGTTTTTAAGCAGCTTTATTTGTATGCTGCTGATCCTTTCCTGCATACCTGCTATGGGCGAGGAGTCCGGCAGCTCTGAAGGAAAGGTTCTTATATCTCATGAGAATCACACAGCGCGTTCCGTCTGGAAGGACGGCGACGATATGCGGGTCTGCATTGAGACAGAGCAGGGCCTTAAATGGCACAGTTTTAAAGACGGAGCGCTGGGCGAAGAGGTGGAAGAGCCTGAGGGAGTTACTCTCGCGAATGCCTGGGATGATATTGAAAAATATATGATATTCACCGGCTCTAACACTGATGTTTACTACACTTCGGAGATAGATAACCGCTATCCCTGGCAGTGCTCATGGAACGGTTACCGCCTCAGGCGGGTGACTTCAAGGCAGGCCGTAGATAATCAGCTTTGGCTGACGTCTCCCGGGCAGGAAGCACGTCGGCTGGCGGTGGGCCGCTACGATGATCCGGTCGTAATTCCCGGCACGGATTATGCCGTGGTGTCAAAACGTATCACCGGAGTCGGAATGATACTTGTAAAAATAGACCTTAACACCGGTGAGGAATCGGAACTGTGGCCGGAGCCAGTAGAGTACATCTGCCCATTCCTCATGCTGGGCGGCAGGCTTCTTATTTCGCAGGGCATCGACAATCCGCGTTATCTCTGGGATCCCAAGACCGAAGAGTTCACGCAGGTGCCAGGGGATTTTCCGTGGATATATATCGGCGGATGCTACAGAGGTCTTCAGCCGGCCGGAGGAGATGGCCTGTATTATTTCACCGACACCAAAACAAGGGGCGGCACGACGCTTGGCATTATGGACACCGTAAATATGGTGTTTACCCCAATGATGGTGTTTGAAAGAATGTATCTGCCTCCAATGGATGTGTGGGTAGACGAAGAAAATTCCTGCCTGTACTTTGTCGATGACGGCGATCTGCTGGAGATACCTTTCGTCGCTGCCAAGCCTGAGCCGGACTATATAAAGGTGAGAGTAAACGGATGGCCGCTTGACTTTACCGGCATAGTCTCTGATGACGGACGCACGCATATCGACGTTAAAGACAACTATTTCGGTAATCTCGGATGTATAGCGGGTACAAGCTCTGTTTCAGACGCGACCTTGATTTTCCGCAACAAAAAGGTGCTTATTCTGAATAACGGCTGTGATTATATGACAGAGGTAGATATTTCGGGCTTTAACGATCTCGAAACGCTTTCAGCCGATCTGCTGAGCGGAAATCCGTATGAAAAAAGCTTTGTAAGGACGATCCCGCTGGACACAAAGGTGATTTACGGATATGTTCCGCTGCGTGCAATTTGCGAGGCCTTTGGTGCAAATGTAGAATGGAACAGTGCGGAAGGTTGTATCGACATATTTATTGATAACCGGGATGTGGATTGGCCCGCAAGAGAGTATATATTTGACCTTATGAACCTGCTTTTGAAGGTTGACGAATGGAAAGGCTCCGCGCCTGATAAGATTCTGATATAACCGAATACAAGGGGCCGTAAAAAAAGTCGCGCAGACTGCTTAGTGGCCGAAAGGCCTGCATTAAAGCTTTTATGTGCCTTCAAGTTCACCTAAAATAGTTATTAAACGTAGAAATCCGCCCGAAAAATGATATGCACCCCAAAAGTTAGACGCTTTTGGAGGTGCATATTTTTATGGCAAA
>JAFLUQ010000019.1 GCA_022508735.1 Oscillospiraceae bacterium | reverse complement strand
ACGGCAAGCTGCAGTACGCCGTTATGGAGGGCGGATATATACTTAAGGACACCCGATTTACCGACGAGGTGGAGCTTGTGGTCTGCGCCGAAAAGGAGCGGGCCGCCGAGTTCGAGAAAATGATAACCGAAACAAGCTTCGGCCGCAGCTCGGCGGAGCTAACAGCCACGGAATACGTGGAAAGGGAGATAGACGCATGACAGACATACAGAAGGCCCTGTTTTCCATGGCCGACGAGGGCTATAAAAAATTCAACTCGGCGCTTATCCCCACCGTTGACCCGAGCACAGTTATCGGCGTGCGCACACCGGAGCTGAGGAAGTACGCCCGGGAGCTTTCTAAAACTCCCGCCGCGGCGGAGTTTATCCGCACCCTCCCCCACGCCTACTATGAGGAAAACAACCTCCACGCATACATAATAGAGGGCATTAAGGACTTCGGCGAGGCCTTAGCCGAGACCGAGCGCTTTCTTCCCTATATCGACAACTGGGCCACCTGTGACACGTTCACGCCGAAGACCTTCAAAAAACGGCCCGAGGAGCTGCTTATTAAAATACGTGAATGGCTCGGCTCAGAGCACACCTATACCGTGCGCTACGCTATGGGGCTTTTAATGAGTCTGTACCTTGACGAGGCCTTCACGCCGGAATATCCCGCCCTTGTGGCAGCGGTAGAGAGCGAGGAATACTACATAAACATGATGATAGCCTGGTACTTCGCCACGGCCCTCGCCAAGCAAAAAGACGCCGCCCTTGTCTACCTGACCGAGCACCGCCTCTCCCCTTGGGTGCACAACAAGACCATACAAAAGGCCGTCGAATCTAACCGCATCGACAGCGAATTTAAAACCTATCTGAAGAGTTTGAGGATAAAAAATTAGGTAGCAAAAAGCCATTTGGGGAACATTACCCCAAATGGCTTTTTTACAGCAAATTAATATAGTCTCGCTTGCCGTAAATGATTCGCACAATATAAACAGTTCTTTCTGTTTCCTTTATCTTATAAAAAACAATGTAGTTTTTCAGCAGAAAACGCCTATAACCTTTTTCCCGCAGTCGTGAGCTTCTGCACAGCTCATACATCTCCGGCGACGCAGAAAGTAATTTAAATCTATCCTCAAGTTCAGACATCATATCATTCGCCGCGAACTTGCTGCCAAGGTTTACGGAAATATAGGTCAGCACCTCATCAATATCGGCATTGGCCTCTTTTGTTATTTCAATTTTATAGCTCATGCTTCCTCCTGATTTCTGCAAGAGCGTCAAATGCGTCATAAACATCGCCTTTATCGATCGAGGCCTCAGCCTCATCAAGCTTACGGTAAACCTCGCTCAAGAACATGGTCTTTTCGTAAACCTCCATGCTCATTATAACCATATCTCCGTAGCCGTTTTTGGTTATGAACACCGGTTCGGCGCTGCTGTGACAGAGTTCAGAAATATCTCCTGTGTTTTTCAAGTCCTTTATCGGTATAATTCTAGGCACATAACCATCTCCTTTATGGTATAATTATACCATAATCAAACCCACATGTCAATAGATTTTTACGTCTCAGCATGTATTGGGAAAAAAAGTACGTTCCAAATGGTCTATACCAACCTGACAGAGAATGACTTTTTCGCCTCGATCAATTTCCTTATTGTGTATGCCGTGCCGCGTGATATACCGTCCCAGATGATGAGAGCTTCGTCACACATGGCGACCAGCTTGTCGTTACGCTTTAACGGTTCCGCCTTTGGGTTTTTACTGCCCTTATAGTCAGGCCGCAGGATCAATTTTGAAATTCTGTTTGCGTCGGCATATTTTTCGGCCAGCGTATCGACGCCGCCTGCTCCGCCGCTGAGTATAACGTCCACTCCCGCGGGGATATAAGGGGCAAGGTCAAAATTAGTGATAGTCCTCGAGCCTGCTATCAATAGTTTCATGACAATCTCTCCTATCTTTATTGTATAATAAAAAAAGTGCGCAGAGACTGCGCACTAAAAAACATATACACAGCCTTCTGATGCTACCCAGTTCATTTTGTAGTTATTAGCCACGCAAATGACAGCCATGCATACGTTTTTTGCAACGTATACTATGGCCAACAACTACAATTATTAAACTGGGTAGCAAAACTATAATACCATATACAACAATTTTTCGCAATAGCTTTTTCAAATTTTCCGCAAAAAAATATCGCCCAAAGCAAGCATCGGGCGAAACAGTGGGCCGAGAAACCCATGAGATTATCATAGCAGATAAGGTGGCTTGTAATTTATATAAATCTTGTGCAAGATATTTGTTTATAATGTATCTTGCACAAGACAACAGCCCCTTTGTCATGCATGCGTTGGCCAAAAAATGTATAGCTTCAGCAGCAAATGGATTTATTTTTAATTAAGCTCCTCAGTCCGCGCGTCAGTATTCATTTTCGAGTCTTTATTCTTTTCTGCCGCAGCGAGGAGGGAATATTTGATAAGCGTAGCATGCCTTCGCGCCAGGTCATCTCGAATCAATCCGAACGAGTATCCCTCTGTTGACCTCATATAGGCATTCCACCGTATGTGTTCATTCATTGCGCGAAGCTCGGCGTCATCGGGCAAGAGCTCCAACCGGTATTTCTTATGTATAGCGCTGGCCATAGAAGAGCGGCGGTAATATTCAAAATTGTTGAAGGACTCCTCCCCGCCCCACTTCAGATGCGCCTCAAGCGCGATTTTTTCCAGCGTTGGAATAAAGATATTTTCATAAGAATACTTTTCGCTGTCACAGCCGATGCAGCTTATGTCATAATACTGATCTTTGAAATTGCGCAGCCTGTTTTGCCTCAATAAAGCAGCCTTTTGGATATTGTCTATCACGGCTGTTATTTCAGGCGATTGCTTGTCTTCTTTTGTGTGCCGGGGCTTTCTTCCGGCATCGATGCTCATTCCCGAAAAAACCGATCTCAGCTTCAAGGCCGCTTCAATATTGCTTTGCTCATTGCCAAGGCAGACAAACACCTGCGTAGTTTCATCCAGAGACTTTACAATTTCAGAAAATGACTCAGTGAACACATCTACGCCTGAATAAAACGTCAACTCATAATAATCCTCTCCGTTAAGAGGCTGATTTCCCCGCTGCCTTATTCCGGGACAGTCGGCATAAAATCTCTGCTCCGCATCGGGAGAAATGTCTACCACATTGATTTTTAAAATATATCCGATTATCTGGCCGCACCAAAGAATGGCCTTCAGCACCTCAGTTCCATAGCTGCCGAGACCTACGATTAAAACAGATATGATTTTTTCATTCATAACCGTAACTGCATTCTCGAATATGGAATTTTCAAAGAGATACTTATATATCTGATTTCTTATAACGTTTACCCGTCTTATCTTAAGCGGCGGAATTGCCCCGAAGCCGCCGCCTTTATCTACCGCGTCAAGAAGGCATTCAGACTCAGCAGATGACGCAAAAACATAAATTTCGGCCTTTATTTTGTCGCGGTATTTTTCAGCCAAGAGCAGTGAATCATTTACATTTACCGTTTCATCCGGATTTATCAGGATAAATCTCGTCAGTGCAGCCGGATGATGAAACCTGAGAGATACACTGCATATATCGTCACGCAGCATAATGCACCTCAGCCGTTTCGCCTTTTTATACAGACTGTTCCCGGCAAACTTATCATTCGGGACGTTCGTGAATATGATCAAAGATTTTTTCCCCTCATTCGCATCCGACGCTCTGATACTTTCCGCCAATATAACAGATCTTTCATCCAGAAAAGAAATCAGATACAAATCTTTTTTTCTGACGCTCATGCCAATCCCCTCTGACGTTGTATTTTATCGTTATTATATACACGGCTGACCCATAGACTGTTACAATTTTTCTTAAATAAATGTAACAGACATTTTATACGTGTGTATAAATATATGTAGGATTTAAAAAATTTTACGAGGTGCAACTATGGAGAAATGGACGATTCCGGCTGATTTTGAAAGGTGGGAATATATACTGAAAAATATTTCCGAGCTTCTTCAAAACGATGGATTTTCCCGGAGCTTTATCAATTCTCTTTCTCTTGCCGCCGATGAGGTCTTTGCCAATATCAGCATGTATTCGTGCGTGGATCGTTCCGGCGAGGTGGAGATAACCTTTGACATACAAAATACAGCCACAGAAAAAATGGCATTAATGACTTTTAAAGATAACGGAGCGCCCTTTGACCCGCTAAAGGCCCCGGAGCCGGATTTTCCTGACGGTCCGGCATCAGGCCGCAGCCCGGGCGGATTGGGTATATTTATAATAAAGAACCAGGTCGATCATATAGATTATGAATACACAAACGATCACAATATACTTACATTAAAAAAATATCAAAAAATCAGGGGGACATTATGAGCATTATAAGAAACGAAGAAAACAATAATATCTATTATAATTTGAACGGTGAAACTGTGCTGTCGGCTGCACTTGAGCCCGATGGCGGCTCATGCACCGTAAGAATATCCGGCGCGGTAAAAACCATGGTAGCACCATGTTTTTCCGAGATCATCAATGAGGTGCTCGGGAAATTCAGTAATATTATTCTTGACATGAGCGAAGTATCCTATATCGCCAGCGGCGGTCTGCGCGTATTGCTGAATATGCAGCAGCAGATCGACGACGATGATAATATGGAGGCCAAAATAATCAACGTACCGTCAAACGTAAATGAGGTTTTTGAGACTACCGGCTTCAGAAATATTTTAAATATCGAGGACTAACTAACCCAGGATTGGTGGTAAAGTAGAATGAACGGAAAATATAAATACAACGCATTTATAAGCTACCGTCATACCGAGCCGGATAAAACCATAGCCGCCAAGCTTCAGAAGATGCTTGAAAGCTATACTCCGCCAAAGTCAATAACCGGCCCCGGCTTCAGGCGCTGGCATGTTTTCAGAGACGAAACCGAGCTCCCCACCAGCAGCAACTTAAGCGAGGATATTCGGGCGGCTCTGGAGGCTTCGGAATTTCTGATAGTGATCTGCTCCGGATCCACAGCACAGTCAAAGTGGTGCATGGAGGAGATCGCATACTTTAAAGAATTACATAACGGCAGCAACAGCAATATAATAACTCTTGTTGCGGACGGGGAACCCTCTGAGGTGTTCCCCTATGAGCTGTGCAATGAATTGATCCCCGTCACAGACGCTGACGGAAATGTCACATATCAAAGCCATGAGATCGAGCCCTTGGCGGCCAACGTTGCCGCGCCGACGCTGAAGCAGTCTGAAAAAAAGCTGAAGACCGAGTTTTTGCGGATAGCTGCCCCTCTTTTAAGCTGCGGCTACGACAATCTCTATAACCGCAGCCAGCGCCGGCGCACCCGGCGCGCGATCAGCATAAGCGCAGCGGTCGCTGCTGCCTTTACGGCCTTCGGCCTATACAGCGGGGCAATGACTCTGCGGATAAACGCACAGAATGTGGCTTTGCAGGCTGCAAATGAAAGCCTTAACGAAAGGACCCGAGAGCTTCAGCTGGCCAACGAGGAGCTGGAGAGAAAGACCATAGAGGCTGAAAACAATTTGGCCGAAGCCAACCGTCAGCGTGACATTGCCGAGGCCAATCTGGCAGAAGCAAACCGCCAGAAAGGGCTGGCCGAAACCAATCTCACAGAAGCAAATCACCAGCGAGGCTTGGCAGAAACTAACCTGGCTGAGGCTAATCGCCAGAGAGGCTTAGCTGAGACTAATCTGGCTGAAGCTAATCGCCAGAGAAAGAATGCAGAAGATAATCTGGCTGAGGCCAACCTTCAGCGGAAAAACGCCGAAGACAACCTGGCTGAGGCCAATCTTCAGCGAAAAAACGCCGAAAACAACCTGACTGAGGCCAACCTTCAGCGGAAAAACGCCGAAGACAATCTGGCTGAGGCCAACCGGCAAAAGCAGATAGCGGAGGAAAACGCCAGTGAGGCGGAGCTTCAGCGCGGCATTGCCGAGGAAAACATGCTTGTCGCTCAGGCAAACGAGGCAAAAGCAAACGAGGCCAACCGAAGCCTGCGCATCAGCAATTCTGAGATTTTGGCCTCTCAGGCGAAAATGTACCATGATAGGGACGATGCGTTCTCCGCAATCAATGCCGCTCTTGCGGCTCTGCCCCAGAGCGCTGACGATGACCTGCCGTTCAATATTAACGCAGAAAAGGTTCTGGCCGACGCAACCGGAGCCTACAACGGCGACAGCTTTATGCTCTGTAACCCCGTAAGCCTGTCGAGCTATGTGAACTATCTTGAGTTTTCAGCTGATGGCTCGCGTGTGCTTGCAAAGGATAAAAACGGAACTATTTATGTTATCGACTATGACAACAACCGTATTATAAAATCATTTTCTGCATACGAAACCTTTGGTGCCACATCTGCGACGTCAATCGATTTAATTGTAGATGATAATACAGCCTATGCATTATACGACGGCCGATTAATGTCGATCGACCTTAAGACCGCCGATGTCAATTGGAGCTATGACACCGGCAATTGGGAACGCAATATCGTAACCAATGAAAGCTCAGATCTAATTTTTCTTGCAGGCAGCAGCTCATATTCAGTATTGACAAAATCCGGCGAATTAATAATATCTTCGGGCTCTAAATATGACTACGACTCGGAAACCGATGAATATTACAACCCCACATATTATTCGTCTTATTATATGGATTCCGATAGTAATATATACGTCGTCACCCCTGATCAAGGTCAGATATATATATTAAATCCTTTGAATGGAACAAAAACAATACTTGAGCTTGATGCAACCGATAACTATATCTTGTCAATCGGAGAGGGGCCGGACCGCGTATATATCAATCAGGCTACTTCTTATAATGCTGCCAAGTTGATTTGTTTAGACAAAAATGACTTTTCGGTAAATTGGTCGACCGAATACGGCTTCGAGTCGCGCTTTCTAAGACCAAACTATTTAAACAAGGTCTTCGAGCTTTTCCACAGACTGATCGACGACAACGGAGAGGGCTATGATAAGGACGGCGTGATCGTCGTTTCCGAGGATTGCATCACAGCCTTCGACCGGGAAACCGGCGAGCAGTATTTCCAGTATGAAAATGGGGGCGACGAACCGTTTTTGTACTGTGAGCCAAACGACGGCTATAGCATTCGCGCAGCCACCCCTCATGCTGTTTATACTGAACTATATCTTATGAACGGTTCTCCCGAAGGTATGTATTACACAGATAATATTCACAGCTTTTCCGTGTCATTCACCTTAAGCGAAGACCTCGCTTATATAGGCTGGGCAGACAACTATCATTTTGCCTTAGCCTCAGAAGATTCTTCTGAGGTCAGCCTGTATCACATGATCCCGCAAAAAAACCAAGTGCTGTTGGAACAGTTCCCGAACGACCTCATCTTCACTAAATCTGTGGACAATGGCAACGGTATTTTTGCCGCTCTTGATTACAGCTATGCAGACGGCACAAGAGAGTATCAGCTTTTAATCTACGATGTCGCAAATAACAGGTTGCTGTCATCCACTCAGCTTGACTTTCTTAATATAGTGGAAGAACTTGCATATGTGACAGAAAACCGACTTTTCATAAGAGATTATGACGGCAATGCCAAAATACTTGACAACTACGGAAATGTTTTAAGTGAGTTCAATTTGATCGATACATTCAGGGCTGTAACCGGGATGTCTGCAGATGAGAAAGTATATACTATATACGATTCATCTTCATATGTATATAATAACAGTTTATTTTTCTTCCTTAGTCGCGGCATCCTGCGCATAGATTTTACAAATGATGACTTTACCCCAAGTATGATCCTGTCTATAGGCGGCTACGGCTCCCTTTCCGCCCCCTATATGTCTGACGACTTAGTCTGCTATATTGCATCAAGTTACCCTTACTATAGAATCGCTTATTTCAAAGGCGGAGACACTGAGCTTTCATACGTAAAGGACAATGGAGAAGAGATCAGTTTTGCTTATGGTGTGATCACCTCGCTGACGAATTCCGGCAACGGCCACACTATCGCTTTTATAAATCAAGAAGGCTACATCGGGCTGTATAAATACGGCGACGATAATATACGAAAAATTCACTTCTCAGTAAATGACGCCGTACCGCAAAAAATATACTTTACTCCTGATTCTAAGTATATCATAGCAAAATGCGCAAACGGGGAATTTATAAAATATTCGGTGGAATCTCTCGAGAAGGCGGCGTCATACCAACCCGGCTTTACAGTAGACTCATATTCCAATCTTGATTTTATTGACGATGATACATTTATCGTTACATCCGGCGGCATTTCCACTGCCTACTATATTATTGACGCTGACAGCCTCTCATTAAAAGCCGAGATACAGAACATTGTACATTTTATGAAGTCAGACAAAAAAATACTCACCCGCTCCTATATGTCGAAGAATGAAGCTTATGCATACGGCTACTACAACTATCTGACCGGCATGGACATGATCGAATTTGCCAAGGATTTCTTGGCAGAAAATTTTTGATCGAATCAAGAGAAGCTATTGACCAAGCATAAACAAAGGACTTCCGAGCGATCGGAAGTCCTTTGCTATATTAGTTATATCTCAGTGCAAGAGTCGTTATATCGTCGTTCTGGTTAGGGCTGTTTGTAAATGCTAATACCTGCCTTTTTATATACGCTGTAAAGTCTCTCATGGTGTGCGGGGACTGCAGATACATATCCGTAAGCTCCAGCAGTTTGTTATCCCCAAAGGTCAGATTATTTACATTCATGGCCTCAGTGATACCGTCGGTATACAAAAACAGCACATCTCCGCTTTTAAGCTGAAGCTCGAACTCCGTATACTCAGGAAGAGGTCTCTTTTTGGAAAAATATGAGGCAATGGGTATTCCCGAACTGTTCTTTACAAGCTCTGCCGCTTCGCCGCCGCGCTTTAGCACAGGGTAGTTATGCCCTGCATTGACATAAGTCAGTTTACCGGTGCTGATCTCAAGAACGCCCACCCACAGCGTAATAAAGCGCCTTTGCATCGAACTGAGGCACAGCTGGCGATTCACCGAAGAAAGTACAGCCGAAAGGGCTTCGCCGCTTTCCAGACGAAGCCTTATAAGAGTTTTGGCAACGGCCATATACATGGCCGCCGGTATTCCCTTGCCTTCAACGTCGGCGATCTCAAAACAGATGTGATCGTCATCTATTTTGAAATAGTCATAAAAATCCCCGCCGGTCTCATCAGCCGCATCCATGTCGGCGAAAAGGTCTATTCGCTCAGCCACGCCAAAGTCAGGGACGCTGCCCGGCAGCATACTCATCTGTATCTGCCTGGCAACGATCCGTTCCGACTGCATGACCCGGCTGTCGGCCAGGAATTGCTCGTATTCTTTATTCTTTCTGACTGCATCCTTTTTGCTCGACAAAACACGACCTATATGTTTTTCAAACACAATTTTCAGGTCACTTAACTCGTTAGATTTAACATCAATAGGTATGCTTGATGCATTGTCGCCCATATTTATGATTGCGTCTTTCAGTTTATTTATTTCTTTTTTCAGGCGCATAATTTTCTATCCTTTTAATTCATTGATTAATCCCAATAGTAGAGATAAGGCGGATTGGAATACAATCCGCCTTTCTTTTTTCATTGCATGTCTACTGCATGATTTTATTAAGTTCATACAGGCCGCCAAGAGTAGCTGCGTACAAGCCGCCAACCAAAACTACTGCTCCTATTGATATCAAAAGTCCTCCCGAAACCGACTTCAGATTTTCCTCTGTCAGTTCGCCATCTTTAGTGTTTATCAGTATAGATTCGCAAGCAGACAATTCTGCCTCTGTAACATCAATTCCATACTGTTTCAACACATCAACTCTTTCTGTCACATTTTGAGTAGCGCTAAATGCCTTAACCGCCTCTTCGTTTTCCACTAATGCCGCAATCTTTTTTGCCATCTCTTCATTTAACATTTTAAATTCCTCCTATATATTAATTTTATAAAAATCAGTTCATTATGACTTACACGCTATGTTTAAATTTATATGGACTGCCTGTGGCAAGTATTATTTATCAGTCGCAGGCCCAGTGGCTGCCTTCCCATGCCTGCTCCCCAGTCATTCCACATGACACCTCGTTTGCGACATGCTTAAGTCCATGTGCTGTGCCTAAGATGCTGCCTGCCATTATTGCTCCGCCTATTATCGCGGAAATAATTCCAAATCCGCCTGAAACATTTGTCAGATCCTGTTCTGTAAGCTCTCCATTAGCTTTGCCCATGTCAACAACCATATTCTGCGCTCTAACAAGTTCCGCATATTCACTGTCGCTCAATGTCACACCGTACTTTTCAAAAAGCTCCTTAGCCTCATGCCCTGTTTTCTGCTTTGATAATTCGAGCAGAAACTCCTTATTGTTTACCAGTTCATTCATATTCGCCATTGTTTTTTCCTCCTATAAATTTTTTTAATTATTTTTTTATAACAAATCAGTTCACACTGACCTATATCACGTTAAATACCGTATGTCATCTACACCTATTTCCCGCTTGTCTACCACCGACATAAGTATAAATATCAGATGCCGCCAGGCCCGTGCCCACCTGTTTTCTATTCCGCCGCCGGAAACATTGCTTAGCTCTGTCTCTGACAGCTCTTCGTCAGACTTAATTGCATTTTCAATATCCTCAACAGATATTTCAATGCCTTTGCTGCCCAGAAGCTTCTTCAGCTCTTCTGAACTGCTTACCTGACTGAGTTCATACTGAAAATTCTCATCATTGAACAAACTTCTTAATTCGTCACGGTTCATTATTTATCGCCTCGCTTCACTTATTTATACACGCTTTGATGCAAGCTGTTACACGTTATTAAAATTTGTTTCAGAAGGATTTTGCTTTGCGGCCGCCGCCACAAGAGTAAGCTCATCCTCCGACAATTCATCGTCGAGATAAGCCGAATACTTATTGACCAACGATGTAAGCCTGTCTTTCTTGGTGACTAACTTCTGGCTATCAGCGATTTTGGAAATAATAGCCGCAAATTCTGCGCCGTTCTCAATCTGTCTTCTCATCACTGTCATCCTCCATTCTATATCTGTATACACAGGGAGAATCATAGTGTTACAATTATTTATTCAATTTTATTTATGCCATTTGTCTGCTTGCCAGTTCATAAAATAATCCGCGTTTTTCCATAAGCTCCTGATAGGACCCCTGCTCTGCGATACTGCCGTTATCTATCACAATAATGCGGTCACAGCCAATGATCGTGCTGAGTCGATGTGCAATGACCAATCTGGTTGCATTGAGCTTGTCAAGACTTTCACAGACCATAGCCTGCGTAAGGTTATCAAGAGCGCTCGTGGCTTCATCAAAGTATAAAATTTTCGGTTTGCCGACAATGGCTCTGGCTATCAGGATGCGCTGCTGTTGGCCGCCCGATATCGTGCCGCAGTCTTCACTCAGAACCGTGTGCAGCCCCATGGGCATTTGTTCTATATCCTTTTCAAGGCCAACGGCACGCACAACAGCATTGACGTCGGCATAGGTGGCCTTGGGGGCGGTTATTGTAATATTTTCATATATGCTGCCCGATATAAGCTTGCCATCTTGCAGGACAACGCCTAATTTCTTGCGGAGCTCTCTCTTATCAACCTTCTCAATGTCGCGGCCGTCGTAGTAAATTTTACCGGAGGTTGGTTTTTCAAAACCGAGAAGCAGCTTCAAAAGCGTGGATTTGCCGCAGCCTGAAGGCCCAACAATACCGATATATTCCCCCGGGCTAATGTGAAGGTTGATATTATTAAGGACCGTGCTCGAATTTTCATCATACGCAAATGAAACGTTGCTCAGCTCAATATCGCCGGATATGTCGCCGGGCATCTCATCAGCGTCGTCATATTCGGGGGCAGTTTCCAATATGGGCTTGATGCGCTCATAGGAGGGCTTTATATAATTGGCGCTCACCGCGGTTTGAGCAAGGCCCATAACAGACGAGGCAAACGAGCCGAACGCCGAAGTGAATGCGATAAAAATGCCAACTGACATATTGTTGTTGGTTTTGATCATTAAAATATAAAGCACAATCGAAAAGAGACTGTTTGCAATAATAGAAAAGGTGCTCAGGCCCAATTCTATCTTCTTTGATTTAATATTGTTTTCTCTGAGCTTTATATAGGGCTTCAGATATTCGAACAGAGCTCTGTCTTCGACGCCTGCTATTCTGATCTTAGCGATGCCGGAAAGCAGCTGATACATAACCGCGTTCACTTTTCCGCCAAGGGTCATAGCCTCTTTTTCATACTTTATGGTTTTAAGGCTAAGTGTTACCATTACGGCCGCATAAACGACAACCATCGCTATCGATACCGAAGTGAGAATTCCTGAATAACCGAACATCCTTATAAGGTAAACAATACAGAATATCAAAGTCAGCACCGACGACAGGAGCATGTTTATCAGACTGTCGGCAAAGCCGCCTATTCCCATTACTCTCTGAGCCAGGTCGCCGCTGTCATACTGCCTGAAAAAGCTTTCGGGAAGATTGAACAGTCTATCATAGGCGGCGCTTTGCACGTCATAAGTAATGCGGCTCGTTATGCGGAATCCGGCAAGGTTTTTCACAACAGAAAATGCCACGTTGCCTATCATAAAGGCGAGGATAACACAGCATATCTGGATGAACGCCGACGAGGCTCCGGCCGGGATATATGTATCATACAGCTGTTGATTCAGCATGGGTATGAACAGCCCTATAGCCGACCCTATAAGCGTCATCAGCAATAAATTGACAATATCGCTGAGCCGTATGCTTCTTAACCCAAAAAGAATAAGTCTCCCGATATTCATAGTTTTGTTTTCAAACGGCCGATAACACATGTAGCCGCTGATGCCTAAGCCTTCGGCAAATTTTTTTGTCACGGTGAACCTTTCTCCGGTTTCTCCGTCATATGCGGTATAGCCGCCGTTTTTGTTCGGAATGCAGGCATAGGGTTTATTGCTGTCGGTCGAAAAGGCCAGAACTCCGCCCAAATCGTTTTTATACCAATTCTCCTCAAGAATGATCTTTCTGCAAGTAAAATGAGAGATTCTCGCAATGTTTTCAACCGTGATATCGTTTTCGCAGTTGATCTTTATTCTTTCATAATCCGCAACCGGGATTTTGCATTTACCGCAAAGATACTGAACGGCCTCATACAACGCATCCTTAGAGCTGTCATCAACCTTTTTACGGACAGCATTGAACATATTATATATAAGATTCAGACCGCTTTCGTATACTTTTTTCTGTTCCTGAGCAGTTTTATGAATAAAGGCCTCCTCTTTGACGATATTAAGCCTGTACCACTCAACAATACCTTCCTCGAAGCCTTCCTCGTCAAAGTTTTTTAAATTTATCAGCTCAAAAAACCTTCGCTTCTCTTCCTCAACAGAAGCGGTCTCACTTATTTCAAGCACGGTTTTTTCCAATGCTGAAATACCGAAATTCCAATGGTTGTCTTCATAATCCTTATAATCCAAAGCAGGAATGACTGTTCCGGGAGCAGCCTCATAGATAAATATCCTGCGCCCCGGGCGCCCTTCTTGCATCGGAAGAATATATATAAGAGCTGAGCCGTCGCACACCCTTACAGTAGTGCCCGCATTTACCGTTATATAAATTTCTCCGCCTTCAAGCGAAATTACTCTGTTACCATCCATTGCCGTCACTCCGATTATACGTTCTTAATGAATTCCTTATATAAACCATCAATGCCGGACAGTTCATTATGCGATCCGCATTGGACAATAGTGCCGCGATCCATAACCGCGATCTGATCGCAGTCTCTTATCGCGCTCAGCCTGTGGGCAACGATTATGCACGTGCAGCCCCTGCGCTTGATGTTATCAATAATTTGTTTTTCCACAATGGGATCAAGGGCGCTTGTGGCCTCATCCATGATCAGAATCGACGGATTTGTCACAAGGGCTCGCGCAATTTCCAGCCTCTGACGCTGCCCTCCGGAGAGATTGGAAGCCCCCTCGCTAAGTACAAAATCGTAAGCTCCCGGTTTTCCTGTTATTATGTCATGAATACATGCGTCTTTTGCCGCCCGGATCATGTCGGATTCCAAAACTCCGGGGTTCCACATAGTTATATTATCTCTTATGGAGCCTGAGAATAAAGTTATACTCTGATTTACAGTGGAAATGCTGGCAGAAACCACTTCTTTTGGGATCTCCGACAAAGGCACCCCGTCAAAGCGAACGCTGCCGCCCCATGCGCTGTATAAGCCGCTCACGATTTTTGCAACCGTGGACTTTCCGCATCCGGAGGCTCCGATAAAGGCTATTGAGCTTCCGGGAGATAATTTAAAGCTGAAGTTCTCTATCAGCGGCTTTTCAAGCAGACTATAGCCAAAAGAAACATTATCGAGCTCGACATCGCCTGATAATTTTGCGTTAAACCTTGCCGAGCTTTTTTGCTGAGCAAACTTACTGTCCATTTCATAATCCATTATATCGTCGACCCTGTTCATGTCTGCTTTAAGAACCTGAATTTTCTGCATAAAGCCGACCAGACTGTTGACCGGTTCGGTAAACGAATTCAGCAGTGAATTAAAAGCCACCAGCATACCGATAGTCATATGGCCGCCCATTACATACAATCCTCCCATCATCAACACAAGAACGGAGGATATGAGCGAGGCTATCTGGGGTATTACATTTATTATCTGCTGAAATCTGCTCAGTCGCTGCTCAACCCGTATGGTTTTCGCATAATAGCCCAAAACCCTGCCGGCATAATCGTTTTCAGTGCCGGAGGCCTTCAGCGTTGGAGTAATGTTAAGGCCCGCGCACACCGCTCCTGACAGCTTGCCGGAATCCTGCTGCAGTTTTATCGACGAGCTTGACAGGTAACTCGAGCTGAGCCTGACAATAAAAATGTTGAGCGCTATACTTATAACGCCGATAAGGGTCAGAACGGGGCTGTAAATTATCAGAAGAACAAGATAAAATATGGCCACCAAGATATTTAATGCCGTTTCTCCGAGATCGCCGGCCAGGAATACGCTCACGCTGTTATTGTTTTCGACTCTGCCGGCAAGATCACCGGAATACCTCTGGTCAAAAAAGCTTATAGGCAGCCTGAGCAGGTGCGACAAAAACTTGTGGCCCGATATTAAAACCATTTTATTTTGCAGCTTCTGTAAAATAATTCCTCGGTAAAAGTGAAGCACTGCCTCCAGCAGCACAAAAAACAGCATAAAAACGATAGCGGTATTGAACCACCCGATATTTCCGGCGACAATAACATCGTCTAATATGATCTGAGATATAACCGGAAGGATAAGACCGGGAAATACCAATAAAACACCTATGAACAGCAATTTAGCCAGCACTCCGTATTGGCCGCGCAGCCTTTCGGCAATAAATTTAAAAATAGTTTTCCGACTTTTTTGTTTTTCAAATTTATCAGTCGGCTTAAACGTCAATACAACGCCGGTAAAACAATCGTCAAGTTCTTCTATGGTGATTTTTCTGCGGCCCACAGCGGGATCATTTATATAGGCGTGACCGTGCTTGACCCCCTCAAAAACCACAAAGTGATTAAAGTTCCAGTGAATAATGCAAGGCGGCTCAATTTTCAAGAGACCGTCAAGCTCTTTTCTGTAGCCATGACATTCAAGACCGAATTTTTTTGCCGCTCTCATCATATTACCGGCGTTACAGCCATCTCTCGACACGCCTGTTTCAATGCGCATTTTTTCAAGAGGCACATTTTTACCGTAATACGCAAAAATCATCGACAGCGACGCCGCTCCGCATTCCGTGACCTCCATCTGATATACCGTCGGAGTTTTTTTATAAGTTCTCTTCATAGTCAGCCCTCCGAACCGTAACCGGGAAACAATTTGGATATAGGCGCGATCTCGCTGGTTATATACACAACTTCAACCATGGTTCGAGGCGGGACAGACAGGCTCTCGCCCTTTTCATTGGTCCAATAATACCCGTTAGCGGAATCAGCGTCTTTAGTCACGCTGCACGTCACTGCGACCAAGGGTACATCAGCCGCGCTGAAGTATTCCCTCATGCCTCTGTCTGAACCGAGAACCAAACGCATACTGTCCTCGGAAGTGCTGTATGTATCTATGTTGATCACTTCACCCTTCATATGCCCGTATTTCTGACCGTCAACGCTGACGGGAGTAATATTTACTTTCATGCCGAGCGCCAAAGACTGAACCTCGTCGATTCCCACATAGCAAACGACAACATTACCCTTTTCAGCCGGCGAAACGACAAATAATCTGTCGCCCTGAGTAATGCTATCCCCCTCAAACGCCTCCTGCCTTGAAATAACACAGTCCTGCCCGGCGCTTATTTCATATCGGTCTCCAGCTTCGTCAATGACTGAGGCGATCAGCCCCTCGCTTTTCACGCTGTCTCCCGGGCGCACATATATCTCTGATATAGTTCCTGAAACATCCGAATAGAGTGAATTTGTATTTTTGCCGGCAGAAATAACTCCCATGGCAGTATAAGTCGTGGTCATAGACCCGAGAAAGGCCCATATCATGACTGAGATAAGAATGATAAATAATCCTATAAGCCCTATCCACGACATCGGCGAAGTTATTATAATCGCCCGATCCAGCTGATCAGGCGATGACAATTTTTCTATTGAAGATTTTCTGAATATCTGTGACATTTTATATCTCTCCATTCCACCCGTGCGAGGTAAAATAATTTTGAATTTTTTTTAAGGAGCGAGACAGGCTGACGCGAACGTTCGTCGGCGACATATGTAAAATATCCGCTATTTCGTGGGATTGCTTTTCTCCGAAAAATTTCAGGATAATTATCAGCTGATTATTCTTCGGAAGAGATGATATGGCATCAGCGAGCATATTTCGGCTGTCTTCAAGATAGAGAGCCTCGGTAGCATAGTCGTCAGAATCTGACATAAAGGCATCTATGTTTTCATCGAGCGGAACAAATACCTTTCTATCTCTGTAATAATTTTTCAGCCTGTTGTTTACGATCACATACAGCCATGTGCTAAGAGAGCTTTTTTCCGGATCGTATTTACTGTAATGTTTAAGGCAGAGGCTGAAAACATCGCCGGCGAGATCCTGCGAATCCTCGATATTATTTATTTTCTTAAATATGTACCAATATACCTGATCATAATATTTGCTGTAAAAATCTTTGAATTCAGGCACAGCCGACCCGTTTTTCTCTATGTTTTCCACAAAAACACCTCTTCCCGCAAACTACACTCTAACATTTACATTATATTAAAACACGCAAATTCGGAGAATTTCTGTATATTATTGTACTATATTGACCGCTGAATGTCAATATATATTGTCAGTCTTTCACAAAAATACATCCAAGTTTTCTAAAAATTTTTTGCATACAGCTCTTGACAAATTCTCCTTCATATGCTATTATAAAGATACATAGAAAACCTATGTATATAGATTAACGATGTAAGGAGTGACAGAAATGCGTATCAACAAGGAGTTGATGAAGGGCAGCACATCGATCTTAGTGCTATCGCTGCTGAGCCGTGAGGATATGTACGGCTACATGATCGTGCAGAGGCTCAAAGCGGGGTCGGAAAACGTGTTTGAAATGAAGGAGGGCACGCTATACCCCATGCTTCACGCGCTGGAAAACGAGGGTGCTGTGGAAGCCTACTGGGATGAGGGAGAAAGCGGCAAAAAGCGCAAGTATTACCGCATAACCCAGAGGGGCAGAAATGTGCTTGAAGAGAAAAAACAGGAATGGCGGGAATATTCCCGGGCAGTAGACAAGGTGATCGGCCTTGCGACGATAGGAGGCGGAGCTTATGCCTGGTAAAACTGAAGCCTACCTCAGCGAGGTCTGCGAACACATAAAATCAAAGACTGTGCACGAGGCGATCAAAAGCGAGCTGAAGTGCCACATAGAGGAGCTGATCGAAGGCTACCGCGACAGCGGCTACAGCCCAAGTGCAGCCGAGGACAAGGCCCTCGCGGCCATGGGCAGCGCCGAGGAGATCGGCCAAAGGCTAGGCAGGCAGCACCGCCCTAAAATGGAATGGTCGCTGATAGTGCTGACCGCGGCGCTGGCTATCTTAGGCCTTATCATTAACCGCTCAATGCTCCCTATGCCGCGGATAATAATGGTCGCAGGTTTTGGTACTCTCGCCATGATCGGCACTGCCTTTTTTGACTATATGAAGCTCAAAAAATGGTCACTGCCGCTGTTCGCCGCTCTTTTCGTTTGTCTGCTCGTGCTGACTGTTCTGGCTCCGAGAATGCACGGCAGTCATTCATTCATCCGCGTACCCACCATCGGATCAATTATGGCGCTGCTTTTCACCCAGCTGTTTTTCCCGCTGTTTGCCGGAGCCTCCCAAAGACTTCGCACTAACGGCGGCGTGAAGGACGCACTGAAGGTCACAGGACTAACGGCAGCAGTCATGGCAGTTTCCATGCTGCTGGGCAGGATGAACTATTACTTAGTTTACATGATCACGTTTGCAATAATTCTGGCGTCAATGACTATGGAAGGATATTTTGCAAAAAAACGTCTGGTGCTTATCCCGACGGGCGGGCTTATGCTCATATCTGCTCTTTCCTTTTTCAGTAACTCTTACTATTATTCCGAAAGGTTCCGGGCCTTTATCTCCGCCGGGAGCAACGACCCGCTGGGCTCGGGCTGGCTGGTATCGCACCTTGTGAACACGCTGAAAACCACTCCCCTCTTGGGCAGCTCAGGCAGCGACTCTCTTTACGCCTTAAGCGCCATTGATGAATACGCCTTCGCCCGGCTCGTTGGAAAATACGGCTGGCTGGCTGGTATAGCCATAATCATTGTAGTGGCGGCCCTGCTCGTGCGGCTCTTTCTCACCTCGGCAAAAATAAAGGGGGATTTCGGCAGGCAGCTCAGCCTTTGCTGCTGCGCCCTGCTGCTCGGCAAATTCGCGGTGAACATACTCATGAACTTTAATCTTCTGCCGGTGATGGGCGTGACGCTGCCGCTTCTCGGCCACGGCGGAACGGACTACGTGATGACGATGCTTCTGATAGGGTTGGTGCTTTCGGTCTACAGAAGGAACGACCTTTTTGCGGAGAGCAAAATAAATTTGGAAAACAATTAGAGTAACTCGCTTTGTAGTGTGGAGGCGCAGGGGCCGGCCGAAAAAATCGTGCAGAGAGGATACGTCCCCTTGCGGGGCGTATCAATATCACCTTGAAACAACGGACGAAAATCAGCTTGTGACGGCGGCTTAGCCGACGGAACAAGCCCTCCCGACGGCGTACGTGGGTACGCCGAGTGGTGATTTTCGTTCGTAGCTTAGGGGCTTAAATAATGAAAATGCGCCTTACGGGCGCATTTTCTACATCAAATAACTTTTTTTGGTGAAACCATGTAAACACATAGTCGCTTTAAATCCGGGCATAATGCCCCTAAGCGATCTGCGCGACTTTTTTTACGGCCCCTTCATTTGGTCACAAACAGAACGCCCAGGGCTCCGGGGCCGAAGTAGCCGGAGATAACGGCGGAGGCCTTTGTGACGGTGACGCTATCCGGGCGGCATAGGCCTACCGCCTTTGCTTTGACCTGTGTGATCAGCCCACTCGGGCAGCCGGCGTGGGTTATGAACAGCTGACGTTTATCTATTCGGCCGCCGCGCCGGAGCTCACCGCGAATATAGCGCAGCACCGCTTTTTCATAGCTCCCCACACGGAAGGATTTTAGAACGAGCTTGCCGTTTTTCGTGCAGAGAACAGGATGTACCTTGAAAATACGGCACAGGGCTTTTGCCCCGGGGCCGGCATATCCCACACGATAGAGATAGTCCGCGTTAGGGACGATAAAGGAGACCGCGAGCTTACGCCGCATGGCGTCACAGGCTGTCACGATCTCAGAGACGGTTTTGCCGCTGTTTTTCAGCGTTACGGCCAGGAGCACAATTTGCCCAACTCCCGTTGAAATGCAGCCCGAATTTATAAGAGCAACACGGCTTTTGTCGTCTCCCATCAGTTCAAGCGCGGCCTGTACGTTAGAATAGGACAAACCGACCTTGTCGCTTGTGGTGATATGGATAATCTCGTCATATCGCGTCAGGAGCTCATCGAAATACGCTCTGCACTCCTCAGGTTCGGGAACGCTGGAGCGGAGGAATGTATTGCCGGACGCAAGATACTCAACAATATTATCAGAGGTGATCTCGACATCGTTCAAAAATCGGCCGGTGGCGACATGTATATAAAACTGCATGATCTCCACGCCGCTTTCCGTCAGGCAATCCGCCGGCAGATCGCACATACAGTCTGTGGAGATCCCGATTTTCTTCTTCACCGGCACCCCTCCTTTATATTTTTATCACAAATTTGCCGCCGCGGCTGTACCGGGGGCAATCAAACCTTATGGCAGGCCACCAGATGCCCGCCTGCCGCCCTGAGCCGAGGACTTTCTTCGGCGCACCGCGGCGCAGCGTAAGGACACCGGGGCCGGAACGGGCAGCCGGACGGATGAGCGATGGCACTTGGTATCTCCCCATGGAGCCGGATACGCTGCTTCTCTTTGGCCGCATCCGGATCAGGGATCAAGGCCGCGCTCACCAATGCCCGCGTATACGGATGCAGGGGCATTCTATACAGCTCCTCGCTGCTGCCAAGCTCGACTATCTGCCCAAGGTACATCACGCCGATGCGGTCAGATATATACCGCACCATGCCAAGGTCATGGGCGATAAACAGATATGTGAGCCCCAGCTCACTCTGGATCTTCTTAAGCAGATTGATGATCTGCGCCTGAATAGACACGTCCAGCGCGGAAATGGGCTCGTCACACACGATGAACTCCGGGCCCAGTGCCAGCGTGCGGGCAATGGCGATCCTTTGCCGCTGTCCGCCGGAAAATTCGTGGGGGTAGCGCCGGATATGGTCCGGTCTCAGCCCCACAAGGCTGAGGAGCTCGATCACCTTATCGTCCTGTTCTTTTCTTGATGCATATAGATTATGGATCACCATGGGTTCGCGAACTATCTCGCCCACGGTCATGCGCGGATTGAGCGAAGCATAGGGATCCTGAAATATAAGCTGAACGCTTTTACGAAAGCTTTTCAGCTCATCGCCGTAAAGCCTTGTAATGTCTTTTCCTTTCATAATGATCCGCCCCGCGGTCGGCTCATGGAGCTTCACCAGAGTCCGCCCGAGAGTGGACTTGCCGCAGCCTGATTCGCCAACAAGGCCAAAGGTCTCGCCTCGGTAGATATTCAGGCTTACGTCATCGACTGCTTTGACGGTCTCTTTACTCCACAGACCGGTACTTACAGTAAACCATTGCTTAAGGTGTTCGATGGAAATAAGTATCTCGCTATCAGCCATGTTGCTTTGCCTCCTTCTGCCTGAGCCAGCAAGAGCTGCTGTGGGTTTCGGAAAGCACCGCCAACAAAGGCATTTTTTTCTTGCAGATACGCATGGCCTTATTGCAGCGGTCCACGAAAGGGCAGCCAGCCGGGGGGTTCAGCATATCCGGCGGCGAACCGGGTATGGTCATCAGCTCTCTATCGTCATTCTCCGGGTTATTGACAGAGTTCAGCAGTCCCTTCGTATACGGATGATCGGGAGCATAAAATATCTCGCGGATGTTTCCCGTCTCAACGAGCTTTCCGCCGTACATTATAATGACCCGGTCACAAAGGCTGGCTACGATGCCTAAGTCGTGGGTTACCACGATCGCAGAGGCATGTATCTGCCGGCTCATTTCTCGGATAATGTCAAGAACTTGGGCCTGCGTCGTCACGTCCAGCGAGGTAGTCGGCTCGTCGGCAATAATAAGCTTGGGCCGGTTTACCAGCGCGATCGCCATTACCACCCTCTGCCGCATACCGCCGGAGAGCGCATAGGGATATTGACGCACTACGGTCTCCGGTGAGGGGATCCCCACCAGATGCAGCTGTTCGACGGTTCGTCTGCCAAGCTCGGCCTTGCCGAGCTTCGGATTGTGATTTTTGATCACCTCGCGCAGCTGGCTGCCCACCGTGAGCACCGGATTCAAAAAAGACATAGGATTCTGAAATATCATTGATATCTCTTTGCCGCGGATGGCGCACATTTTCTCCTCATATGCCCTCTCATTGGCAAAGGCCTTACGCGCGATGTTTTCTTCGTTAAAGATAATATCGCCGCCCGTAACATGCCCGTTGGCGGCCAGAAGCCCCATGATCGCATGCATGCCAACGGATTTTCCGCTGCCGGACTCGCCGACGATCCCCAGGATCTCTCCTTCCTTTACATGAAAGCTGACGTCGCGCACTGCACGAACGGTACCCTGATCTGTCGCAAAATCCACGCTCAGATTTTTTACTTCAAGTATTGTCTTTTCCATGGGTACCTCCTTTCAGTTTTCATGTAAAAACTCGCTTTGTAAAAATAGTGCCGCTGGGGCCGTTCAAAAAAATCGTGCAGAACGTACGAAAATCAGTTAGTGACGGCGGCGTAGCCGACGGAGCTAACCCTCCCGACGGCGTACATTGGTACGCCGAGTGGTGATTTTCGTTCGTAGCTT
>JAFLUQ010000189.1:1981-3807 GCA_022508735.1 Oscillospiraceae bacterium | reverse complement strand
GGCTTTGGGATCAGACCTATGCAAGCTTATATCCGAATACCAAGCTTTATCTTGACGAGCTGTACGTTATTGACGAGACGCTCAGCGCGGATAAGGTTCAGGATCTTTACGCCCTTGTCAAGTCTAATGCAAATGCCCCTAACAGTGGGAAAATCGCCTATGACAATGCCGGCAACCCCATTGCCGGCGAGCTGGATACCAAGCTGACAGGCGCGCCCAAGAAAGACCGCACCGGCTGGTTCTATATGAACTCCCACTCTGTATGGGATAGCATTACCAGCGAAAGCGTCGGCACCGGTAAGCAGCTTGTTGGCCTGCACATGGAAGAACTCTGGGGAGATAATACAAAAAATATAAGCGGAGCAAACACCCCCAACTCATATAAGACAAGCAAGGATAACGATTTTAACAAGGATGTTGCCGAGTTCATAGCCGCAAGTAAAGCCTATGTCCCCGAGTTCAGCTACGCTAAGGATACCTACAGCTCCATACCGTTCTATTTGGTAAAGGCCCCTGCAATGAAGCTGTGTGAGGAGGAGGACGGCGTGCGGCATCTGGAGCGCGATGAAACCAGGGAATACGCCTACTATCTGTGCTGCTACTTCCGCGCAAGCGATAATGATACTGCGGCCGACGCGGCTGTGAGTGAGGCCAACACCCAATGCTCCTATGTCTACTATAAGCCCGACAACGAGCGCGTAAAGCGGGAGTCGCTGCAGTTCGCCCTTGGCAAGTTCACCAGCCAGCTTCACGCTGAATCTCCCCGGAGCCGTATTTCAGCTGTACGCTTCAGCGCAAGAGGTGCACAAGATCATCTTGATCAGCTTGTTGTGATGGACTGGACAAAGGACAGCCGCAGCAGCGGGATCATCAGCGCAAGGCGCGGCTCAGGCTCCTCCGCCGGATTCGACTCGACGCCTGCTGACAGCTACGTCAATAACCGCGATGAAAAGGGCAGCAAGGATTTACAGCCAGTGATAGAACAGTATAACTACGCTCTCACCGGCGGCACATATACCTGGACGGGACTGAAGGCGTTTTACGAGAACCTTGTGTACAATAAAGGTGTCAGTGACAAAAATGACACAGATAATGACGGCATTGTGGACGGCAAGGCTAAAAGCGTGCGGCGTGACACCCGGTATGATGCGAATGGAAAGCCTTATGTGCCGCAGGCCAAAAGGTACGCAATTATTTTCACTGATGGTAAGGATAATACCGTTAATCCAACTAAGAACAGCGCATATGAAGGCGGTTATTACTATACCGGCGGCACAGAGGCAAAAGAATGGGCAACTACGCTGAAGGATGCCGGCTATACCATCTATTGCGTTATGTTTGCAGGCGGCTCGGTTTCTGAGGCCTTCAACCCCGAAAGCTTCTATTCATCAAAGAATTACCTGAAGGACCTTGCAAGCGACGCCAACCATGTGCACGTTGCAACGAATAACGACAACCTTGCCGCCGCCTTCGACGAGATCCTTGCCGAGATCGACGCCGAGCTGTATGGATTCACCATACAGGATTATATCGATCCGCGCTTCGACCTTATCGATTTTGACGGTAAAGGCAACGAGAAATGCCGCATATACCTCGGCCCCGGCGGCACCATCAGCTATACCGAAAACCGCAGAACTGTTACCAAGACCTTGAGCGAAACCGATTATTACGTATACACACCCGGCTTTACCAGCGACGCCAGCCAGGCAAGACTGTTCTATGACAGCAGTAAGGATATGTACTATATCAAATGGGTGGGCCTGCCCGGCAATAACGGCAAGGTTATGGACGTGGAGATCCCCAGCTGTGCCGTAGGCGCAAATCTG
>JAFLUQ010000189.1:0-1881 GCA_022508735.1 Oscillospiraceae bacterium | reverse complement strand
TTACGAAGGATATCCCCAATGTGAGCTATATGGGCGAGGGTATCGCTCCGGCCCAGCTGCTTACGGATATCGAAAATGAGTATATCACCGATTCCTATTATCTTGAGTACCTGAAGCGATATGCTTATCAGCGGTATCTGAATTATAAGGAAAGGGCCGACGCGACTGAAGAACAGGCTGAGCTGGCGCGCCTGAAGGCGGAAATGAACCTGCCGCTGTTCAGGCTGCTTGACAAGTGGCTGAAGATCAGCGACGAAAGCGAACCGGTCAAGAGCTTTTCCATACCATACATCTATCTTCCAAGCGTCGAGTATTATACATCGGGCGCGAACGAGGGGCAGATCATTGCGGATGAGGATGGAAATGCGTCAATAATAAAAAATAACGCCGGCCAGAGCGAATCAAACCAGAAGGACGTTGTGGGCATCCTGACCTACCGTTGGGAGCGGATCGAGCCCGGAATTGGCGGCGGCGATCACGACCCGACAGAGAATTATGTTGTCGATAACACGGAGCGTATTCGCTATTCTGTTACTGTGGAGTTTACGCCCCTTCGTAACGGTGATACTGCGGGTATGTTCACTGGCTTCTTTGCAGATTTCCTGAATATCAATGTTGTCGATAACGATAACGAGCTGAAAACCACCTTCGACGAGTTTGACAGAGAGGTATATAATAACGGTTATCTGATCGACGAGGTCGATCAGAGCGGAAAAGCCGTATATAAGTGGGATAAGAACTATAAGCCCGCCGTTGACGAGTATGATGAGGACCCGGAGAAGGACATTTATATCGACGACGTTCAGCCGCGTAATATCCTTGACGGGGATACTATGGAGCCCATTTACAGCTACGGTACTGCGAAGTTTATCAACCCGGAATTTGACCCGGCAAATTACGACAGAAGCGAGAGCTATAAGTACAGAACGCTGTCGGCTCAGGCCACCTATACCAAGGACTTTGTCAGCGGTGCGCTCGCCCTTGAGCTGTGGATACCCGTGAAGGAGCTTAAGGAGGCTTGCGATGATGACGGCAGCTACCGTGGCAAGCTCACTGCCGAGGTGACTCGTGAGTTTACTGATAATGCCGCTATTGAGAGCGTAAAGACTGAAGGCACTGGCTTAGAGGACTACATCGACGATGTTATCCCGTCGCAGAATATCTACAAGCCATTCACCCTTGGATTCGAGTTCGACTATAGTGCTGACGAGGTCAGGGAAATGACAAAAGGGCTGGACGATTATAAATACGTCGCCCTGTTTGCCCGTGCCACCGAGGTAAAGGCCAATTGGGGCACTATCACCTACAGGGATGATCCCGAAAATCCGGGGACTAAAATTCCATACGTAAATGACGAAGAAATAATCATTGGCCCAAACGAACTTCCCATTGGTACTTATACGGTCAAGCTGGACTCCATCAAGCAGTACGACAGTGAAGGCAAGCTGCTCACCAATGGCGATAGCGGAATAATGAAAACGGCCCTCGATGACGGCGAGGAAGCTGACCCGTATATACCCTTCAACTTTATGGCCGTTGAAAACGACGTTGATAAGTACAGGACCACGCGTCCGGCCCAAGAGGGCAGGGAAACCGTTGATAAGCTGCTCTTTGGCGACCAGATACTTAACGGTCTAAACACCACTAACGAGGCGGGCGGTGTGACGTGGCGCAAGGATGAGGCCGGCAATGATATAGCTGAGCCAGAAATCAATGCGAAAAACATCGGAAACTACATCGCCGGCAGCAGTTCTTCGGGCAATAGTCAGCTGACCTTCAACTTTGGTACGGGTGCAGACACTCGGCGCGGAAACAGTACATTTGGAATAAACGGCGAAAAACCGGCGGATTATTACGTTGACGACCGTCTCGGCATTATCC
>JAFLUQ010000188.1 GCA_022508735.1 Oscillospiraceae bacterium | reverse complement strand
CGTCCTTGCCGGCCTTGATGGCCTCGTGCAGCAGCACGGTGCAGTCCGCCATAAATGGCTTCAGCCTCTTTGCATATCCCACATACTCCTCAACGTAATCCTCGTATTTAAGCGGCTCCTCGCCGTACACCCTCTCTATGAGAAGGTTTTTCATTGCCAAATTTTCCTTAAAGCGGCGGCGGAAGATATCCTCCTCCACAAACTCGTGCATACGTATTCCGCTGCGCTCGGCCTTGTCCATATAGCAAGGGCCGATGCCGCGCTTGGTGGTACCGATCTCGGCGGCGCCGCGCAGCTTTTCGCTTGCGCCGTCCAGAGCTATATGATAAGGAAGGATGATGTGCGCTCTCGCGTCAACCTTAAGGTTGCTCACATCTACCCCACGGGAGGTGAGCATATCTATCTCCTCAAGGAGCACCTTGGGGTCAACCACAACTCCGTTTCCAATAATGCAAAGCGTGTCGGGATAAAGAATGCCGGAAGGGGTCAGGTGGAGCTTATACTGCTCTCCGCCGGCCTGAACCGTGTGTCCGGCGTTGTTTCCGCCCTGAGAACGAACAACGACCTGACTCTTGGCCGCAAGAATGTCGATTACCTTACCTTTGCCCTCGTCGCCCCACTGGGCGCCCATTACTACTTTAGATGGCATAAATATTCCTCCTGAACATGATTTTGCCTGTGCAATTTTGCACATCGTTTATATTATAACAAAAGAATTTGGAAAAATCAATAAAAATTTTAAAAAAAGGCTTGCAATTTTATGCGCATGGTTGTATAATTATGAATCATGATAAAATTTATGAAAATTTCAACACTAATCGGAGGTCGTTTTTATGATAAAAGTGGGAATTCTCGGTGCTACCGGCTATGCCGGCATAGAAGTAGTGCGGCTGCTTTCGCGCCACAGCGAATGCGAACTGACACTGCTTGTCTCCCAGACCTTTAAAGGGCAGAAGATAAGCGACGTATATCAGAGTCTGCGCGGAGTGTGTGATCTCGCACTTGAAGAGCTGGACGTAGCTGAGGCTGCCAAGCGCTGCGACGTTGTGTTCACGGCTCTGCCCCACGGCGCATCCAAGGAGGTCATTCCCTCCCTTTACGCCGCCGGACTGAAGGTTATAGATCTCAGCGGAGACTTCCGCTATAACGACGTTAAGGTGTACGAAGAGTGGTACGGTCAGCCCCACTCCTCTCCCGAGCTTTTAAATGAGTCGGTATACGGCCTCTGCGAGCTGCACCGTGAGGAGATCAAAAAAACAAAGCTTGTGGGCAACCCCGGGTGCTACACCACCTGTTCAATCCTCGGTCTGGCCCCGCTCGTAAAGCACGGCCTTATCGACAACTCTTCCATTATAATAGATGCCAAGAGCGGCGTCAGCGGTGCGGGCCGCGGCCTCGCCCTCGACTATCACTTCTGCGAATGCACCGAGAACATGAAGGCCTATAAGCTCGGCACCCATCGCCACACCAGCGAGATCGAGCAGGAGCTTGGGCTCTTAGCCGGCGAGGAGATACGCCTCTCCTTCAGCCCCCACCTCGTTCCCATGAAGCGCGGTATCTTCGCCACCTGCTATGCCAATCTCAAAACCGACAAGTCTCAGGAGGAGCTTGTGCAGCTCTATAAGGACTTCTACGAGGGCGAGTATTTCGTCCGCGTGTATGACAGTGGCGAGCTGCCCGAAAGCAATCACGTATCCGGCAGCAACTTTGTGGATATCGGCCTTGTAGTCGATAAACGTCTTAACCGCGTGATCGTTGTCAGCGCCATAGATAACCTTGTCAAAGGTGCGGCAGGTCAGGCCGTGCAGAATATGAACCTGATGTTCGGTCTTGACGAAAAAACCGGCCTTATGCAGGCAGGACTGTATTTATAAAAGGAAGTGTACCAAATGGAAGAACTTATCAAAAAAGCGGGCATACTCATCGAGGCTCTGCCCTATATACAGAAGCTCAGCGGCAAAACGCTAGTTATAAAGTACGGCGGCAACGCCATGATAAGCGACGAACTGCGCCAGGCCGTAATGGAGGACATAACTCTGCTCAAGTACGTCGGCGCAAAGCCGATCGTCGTTCATGGCGGCGGCCCTGATATCACAGCTGCCCTCAAGACCTATAACGTGGAGAGCCGCTTTATAAACGGTCTGCGCTACACCGATGAGGCCACTATGGAGGTAGCTCAGATGGTGCTTGTGGGCAAGACCAACAAGGCCGTGGTTTCCACCATCAACGCCAAGGGCGGCAAGGCCATAGGCCTGTGCGGCATCGACGGCAGCATTATAAAATGTAAGAAAAAGACCACTATGGTCGACGGAGTGGAGCACGAGCTGGGCTATGTCGGCGAAGTGGTCGATGTAGATACCCACGTTATCGAGCTCATCAGCGACGACCGTTACATCCCTGTTATTGCTCCGATCGGCACCGACGACGAGGGCCGGAGCTACAATATCAATGCCGACACCGCCGCCTCCGCCGTGGCCTCGGCACTGGGCGCGGAAAAGCTGATTTTCCTGACCGACACCGAAGGCGTTAAGGATCAGAACAACGACATTATTTATGAAATGAGCAAAAAAAATGCTCTTGCCCTTATCGACAGCGGCGTCATCAACGGCGGTATGATCCCGAAGGTGCTTGGCTGCCTTGACGCCATAAAGTCCGGAGTAAACAAAGTCCACATCATCGACGGCCGTATCCCCCACTGCCTGCTTCTGGAGATATTCACCGACACCGGTATCGGCACGATGATAACAAAGTAGGAGGCAAATTCCTATGGCTTTATTCTTCAGCAAAAAGAAAAAAGAGCAGCAGGCCGAGCTTGAGGCCCAGCGGATATTGCTCGAGCGTATACGCAGCCGTAAGGTTCGCTATGTTGCCAACCGCGACGAAAACGGAGAGACCATTCTCTGCCGCGAGGCCGTCATAAACATAATCGACGAAAAGGAGATCGCAATCTACTCCGAAAATAAAGAGGTAGTTCGCATAGAGATCACCAATGCTCGCCTCGGGGAGCTTATGAGTCTCGGCGGAGCTCTCATCAGCGGGGTAGATATCCACGGCAGCTATATCAGTGTCGTGGCCTACTATACCAGCGATATACAACGAAAGATGTAAAAAATAAGCCCTGTGCACAAGCACAGGGCTTATTTTTTACTTTATCTCGCTGTGGAATTCCTGCAGAGACTTAACACCTCTGTCGCCACTCTGCATTGCCTTTATGCCGGCGACTGCCGCTTTAGCCGCAGCCATAGTCGTCATATATGGGATCCTGCCTTTAATAACGCCCTTTCTGATGTAGCTGTCATCAGTTGCGCCCTTCTTGTCGTTGGGGGTGTTAATGACCATTGTCACTTCACCGTTTGTTATTACATCAAGCACATTCGGTCTGCCCTCGCCGAGCTTCGCCACAGTTTGTGCGGGTATGCCGTTCGCATTTATATAGTCACTACTGCCCTTGGTTGCAACAATGCTGAAGCCGCACTCAATAAATCCTTTAGCCACTTCCAACAGCTCTGCCTTATCGCGGTCGTTTACGCTGATAAGCACCTTGCCGGAAAGCGGGAGTCTGGTCTGCGTAGCCTCCTGAGCCTTGCCAAAGGCCGTGCCGAAATCAGGCGCCATGCCAAGTACCTCTCCTGTAGAACGCATTTCCGGGCCTAATACCGGGTCAACCTCCTGGAACATATTGAACGGGAACACGGCCTCTTTTACGCCGTAATGCGAAATCACACGCTCTTTCAAATCGATAACAGGAGAAGGTCTGCCGGTGATCGGAGACGTTATTATATCCGTGGCAAGGGGCACCATTCTGATGTCGCACACCTTGGATACCAGCGGCAC
>JAFLUQ010000187.1 GCA_022508735.1 Oscillospiraceae bacterium | reverse complement strand
GCGTCGGTACCGTAGAGGTGCTGGCCGCCGGTAATGAGCCAGAATTCCTTTTTATTCATTTTGCAAAACTCCTTCTTGAATAATTTGTTAGTTATATTTTACCACTAAATTATAAGTTTTGCAACAGTTTTTTTATCGCCATTCCACTCCTATCCAGTCGAGATATTTGCCCAAATAATCTACACCGGCTTCTTCGGGCACAAGATGGAAGTTCCAGCTCTCGTAATATCTGTTCAGTCCAATATATTTAGCCTCGCCCGTGAGAGTGAGTCTGCCGTCATCCACAGTAAAGACCTGCTCCTCGACTGTACCCAAAGAGGTTTTATATCGCAGCACTAAAGCGTCAATTTCAGTTTTCTCCACATCCTTATAGAGCATGACCATTTCAAGACTTTCCTGAGGCTTGGTTCGATCAAGATACTTTATGTAGTCCTCATAGTCTTTTATCCGGAACATGAGGAAGGTTATGGCCTTGTACTTGTTGTTGCTCATGGTATTTTTAAGCCCCATCTGTCGGGCGTACTGCGGAGTGATTTCCCACATATCGCTGTTATTGGCAATCCCGCCAACCTCAAAGTACGCGTCACCGCTTGTTCCGGAAATCTTCAAAATTGGCTCAACATCGTAATAACTGCCGTTGATAGTTTCCACAATTCCCTGAACCTCGAGATCCTTGGCATCGCCTATGCCTTTGAAGGCGGGAACGAGAGAACCCATTACCGGAGGCATTGCTGCCGACAGCTCATAATCGGTATACGCGTCATGTACGTAAGATATACCGTCTGTTCCGTATTCCGTCCACCTGAACGGATCCTTGTAATTATTTGTGGGGCCGTGATTGTATTTATATTTGCTGTGGTTTTCTATAATATCCTCCTGCCGCTTCATTAACTCCCGATATTCCTTTTTGTCGCGGCTGACACTGAACACACTATATACGGTTATGTCATTTTCCATATCAATGTCGCGCCAAACCTCGTATTTCACATCCCGACAGTCGAGCACATCTGTTTGTATGCCCTTGCCTGTGGTAATGAATTCGCCATAGCCAAGCCCTTCGTTGACCCCGCTGTTCATAATATAGGGCTGCCACACCTGTAAATTTTCAATTTTTCCGTCAACTGCCTCGCCTCTTATGTATATTGAATTGGCCGGACCGTCGCCTTTGTTCTTCTTGGCCAGCTCATTTCTGAGCTCTCTTCTGTCGTTGATATTATAGTATGCTTCTCCGTTGAAGGCCCTTATATCAATTGTATTGAACTTCAGCAGGCTGCCGCTTATCTCAAGAGAAAGGGCATCTGGCAGCCGGCTTTCCATCAGCATGGTGCCGCCGTCGCCCTTAAGACTGAATGTCCAACTGTTATAACCCCATTCGCGTACTACATGAGCCGTTATATAACTGCCTCTGCCGGCTATGTCGCTCAACGGAGAGGCCAACTCTTTTCCCTTGACGTCTATGGTGAAGCTCAGCCGTTCGGCATATACGGCAGGGCGGATAACCGGCAGTTTTTTCTGCCCCTCGGGGTCGCGCCGCTTGGCTTCAATCGCATCCTCCCACTCCTTTTCTTCCTCCGCTGACAGCACCCTGCTTCCATTGTCATAATCCCACACCATTGCGTGCGCCTGACAACAGAGCATCAGTGTCACAAGTATTATTGATATGAATTTTTTCATTTTTACACTTCCTTTCATCTATATATTATAACGTATGAGACGGGCAAAAAGATACAGTTTTTTGTGTTAATTTTATTTTTATGAAAATCCGACAAATTTACACATAATATTTTGTGTAAACTTACAGGGGCGCACCAACGATGCGCCCCTGTTCTTATTTAAAAATCCTCGTTCTGTCCAGCACATATCCGAGCAGCAGACCGCCGATGCCGCAGGAAATGACCTGCCCGGCGGCAACAAACACCATTGACAGCCATACCGGGATAGGCATGCCATAGACCGCCGGCAGATAGCCGCCTACTATAAGGCCGTTGAGCACTATGGGCGGGAGCACAGCGAGCGGCCGTTTTTTACGAAGCAGGTATGTACCGAAGGCGGCAAGAAGGGTGGTAAGAGAGCCGAATATTACGTCAACTATGGCGGCGGCGCTGAGGAGATTGCCTATCAGGCAGCCCACGAACAGGCCGGGAATAGCCGCGGGTGTAAAGGCCGGCAGAATGGTCAGTAGCTCGCTCACGCGGCACTGGATCGCATTTTCACGCCCGAAGGAGATAGGCTCAAACAGCTTTGTCAGCACCACATAAATGGCGGCTATCATAGCGCCCTGAACCAAGGTTTTTGTTGTCATCTTCATAAAAAATTCCTCCTAAAAAATAATGGGGAGCCTACGGCTCCCCAAATAAAGGTACAGAGTACCCTTATGTTCCGTAGTTTTGTTTAAGGACAGGATGGTCACGAACTGTCCGTTATTAAATTAGAAAAACAGGTGTTCTATCAGTATTTTAAATCCTATAAGGAGAAGCACGATTCCGCCCGCAAGCTCCGCCCGCTCCTTTAGCAAGCTGCCTATTCTGCGGCCCATGAGCGCTCCGGCAAAGCTCAGCGCGAAGGCCACAAGGCCGATGACTGAGCAGGAGAGCCACATATCTACGTCCGGCAGAAGGGAAAAGCTTATGCCCACAGCCAGTGCGTCTATGCTGGTAGCCACGGCCTGCACTACCATGACCTTGGCGTTAAGCGCCTCGGCAGCGGTCTTTTGGCCGCTGTCCTCCTCGTCGCCGAAAAGGCTCTCGCGCACCATGTTTCCGCCTATAATGGCCAGCAGTGCGAAGGCTATCCAGTGGTCAAAGGCCTCGATATAGCTGCGGAAGCTGCTACCCAGCGCATAGCCGATGAGAGGCATTACGAACTGGAAGGCTCCGAAATACAGCCCCATTTTCACGGCATAGCGCTTTTTGAAATCCGAAACCACCACTCCGTTGGTGACAGACACCGCAAAGGCGTCCATCGCCAGCGAGACCGCAGTCAGAAAAATCATTAAAAAGCTCAAAGCATCACCTTATTTGATCATAATTTTGCAGCAACTGCTATACCCATATTTACTTTTTTACGGTATTTTTACATTGTTGCTATGAAAATCTTTGATTTTCAGGGTTATTTGATCACGATTTTGAGGAAGGATTTCTTTCCCTTTTTAGCCACAAGCTTTCCGTCCGTGAAGCTGGCGGCTGTTATCATAAGATTGATGTCGGCCACTTTTTCGTCATTTATGCTGAGACCGTTCTGCTGAATAAGGCGGCGGCCCTCACCCTTGGAGGGAATAAAACCAACCTTAGCCAAAAGGTCAAGAACAGGCATGCCTTCGCCAAGCTCAGCGGCGGTTATCTCAGCCGTGGGCATATTAGCGTCGTCGCCTGCGCCGCTGAACACGGCCTTGGCTGCGGCGTCGGCCTTATCGGCCTCCTCCTTGCCGTGAACAAGCGCCGTTACCTCGTAGGCAAGGCGGGCCTTTACGGCATTGAGCGCGCTGCCCTCCAGCTTTTCGTACTCGCTGATCTCCTCCATGGGCACGAAGGTCAAAAGCTTCATGCACTTGCAAACGTCGGCATCGTCCACATTTCTCCAGTACTGGTAGAACTCGTAGGGCGAGGTCTTGTTCGGGTCGAGCCACACGGCTCCCTTGGCGGTCTTGCCCATCTTCTTGCCCTCACTGTTGGTGAGAAGCGTGAAGGTCATGCCGTATACCTGTCTCTGGTCCTTACGGCGGTTCAGGTCTATGCCGCCGAGGATATTGCTCCACTGGTCGTCGCCGCCCAGCTCCATCTTACAGTCATATTCGCGGGCCAGCATGAGGAAGTCGTAGCTCTGCATGAGCATATAGTT
>JAFLUQ010000186.1 GCA_022508735.1 Oscillospiraceae bacterium | reverse complement strand
TCGCTTTGTAGTGTGGAGGCACAGGGGCCGGCCGAAAAAATCGTGCAGAACGGACGAAAATCAGTTAGCACCGGCAATTTACTGCCGGTGCTAACCCTCCCGACGGCGTACATAGGTACGCCGAGTGGTGATTTTCGTTCGTAGCTTAGGGGCATATAAAGAATGAAATCCGCCTTTTCAGGCGGATTTCCACGTTTAACGGTCATTTTAGGGGAACTTGGGGGCGCGTAACTGCTTTAATATAGGGATTTCTGCCCCTAAGCAATCTGCGCGACTTTTTTACGGCCCCTATCTCTCTATAGCCAAAATTTCATAGTTTGTCACGCCGTCGGGAATTTCAACGGTAACGGTTTCGCCTACCTTATGGTTCAGCAGGGCCTTGCCAACCGGGCATTCGTCAGAGATCTTGCCCTCAAGAGGGTTAGACTCGGTGGAGCCGACAATGGCGTAGATCTCCTCCTCGCCGTCATCAAGGCACTTGATCTTGACTGTGGAGCCGACGGTCACGGTGTCGGTATCAGCAAGATCCTCGTCGATTATTTTTACGTTTACGAGCATACCCTCGATCTCGGAAATGCGCCTCTCTATATTGGCCTGTTCTTCTTTGGCCTCGTCGTACTCGCTGTTCTCAGAAAGATCGCCGAAGGAACGGGCGCGCTTTATGGCCTCCTTATTTTCCTGACGACGCACGGTCTTGAGGTTTTCCAGTTCATCCTGAAGCTTCTTAAGGCCGTCGCTTGTAAGTAACACCTGCTTTGCAGCCATGTATAAAACTCCTCTCAATTCATTTGATTTTCACTTCATAACATTATACTATAAATTTCCTGCGATGTCAAGATAAAAAATTTCGCCGCCCCATTCTTTGCTCGCGATAGCTTCAGGAAGCGGCAGCCCGGCAAGGGAGTAAAGCTCGGCCGTGGGAATAAGCCCTACCTCGCGAAGAAAATCCAACTCGCCGCGCAGCCTCGTCCTGCCGAGGCGACTGAGCTCCACGCTTTCCACGCCCAAGGGGGCGCGGCCTCCGTCAGTCAGGCACAGCGCACTGCGGCCCACTCTGCTGCCGGGAGCGCTTATGCGCCGGAGTATCAGGCCTTTGTTGAAATATAAACTGTCAAAGACCTCGCTTTTTAGCTCACGGCTGCTGATCACGGTGAACAGCCGGGCACAGTCGGCGCACAGCTCGATTATTTCTGCCGCCTCTTCAGGCTCGGTCGAGATAAAGAGCTCGTCAAGGGGCAGCTCTGCCCGCTGTTCGATTATCCGGGGCAGCAGCCGAAGGTAGGTTTTACGGTCAGGGGCGTAGGCTCTCGCCTTAGTCATCGCCATGGCCGACGGGGCAACGACCGCGCTCTCTATGCCGAGACGCCTAAGCTTTTTAAGAGCGGTCGGATTTTTCAGAAAATATATTTCAGCCGTGCCGTTTTCAGTTCTTTTCAGCGCCGGTGCAAATATGCCGCTTTCGCCCGCGGCAATAACAGTCAGCATTAACATCACCGAATTAATTATACGCAGCGAAGGGTTTTAAAATTCGCCAACGGAATAAAACTTTATACCTGATGCGGTGACAGAGAGCGTTTCTCCTTGCGCCATTTCAGGGGAGAAAGGCCAAAGCGCGACTTAAAGCGTTTAGAAAAATCCAGCGCGTCACTGTAGCCCACAAGCCGGGCAACCGATGATACGTTATAGTCCGTTTCAAGAAGCAGCGTCTTGGCGAGGTGAAGGCGATAGCGTATAAGGTACTCCTGAGGGGATATACCTTCGGAATCCTTGAAGAGGCGGCTGAGATAACTGCGGTCTATTCCTGCACCGGCAGCGATCTCACCAATGGAAAGCGGCTCCATATAATGGGAGTGTATATGGGCCTTGGCCCGGCGAACGTAGCTGTCGGCAATAGGTCTTTTGCCACGAAGCAGTGAGTCGGCAAAGCTCCAGAATTCGCTCATCAGTTGGCAGAAGGGCACTATTCCGTTTTGAACGATCACTTCAAGAGCTTTTCCGGCGGAGCCGTGTTCGTCGTCTGTATAAATCGGACTTTGTATGCTGAGCCCCGCAGAACGCAGCAGCACCTCGCTGTAGCCGCCGTCAAAGGATATCCATCTATAGTGCCACGGGTCATCCTTATCGGCTTCGTAGTATGTCAGCTGCCCCGGCAAAATCAGGAAAATCTGCCCGGCCTTAAGCCGGTACTCTTTGCCTTCGGCGCGGAAAATACCTTTTCCGCTGTAGATATAGTGTATAAAGTATGTCTGGCGGATGTACGGGCCAAAGCCGTAGCCGCTCGGGCACTGCTCCTCGCCGTACTCGTGAACGGTGAAATCTCCGCTTAGGTTTTCAAAGCCGGTAAAGTAATTTATCATATCGATCACCATCAATAATAGCATGATTGTTATTAATAATAATATCACACAAACACATATTTTGTCAACACGCACACATTTTATTTTTTGTATGGATATGTTATAATTAAATTAATATAAGCATAGGAGAGTGATAAAATGAAAAAAGTTCTTTCCCTTTTGATTGCCCTGTCCATGGCACTGGCCTCTTTGAGCTTTACCGCTCCGGCGGCCGTGGCGGCTAACGTGCCGACCCTGACCGTGGATATGACGGCAAAGACCGGCCCCATGCGCCACGGAAGCGCGGGCTTCCTCTACGGCTTGGGCAGCCACGGCACGCCTAATGCCAACACCCTGACGCCCCTAAAGCCGGGCACAGCGGTGCAGAAGGCTCCCGACGGAATGCAGCATCCCACCGGTGATGTGCTGGATGTGGCCGAAACCTTCTTAGAGGCCGGCGGTGAGCAGGTGCAGGTATATCTTCAGGACATTTATGCCCTGTGGAACTATGAGTATACCGGCATGGACGACTACCTTTCCCGAATAAGGGAAATGATCCCGAAGCTCGTGGATCTGCGTAACAGCCGCCCGGAGTTTGCCGGTAAGATAGTGTACGTGCCCTTTAATGAGCCCGACGGTATCTGGTACGTCAATATAAACAGCAATGCGAGCGTGCAGAATGAATTTAACTCCAACTGGAAGGCCGCCTATGAGCTGATAAAGAGCCTCGACCCTGACGCCCTTATCGGCGGCGTGAGCTTCGCCAGCTATCAGGCTAACGCCATGGAGAGCTGGATCCGCTTCTGCACTCAGAACAACTGTGAGCCCGATTACATAACCTGGCATGAGCTTCAGACTGATAAGCTCAGCTCTTTCAAGTCGCATCTGGATCACTACCGCGGACTTGAGCAAAAATACGGCATGACCGAGCGTGAGATCATCATCAACGAGTATGCTCCTCAGGATCACTGCTCCAACCCCGGTAAGCTTGTGAACTGGATAGCCCTCTTTGAGGAAAACAAGGCCAGCGGCTGCCTGCCCTACTGGCATAACGCCGGCAATCTCAACGATATAGCTGCCGACAACAATGAGCCTAACGGCGCGTGGTGGCTGTATAAGTGGTACGGCGACATGAGCGGCGAGACGCTGAAGCTGACCACCTCCACCGCCCGTGACCAGCTCTACGGTCTGGCATCCATTGACGACAATAAAAAATCCGCTAACGTTATTTTTGGCGGCGTAGACGGCACAGCGGCAGTTGTGCTCAATAATATAGCCGACACAGAGGCCTTTAAGGGCGCTGAGGCTGTGGACATAAAGGTCGAGGCCACATACTGGACGGCCTTCCACGGCGTTGCCGCCGAGCCCACTGTCATCCGCACGGGCACTTATGCTGTTGAGAATGGCACCGTGACCGTTGAGATTGACGGCATGGAAGCTAATGCGGCATACAATATAACCGTTACCGCTGCCACTGATCCAGCTGCGGCCGGCGTTGTTTA
>JAFLUQ010000185.1 GCA_022508735.1 Oscillospiraceae bacterium | reverse complement strand
GGCAGCGGAAGCGGCGACGGCTGCTTCGGCTACGGAATAGACCTGATATGAAGGCTATACATTCTGTCTGGACAAAGCCGTTTTTTGCCCGCGGAGGAAAGGACTACTGTATGGAGGACTTTGACCTCCTTACGATGATGCTTTCCGCTCTTGTATGGAAGAAAAACGGAGGAAGTATAAAAATGCTGACCGACAGCGCGGGTGAGGAGTATTTCCGCTCGCGAGGGCTCGGCGAGCTGTGGAACGGGGGTATCGAGACTCCGCTGGACGATGTGCCGGCGGATATCGACCCCTTTCTGTTCTGGGCAGGCGGTAAGCTCTGGGCACTGAAACAGTGCAATGAGCCGGTCTGTATGGTGGACTGCGACATGATCGTTTGGCGGGAATACAGCGATATTCTCGCAGATAAGGAGATTGCCGTAGCTCACCGCGAGACCATAAGCCCGGAGGTATACCCTGATAAGGAATACTTTCGCATGAAGGACGGTTACAGCTTCCCTGATTGGGATTGGAGCATCAGCCCGTGCAACACGGCCTTCCTTTATATAAAGGACATGGATTTTAAAAATTACTATATAGACCGCTCAGTGGAGTTCATGACCGCTCTCAGGGAGGACAGCAACGTGGTTATACCAATGGTTTTCGCTGAACAGCGGCTTCTCAGCATGTGCGCCGCTGAGTGGAACAAGCCCATTTTTCATCTGCTCGATCAGTATCATCTTAAGGAGCAGCGGGATATAACCCACGTTTGGGGGCATAAGAGCCAAATACGTTCAAGCAAGGCCGAGCGCTCAGCCTACTGCGGCCGCTGCATAGACCGTATCCGCCGGGATTTCCCCGATTGGGCGGAGCGGCTGTGGGGAATACCTGAGATAATAAACCATTTGTGGAATTAATAAATTATTCAAAAAATTACGATGAAAGGGAAACAAATCGGATTTATGATATATACATAAGGAAGTGATAAGTATGAAATCAATCAAGACAAAAGTTATCTGCGGCCTTTCGGCTGTAGCAGTGGCGACTTCGGCAGTGCTTCTGACGCCCGGCAGTGCGCTGGGGCAGGATATTCGTGTTCTTCTGAACGGTCAGGAGCTTACCTTTGCTACTAACCCCCGCATAGTGAACGGAACAACACTGGTTCCCATGCGCAAAATATTTGAGGAGCTGGGAATGTCTGTATCCTGGAACAACCTGAGTCAGACAGCCGTGGCCGTTAAAAACGGCAAAAGTGTCGTGGCTCAGATAGGAAATGCTACGGTAGCCGTGAACGGGCAGCCCGTAGAGGCAGGTGCGGCTCCTGCTCTTGAGGACGGAACAACGTTGGTGCCTCTCCGCGTGATAGGCGATGCCTTGGGTATCGATGTGGGCTGGGACGGAGAGACCGGTACTGTGACGCTCACCGACGAGGATAAGGTCAAAGACGAGAGTTGGAAGGAAAATCTCGGCACCATCGACATTACCTCTATGACGGTGGACGGAGTTGGCCTTGCGGTGGACGGCAGGGTCATTGAGATCACCGGCGGCGGAGACTATACCGTGACCGGCGTGAATGATAACGCCATGATCCATGTGAATACCGAAGATCGCGTCAAGCTCCGTCTCAGCGGCGTGAATTTGACAAACCCAACAGGCCCGGCTATATTTTTTGAAAACAGCGATAAGAGCTATATAACCATAACCAAAGACACTGAAAACGTGCTGACTGACGGCACGGAGTACGACGTAGATGCCAAGGGCGCACTATTCAGCAACGATGATCTGGAAATCAAGGGCAGCGGTACGCTTACCATAAATGCCAACTACAAGCATGGAATAGCTTCCGATGACGACCTTAAGATCGAGGAGGGCACTATAAATATAACCGCAAAGGGCGATGGCATTCACGCAAACGATGAGATCACCATAACCGATGGCAGCATCACCATAAAGGCCACAGGCGACGGCATACAGTCTGAGAGCTTTGTGGACATCAAAGGCGGAACGGTTAACATCGTCACCGACGGTGAGGTCGAACAGAGCTCCGGCTGGGGCAATTTCGGCGGCCGTGGCGGCTTTGGCAATATGGGCGGCATGGACCGCGGCAACCGTAACCGGCAGCCTATGGGCGAACAACCCGTGCAGGATGGCGCACAGCCTCCTGAGCGGCCGCAGGGCGGCATGCAGCCCCCAGAGCTTCCAAATGGTGAAATGTCAATGCAAGGCGGCGCCCCAATGCAGGGCGGCGGCAGAATGCAGTTTCCTGACGGTGAAATGCCACAGGGCGGCTTTGGTGGTCAAGGACGGGGAGAAATACCCCAGTCAGTCGAAACAGAGGAAAGCTCCGCCGGCTCCTCAAAGGGCATAAAGGCCGAGACCAATCTGATAATAAGAGGCGGAGATATAACCGTAAATTCCACTGACCACAGCCTGCACAGCGCGGGAATGATCTTTATCGAGGGCGGAGAAATTTCTCTCACCTCTCAGCAAAAGAAGGGCATTTCGGCCCACACAGGCGTTATTATTGAGGACGGCAATATTGAGGTGCTTAAGTCCACCGAGGGTATCGAGAGCAAGGACTACTTCTGCATTAACGGCGGCAATATCAATGTTACAGCCTCCGACGACGGTCTCAACGCCGGCGGCACCAACGGCCGCGATGTGCGCGAGGGCGATGGTCACAACCTGTATATCAATGGCGGCAGCGTGCATGTGAACGCTGGCGGTGACGGAATTGACGCCAACGGATCCATATACATCGGCGGCGGAGAGATCTATGTAGACGGTCCCACAAATAGCGGCGACGGCGCGCTTGACAGCGGCGCCAGCATAGTCGTTAAGGGCGGCGAACTGGTGGCTGTTGGCAGCAGCGGCATGGCGGAATATCCCCGCGGCGAGGGCTGCACACAGCCCAGCGTATCCTATACTACTAAAGAGACTCAGGCCGCGGGCACCGAGGTTCGGCTTGAGAGCGCTGACGGCAGTGTTATCCTGACTCACACGGCGGCAAAGACCTTCCAGAACGTGGTATTTTCTTCGGCGGCCCTGAAGCAGGGTGAGACCTATAATATCTATCTGGGCGGCGAGCTTATTGAAACCTTCACGCTTGAGTCTATGTCACAGACTATAGGCAGCTTTGGCGGCGGATTTGGCGGTGGTCGCGGACGCTGGTAAAGTATAAATAACAGACACCTCCGAAGAGTGCTTCGGAGGTGTCTTGATAAATAAAAATGACTGCTCGAAAACATCGAGCAGTCATTTTTATTTATTCGTCCCAGTTGTGGTATACATTCTGAACGTCGTCGTTATCCTCAAGCATATCAATGAGTTTGTTAATATTCTTTATGTCTTCCTCGTCGGAGAGAGTGACCATGGTCTGAGGCACCATGCTTATCTCCGCCTGGGCAAAGGTATAGCCCTTGGCCTCAAGCGCCTCGCGAACAGCAGAGAAGGAATCGGGATCGGTGGAGATTTCCATCATGCCGTCTTCGGCATTGAAATCCTCCGCTCCGCAGTCGAGCGCATCCATCATAACGGCGTCTTCGTCCAATTCGCCTTCTGAGTTGTCAATAACAATAACACCCTTTTGGTCGAACATATAGCTTACGCAGCCGTTTGTGCCGAGGTTTCCGCCATATTTATCAAAGTAATGACGCATATCGCCGGCGGTGCGGTTGCGGTTGTTTGTAAGAGTTTCAACTATGAGAGCAACGCCGCTGGGGCCGTAGCCCTCGTAGGTGAGTGCCTCGTAATCGTCTCCGCTGCCCTCGCCGGCAGCCTTTGCTATACAGCGGTTGATGTTATCGTTGGGCATATTGTTGGCCTTGGCCTTGGCAATGGCGTCACGAAGCTTGCCGTTGCTGTCGGGATTGGGGC
>JAFLUQ010000184.1 GCA_022508735.1 Oscillospiraceae bacterium | reverse complement strand
CAACAACACCCATCATGTCGGGAGTTGCGATAACAACGTCGAAATCGAACCAGTTGTCGTTCTGAATCTTGGCAACATATTCCTCAGCGCCTGCATATTCAGCGCCTGCAGCCAGAGCTTTATCTACATTCTCGCCCTTAGCGAAAACCAGTACGCGAACCTTCTTACCGGTTCCGTGAGGAAGTACAACCGCGCCGCGGACCTGCTGGTCAGCGTGACGGGAGTCAACGCCCAGCTTGATGTGGGCTTCAATTGTTTCGTCAAACTTTGCGCTGGCGGTCTTTATAACAAGAGCGAGCGCCTCGGCAGGATCATACTGCTTGCCGGCTTCGATGAGCTTTGCGCCGGCCTGATATTTCTTACCGTGTTTCATGCTTAATTACCTCCTTGTGGTCAACGGGATTTTCTCCCTCCCACATATTAAAATCTTATTCCTCTACCGTTACGCCCATAGAGCGCGCCGTACCGGCAATCATGCTCATCGCAGCCTCAAGGCTTGCAGCATTGAGGTCGGGCATCTTCTGCTCGGCGATAGCCTGAAGGTCGGCCTTCTTAAGTGTGGCAACCTTTGTCTTGTTGGGGACACCGCTGCCGCTTTCGATCTTACAAGCCTTTTTGATAAGAACTGCCGCGGGGGGAGTCTTTGTCACAAAGGTGAAAGATCTGTCGGAATAAACAGTAATTATAACAGGGATAATTAAACCTGCATCCTTAGCTGTTCTCTCGTTAAATTCCTTAGTAAACTGCACGATGTTAACACCGTGCTGACCAAGAGCGGGACCAACCGGAGGGGCCGGAGTCGCCTTGCCTGCGGGAATTTGCAACTTAATAAAACCTGTAACTTTCTGTGCCATTATCTGTGCACCTCCTTAGAGAAAAAATGTGGTGTGTAGCGGATTGTGTGGCTGAAAACTCAGCCGTCCTCCCACTTATATAACAGAAGGAAACCCTTCCATTACTCCAGCGGTTCAACCTGGCGGAAATCGAATTCCACCTGCATTTCGCGGCCTCCGAACATGGTGACCATAACGTTAACGATCTTGCGGTCCCGGTTTATATCCAGAACCTCGCCCATGAAGCCCTCCATGGAGCCTTCAGTGATGCGGACTGTGTCACCCACGTCAAAGTTAAGCGGAGTAACCACGGTTTCAACGCCCATTCTTTCAACCTCTTTTTCCGAGAGGGGAACGGGCTCACTTCCCGGGCCAACGAAGCCGGTACAGCCGCGAGTATTGCGTACGATGTACCAGGTCTCGTTTGTCATTATCATTTTGACGAATACATAGCCGGGATAAATTTTTCTCTGCACGACCTTTTTCGTGCCGTCCTCTTTTTCCTCCACAACATCTTGCATGGGAACCTTGACGTCAGCGATAAGGTGGCCGATATTGCGGTTTTCGACAATTTTTTCTATACTGTCTTTAACCTTATTTTCGTATTCGGTTATGGTATGGGCAACATACCATTTAAGCTCGTCGCTTGTCCTAATCATTGCCCCGGCCCCCGTTTATCTGCCCAGAACGAGCTGAGCGACGAAGGCGAACAGGGAATCCAGACCGAAGATTATGATTCCAACAATCGCAATAGCGACGATTACAATAATGGTGTTGTTGATGAGCTGCTTCTTGGAGGGCCATACGACCTTCTTAAGCTCGGACTTTGTAGCCTTAACACCCTTGCTCACGCGAGCGGGGAGACCTTCCTTATTTACTACTTCTGCCATCTTAACCACCCTTTACTTAGATTCCTTGTGCACAGTGTGCTTGCGGCAGAACCGGCAGTACTTAGACAGTTCGATTCTGTCAGGAGTGTTCTTCTTTTCCTTCATGGTGTTGTAGTTCCGCTGCTTGCATTCGGTGCAGGCCAATGTGATTTTTACTCTCATGGTAGTACCTTCCTTTCATTTATGTATGACCGACGTGACTGCTCTTTGTGAGCGGACTCACCGGCCGACGTAAATTCCCTCTTGGAAGGCGGCGACGCAGAATCCGTACGCACAATAAAAAAGCCTTCTCATCGAGGTAAAACTATAATAGCACAATTGTTTGAGATTGTCAAGCGATTTTTGAAATTTTTTTACTTTATTGAAAATATGCCCTTGTAAAATCCTCATTCATGTAGTATTATAGGTTTATGAAATTTTAAGGAAGGAAGAAAATCTATGAAAATTACTGAAGAAATAATCTATGTAGGCGTTGATGACCATGAAATCGACCTGTTTGAGGGGCAGTATTATGTGCCCAACGGCATGGCCTATAATTCATATATTATTATGGATGAGAAAATAGCCGTTATGGACACTGTTGACAAATGCTTCGGACAGCAGTGGCTCGAGAACATCTACGGCGCACTCGGCGGCAGAAAGCCCGACTATCTGATCGTGCAGCATATGGAGCCGGATCATTCTGCAAATATCAGGAGTTTTATCGAAACATATCCCGAAGCAAGGATCGTGGGCAATGCCAAGACCTTCACCATGATCGCAAACTTTTTTGAAAATATGGACATTGAGAGCAGAAAGGTCGTTGTGGCCGACGGGGAAAGCTTGTCCATAGGTAAGCATGAACTTACCTTTATATTTGCTCCTATGGTACACTGGCCTGAGGTCATGGTAACCTATGATCGTGCTGCAAAGGCGCTGTTCTCGGCGGACGGTTTCGGCAAGTTCGGCGCTTTGGATACCGAGGAGGAGTGGGACTGCGAGGCCCGCCGCTATTACTTCGGCATTGTCGGCAAGTACGGCCCTCAGGTGCAGGCGCTTCTGGGGAAGGCCGCTGGTCTTGACATTGAAATAATATGCCCGCTTCACGGCCCTGTGCTTAATGAAAACCTCGAGCACTATATCTCACTCTATAACACATGGTCCTCCTACGGCGTAGAAAGTGACGGTGTTGTTATAGCCTATGCTTCGGTATACGGCAATACAAAAAATGCGGTACTTGCCCTTGCTGAAAAATTAAAGGCCAAGGGCTGCCCGAAGGTGTCGATCCATGATCTTGCGAGAGACGACATGGCAGAAGCTGTTGAAGACGCTTTCCGCTACGGCAAGCTGGTGCTTGCGTCTACCACTTATAACGGCGACGTATTCCCCTTCATGCGCGAGTTTATCTGGCACCTGACCGAGCGCAATTTCCAAAAGCGCAGTGTGGCTTTCATTGAAAACGGCTCGTGGGCGCCGCTTGCCGCAAAGGTGATGAAAAAAATGCTTGAGGGTTCTAAAGAGCTTAGCCTTATAGAGCCGGTCGAAACTATAAAATCCGCCGTCAAGCAGGAAAATCTTGAGCAGCTTGATACTCTGGCCGGTGAGCTGTGCATATAATAATGAAATTTTTCTGATTTTTTTAAAAAAGCTCTTGCAATTCCCAAAAAACTGTGATACAATATCTCGGCATGGAATTGTGATTCCATGCAGTACACACATCATCTGAGCTTTGGCCGTGTGCTTTCCTTATTATTATATAAAGGAAGTTGGCCCGGGCGTGGACGGTGGTGGCGGCCGCGCCGCTTCGACATGGGCGGAGGCGGAAAAACTAAAATAATCGGAGGTGTTATAATCATGTCAGTAATTTCTATGAAGCAGCTTTTGGAGGCAGGCGTTCACTTCGGTCACCAGACCAGAAGATGGAACCCCAAGATGGCGGAGTATATCTTCACCGAGCGCAACGGTATCTACATCATTGACCTTCAGAAGACCGTAAAGAAAATCGAGGATGCTTATGCTTTTGTTCGTCAGGTTGCGCAGGACGGCGGCGAGATCCTTTTCGTGGGCACAAAGAAGCAGGCCCAGGAGACTATCCGTGAGGAAGCTCAGCGCGTAGGCATGCACTATGTTGACGCTCGCTGGCTCGGCGGTATGCTCAC
>JAFLUQ010000183.1 GCA_022508735.1 Oscillospiraceae bacterium | reverse complement strand
TGGGCCGGGGCTTCTGGGCCTTCCGTGATGTGCAGGAAAAGAAATGGGACAGCCCATATAAAGACTGGTTCAATATAAATTTCGGGGGCAACAGCTGCTATAACGACGGCTTCTGGTACGAGGGCTGGGAGGGCCACTATGAGCTTGTTAAGCTCAACCTTCGCAATGACGCGGTAGTAAATCACATCTTTGACTGCATAAGGCAGTGGGTGGCCGAGTTCGATATCGACGGTCTGCGCCTTGACGTTGCATATCTCCTGGATCAGGACTTCATCCGCCGCCTGCGCGGCTTCTGCGACTCGCTTAAGCCCGATTTCTTCCTTGTGGGCGAGATGATCCACGGCGACTACAACCGCGTAGTGGCTGATAATATGCTTCACAGCTGCACAAACTACGAGTGCTACAAGGGTCTTTACAGCAGCTTTAACTCTATGAATATGTTCGAGATAGTCCATTCGCTGAAAAATCAGTTCGGCGCTGAAAACTGGTGCCGCTACAGAGGCAAGCATCTCATGTGCTTTGTGGATAATCACGATGTTTCACGCGTGGCCTCCATACTCACCAACGAAAAGCATCTGCCGCTTATCTACGGTCTGATGTTCGCCATGCCGGGCATACCCTGCGTATACTACGGCAGCGAGTGGGGCGAGAAGGCCGACAAGCAGCGCGGCAGCGACGACAATCTCCGACCCTGCTTTGACGCCCCGCAGGAGAATGACCTGACCCGCACCATAGCCGCAATGGCCAAGGCCCACAGAGAAAACCCCGAGCTTTGCTACGGCGGATTTAAGGAGCTTGTACTTACTAACAAGCAGTGCATCTTTGAGCGCAGCGTTGACGGAAAGCGAATGATGATAGCCATAAACGCCGATTCCGAGCCATACACCGCCCACTTTGACGCACGGGCCGGCAGGGCCATGAACGTGCTCACGAACGAGTGGCATGACTTCGGCGGCGGCAGCCGGCTTGAGCCCTACAGTGTTGAATATTGGAAGGTAGTCGATTAATAGAGGAGGCAGAATTATGCCTGTTGTTATCGAAAATCTCATATGCTTTCTGGGACTCACGCTCTGTGTGCTGCCGGGCGTGGCTCAGAGCCCGGCACTGCTTGCGGCCATATTTATACTGTTCTGCCTTGGGCAGATACCTGTGGTGGAAATGCTGTACGGAAAAATGAAGGTTAAAAGCATACTGGCCTACGAGTCTGTATACTTAATGGCAAACTTTCTTTTGGCGCTGATCTTCCGCCTTGTGGTATGGGGCTCTGTGCTGGAGAGCCGAAGCGGGGCGCGTGCGGCCTTTATGCTCTATGTGGTGTTTAGCGTGGTGCATTGGGTGTATATGATAATACGGCTGTGCATTAAGCGCCATTCCGAGGGGCCGCCTCCGATAAATCCCGAGGACCTTAGATACGGCCTTATCAGGGACGAGGACGTGGAGGACACAATGTAAACCAACTATAAAGGATTGAAACAAATGAAATTTATCTCATGGAACGTAAACGGCCTGAGGGCCTGCATGAATAAGGGCTTTGCGGACTTTTTCGCCGAGGCGGACGCGGACTTCTTCTGCCTTCAGGAAACCAAGCTGCAGGAGGGGCAGATAGACTTCGCTCCCGAGGGATATTTCAGCTATTGGAATTACGCCGAAAAGAAGGGCTACAGCGGCACGGCCATATTCACAAAGCACGAGCCGAAAAGCGTTTTTTACGGCATTGGTGTGGAGGAGCACGACCACGAGGGCCGTGTTGTAACGCTGGAATATGACAATTTCTATGTTGTGACGGTCTACACCCCCAACTCTCAGGACGAGCTGCGCCGCCTTGATTACCGAATGAGGTGGGAGGACGATTTTCTCGCCTATCTTAAAGGGCTGAACGAGAAAAAGCAGGTGCTCTTTGCCGGAGACCTGAACGTAGCCCACAAGGAGATAGACCTCAAAAACCCGAAAACAAACCGACGCAATCCGGGCTTTACCGACGAGGAGAGAGAAAAGTTCACCGCCGTTACCGAAAACGGCTTTAAGGATACCTTCCGCTCACTCTATCCCGATCTTGAAAACGCGTATTCATGGTGGTCTTACCGTTTTCATGCCCGCGAGAAGAACGTGGGGTGGCGCATAGACTACTGGTGCGTTTCCGAGGATATGCCCATTGTGGACTCTGTAATTTACTCCGATATATACGGCAGCGACCACTGCCCCGTGGGGCTTATTGTAGATGAAAAGGAGGCAGGGCTTCGTGTATGACCTGACCGACCCTAAAATAATTAAATATTTGTGTTCAAAATACGGCTTCTCCTTCTCAAAAAGCATGGGCCAGAACTTCATAACCGACCCTTCGGTCCTTATGAACATCGCCACAAAGGCGACAGAGGGAGCGGAGGGCGTTATAGAGATAGGCCCGGGCTTCGGCAGCCTGACGGCGGCATTGGCCACAAAGGCGAAGAGAGTGATGGCCATCGAGCTTGACAGAAGGCTCGCGCCGGTGCTGGCCGAGACGCTTTCCGGCTTCGATAATGTGGAGCTGATATGGGATGACTGTCTTAAAGTAAATATGCAGGCCCTGCTGAATGACTTCCCCGGCATGAGGGTGAGTGTGGCGGCAAACCTGCCCTACTACATCACGACACCGATACTTATGAACCTGATCGAGGGGCGCTATCCCTTCAGCCGCATCATCGTCATGGTGCAGAAGGAGGTGGCTGAACGCCTTTGCGCCGAGCCGGGAGGGAAGGAGTACGGTGCGGTCACGCTGACGGCTCAGTACTTCACCGAGCCTGAGATCTTGGAGATCGTCCCGGCCGGAAGCTTTATCCCGGCCCCTAAGGTAGACAGCGCCGTCGTGTCTATGGAGGTGCGCGAGCGCCCGATAGTAGAGCCTAAAGACGAAAAGCTGTTTTTTGCGCTGATAAAGGCGGCCTTTTCACAGCGGAGAAAAACCCTTGTAAACGCCCTCAGTAACAGCGGAAAATTCGGCGATAAGGCGAATGTTCAGAGGGCGATATCCGCTCTCGGCCATAATGAGAATATCCGCGGTGAGGCGCTAAGCATAAAAGAATTCTCTGATTTGGCCGACTTTTTTGTTAAAAACGTAGAAAATGAAAATTAATTGTGAATTAGTAAAAAAATAGATAGACAAATTTGTGGATTTGGTATATAATGATATGCGGAAAAAGTTGGACTATATTTTTTAGAGAGGAGATTAAATATGACAACTAATCAGAAAGTATTGACTTGGCTTGAAGAAATGAAAGCCCTCACCCAGCCCGACAATGTGGTTTGGATCACCGGTGAGGAGGATCAGCTTAACGCCCTGCGTGCCGAGGCCGTAGAGAGCGGCGAGCTCATCAAGCTTAACGAGGAAAAGCTTCCCGGCTGCTACCTTCACAGAACTGCCGAGAACGATGTGGCCCGCGTTGAGGACCGCACCTTTATCTGCACGACCAACAAGGAGGATGCAGGCCCCACAAATAACTGGATGGCTCCTGCCGAGATGTACGCTAAGCTGCGCGAGATCTATGACGGCTCCATGAAGGGCAGAACGATGTATGTTGTTCCCTATATCATGGGCCCTGCCAGCTCTCCCTTCAGCAAGGTGGGTATTGAGCTTACCGACAGCATTTATGTTGTGCTCAACATGAACATAATGACCCGCATGGGTAACATAGCTCTTAAAGAGCTTGGCGACGGCGACTTCGTAAAGTGCCTGCACGCTAAGTGTGACGTTGATCCCGAGAAGAGATATATCGTTCAGTTCCCCGAGGATAACACCATCTGGAGCTGCAACAGCGCCTACGGCGGAAACGTTCTTCTCGGCAAGAAGTGCTTCGCTCTTCGTATAGCCTCCTACATGGGCTACAAAGAGGGCTGGATGGCTGAGCATATGCTCATTCTCGGCCTGACAAATCC
>JAFLUQ010000182.1 GCA_022508735.1 Oscillospiraceae bacterium | reverse complement strand
GCCTTGGCCTTGGCAATGGCGTCACGAAGCTTGCCGTTGCTGTCGGGATTGGGGCCGCCCTGACGAACGATGACCGCAAGCTCGCGGCCAAGCTTTGTGAAAATCTTGGCGCGCTGGGCGTCAGATTTTTCCTTTTTGTTTTTGATATTATTCCATTTGGAATGTCCTGACATATTGTTTAATCGTTCCTTTCGGCTGTCTTATTATCAGTTTGCGGAGCTGTCGTCGCTTATCTGCATAGTGGACTGAGAATGCATCTCGGCAAGGGCACTGCGGACTATCTCCTGAGAACGTGAGATCTTCTCCTCAGTCTGGGTGAGAAGTGTGGTCACATAGTTGTTGGCTCCGGCGCGAAGATCGCGGGCCTTTCTGGAAGCCTCGTCAATGATCTGACCGGCCTGCTCAACAGCGGCCTTGGTAATCTCATGCTCCTGAACCAGAGCGGCAGCCTTTTCCTTGGCTTCGGCAATGATTTTTTCGGCTTCAGCTTCGGCATTGTTGATGATCTGCTTGCGCTCGTCCTTTACCATGCGGGCCTGCTTAAGATCCTCAGGCAGTCTCATGCGAATATCGTCGATAGCCTTGAAAAGCTCCTCCTTGTCAATGAGAATACGGTTGAGAAGGGGAATTGTCTTGGTGCGTTCGATCTTATCCTCCAACACATCAATCGTCTTTAAAATTTCCATAGTTTTATCCTCCTATTTTTGCTATGATAGCTTTTTCAACTTCTTTTGGAACAAAATCTGAGATGGAACCCCCGTAGCTTGCAACCTCCTTGACAATGCTTGAACTGAGGTAGGAGTAAGCACAGTTTGTTGTGATAAAAAATGTCTCGATGTCGGGGTTGAGACTCTTGTTCGTGAGTGCCATCTGAAATTCATACTCAAAATCGCTAACGGCACGGAGACCCTTAACAATAAAACGCGCACCCTTTGAGCGGGCGTAGTCCACTAAGAGACCTTCAAAGCCCTCCACCTCCACATTGGGAAGCTCGTCCGTAACCTGGCGAATAAGGGAGATCCTTTCATCAACAGTGAAAAGCGGGCGTTTAGCGTTATTTTTTAGAATTCCGACCCACACCTTATCAAACAGTGACGCGGTGCGGCGAATTATGTCAAGATGCCCGTTTGTTACGGGGTCAAAACTACCGGGTATTACTGCAATTTTCATTCTTCGCTCCTGCCTTTCAGGAGAGTTATATGTACGCGCCCGTAACGTCGGTCTCTGAAGCGTTCCAGCTCCGCAGGGAAGCACGGCTCATGCACCTCAGCGTCCCACTCAACGGCTATGATACCGTCGGGGGCGAGCATATGCTTTTGTATAATCATGGCGAGAGCTTTTTCATACAGTCCGCTTCCATAGGGCGGGTCAAGAAAAATAAGAGAAAAACTCTCACGCCGGGAGGAAAGAAAGCTCATCGCATCGGTTCGCAGGACCTCCGCCTTTTCGGCCAGCCGGGCTTTTTCGAGGTTTGCCCTAACTGCATTTTCAGCCGCCTTGGCGGAGTCTATAAAAACAGCCCTGTCCGCGCCGCGGCTCAGGGCCTCAATGCCAAGTGCCCCGCTGCCTGCAAAAAGATCAAGTACTGCCCCGCCTCGGATGTATGGCGTCAGCATACTGAAGAGCGCCTCCTTAACCCGGTCCAGTGTGGGGCGGGTATCTTCCCCCAGGGGAGAAGTAAGGCTCAGACCTCTTGCAGTTCCGGAAATGACTCTCACGTAATTCCTCCAAAATACATATTGGTACACTATTATTTTATACCAACTTTTCGAAAAGTCAAGACCTTAGGGGTATTTTTTTGAAATAATTTAAAATTTTTTTACAGAACTCTTTTCCCCCAGAGGAAGCGGGAGGAATAGTAGTTCATGGAAAAATTGTTGATAACTACCTTTCCCTGCCCGGTTGCGGCGTGGATAATATCACCGTTGCCGATGTAAATTCCAACGTGGCTTACTTTGCCGCTGGAGCCGGTGGCGAAAAATACCAGATCGCCGGGCTGAAGCTCACTGCGGGAAACTGTTACGCCAACGGTGGACTGTGCAGCGCTGGAGCGGGGAAGAGAGATGCCATAGGCCGCAAAAACGTAGGATGTGAAGCCGCTGCAGTCAAAGGCGTTGGGGCCGGAGGCACCGTAGGAATAGGGGCGGCCCAAAAAGCTCTTTGCTGTGGCGATTATGGAATCGACATTGCTTGTGGGCCTTTCGGTGCTTATGTAGCCGGCATGGCAAAAGCCTGTTGTGCCGTTCGGGAGCTGAACGCAATACCAGTTGTACCCGTTGCAGTAAAGAAGCTCGACCTCATTTCCGCGGTAGACCCTCGTCACGATGCTGCTTGTCTCGTCGGGAGCGGAGCGAACATTCAGTGTGTCGCAGGTTACGTAGCCGGTGGCAAAGCCATCGGCAAAGGCCGGCGCGGCGAAAAGGGCGAGTGATAATATGATAAATGTTATAATCTTCTTCATAATTGTAAGCCTCCTGCTTTGACCGTGTCATTTGGCCAATGTTACAAATTGATTACAGGAGCCATTGTACACCACTTTGAGGGGTTTGTCAAACTTTTTTAATAATTTTTTTATAAAAAAGGAGCAAATGACGTTAATCGTGAAACATTTTTCACGATTAACGCTTGGATAAACTATATATTGTGTCGAAATATGGTTATGCACACAATTGCATCCCCAGAAATGGGTTAAATATTTTGTAATATTTTCGGAATAAATCTTTTGTTGCAATATATGTAAAGTGGTGATATAATATAAATTAAGATTAAAAAAGGAGCGATAAGAATGAATAAGTTTGTGGAAGAAACCGTTATGCAGCGGCTTCAGCGTGTGGCCGCCGCGCTTGAGAAAAACCGTATGGAGGCTCATATTGTTAAAACCAAAGAAGAGGTCGTGCCTCTTGTAAAGTCCCTTGTGCCCTCCGGGGCTAAGGTGGCCAACGGCGGCAGTGAAAGCCTCGGCGAATGCGGCGTTATGGATCTCTTGCGCAGCGGGGATTATGAATTTATTGACAGAACCAAGTATGACGACGTGAGAAAGGCCTATGCCGAAGCATATACCAGCGACGCATATTTCTGTTCCTCCAATGCCGTGACCGAAAACGGTGAGCTTTACAATGTGGACGGCAACAGCAACCGCGTTTCCATGATAGCCTACGGCCCCTCGTCGGTAATTATGGTGGTGGGATATAATAAGATAGTTAAGGATCTTTCTGAGGCCGCCGTTCGCGTAAAAACGCAGGCTGCTCCGCCAAATACCAAACGCCTTTCCTGCGCGACTTACTGCAGGGAGACCGGCGTGTGCATGGGGCTCGGCGGAGGCATGACGGACGGCTGCAGCGGCGACGGGCGCATATGCTGCAGCTACCTTATAAGCGGCCCCCAGCGGCACAAGAACAGGATCAAGGTCATTCTTGTGGCGGAAAGCCTGGGATTTTAAACTATATAATGGAGAGAGTTAAAAATGAAAAAACTTTATAAGTCCGAAACAGACAAAAAGCTCTGTGGAGTCTGCGGCGGTATAGCCGAGTATTTTAACATAGATTCCACTGTTATACGCCTTATTTGGGCAATACTTATTTTGTGGCTGGGGACAGGAATACTGGCTTATATACTGGCGGCGCTTATCATGCCGGACAGACCGCCGGAGGAATAGGCGGAATTTGACACTGTTAAGACAGATAGGAGGAAGCAGTATGACCCGCGAAGAAGTAAATGTGATGATCAAAGAACTGCGTGAGGTCTTTGATCTCGTTCGTATTGTTGAGGCTCCGACAGACAAGCAATGCTGCGTTAACGAGAACTGTGAGCTCGTTCAGGAACCCGGCCGGTGCTTTGATTTTTGGGGTCAGGAGGCCCGATGCAAGCACTGTGTCTCAATGCGCGCGCTGAGCAAGAAACAACTCTCCCGCAAGTTCGAGTTTTTGGATTCGGAGGTAT
>JAFLUQ010000181.1 GCA_022508735.1 Oscillospiraceae bacterium | reverse complement strand
CATAGTATGCGTTACCGTCGTGGAATACAGACGGAGACTCCTGATGCTGACCCTTAAGGATGATGTTCTCAACTCTGTCGGGAATTACCCAGTTATCCTGAAGCTTCAGGATGAGCATATCGTTATTGTTGTTGGTGGCGCTGAAGGTGTAGAGGTTTTCGCCGTCTACGAAGCGCACCATGTCTCTGGAATCATATTTGCCGAAGGGGCGGCCGATATACCAGCCGGAAAGCTGGTTGCTTGCGGGATTGTCGATAAGCTCGGACTGCTCCATCTGCTCGGCATAGGGGATCATTCTGCCGGTGGCGGCAGTCACATAGTAGGGCTCAACTTCGCCCTCGCCGCCGGGCGTAAAGGTGGCAAAGAACAGCTTGGAGCAGGCAAAGCCGTCGCCCTCAGCATGAGCTGAGAAGGAGTAGGTCTGTTTATCATACTTAAGGCCGCTCTGCTTACCCTCAAGACGAACATCCAGGAAGATGGGGTATGCATAGGTCCACTCATCGGGCCAGTTAAAGCCGTCGTCGCTCTCTTTATATCTTATAGAGACAGCGTTGCAGGCCTTCTCACGCAGCTCACGGTCAAAGCCGAGGGCCTCCCATTCATCTGCGGAAATACCGGTGAAGTTAATGCTGTAATACTTGCCGTTTATAAGGTTGCCGCTGGGCTTGGGCTCTTCGGGAGCCTTATCATTGTTGGGAACCCAGCCGCCGAGTTTATCCTGATAGTTAACATTATTGTCGTAGCCGTTTGTGTCTTCAAGATTTATGGCAAAGGTCATGACGGTGTTGGTCTTGCCCTCGGCCACAAGATCGTCGCCGTTATAGGCCTTGAGGTCGTAGGTATAGTTCTTGAACACATCAAGGTCATACTCGTCGATAGCGTCGCCGATGGTAGAGCCTACGAGCTTACCGTCGCGGTAAACCTCGTATCTTGTGGCTCCTCTGTAAAGCGGCCATGCGATCTTCACGTTATTTACGGTGTTCTCGCCCTCGATGCGGAACTCTGCGGCGGTGCCGCCCCAGGCCTGGCTGTATACCCAGGCGTCAACGGTGCCTGTCTGAAGGCCGTTGGACGCGATGGCGCGGGCCTTGATGTGAGCATTGCCTCCCACGTGGAAGGGGCCTTCATATTTATTGCTTCTTTTTGTGGGCTCGGTGCCGTCGAGAGTGTAGTAGATATAGCCTGTGCCGGAGGGGTGAGTTATTGTTATGGGTTCAAATGTGTCGATGGGGTTCTTTTCGCTGCCGCCGGAAACATTCATTACCGGGGCAATGTTAGCCGCACTGTACTCAGCTATCTCCTCGGGAGTGTGGGCGCGGTTGAAAACATAGATATTATCAACAAGGGTGATATCTTCAAAGTCATAAGACTTATCAGCAAGCACGCCGTCAATATAGGTCGCGTTTTCAGTAACGACATACTTTTTCCATGTGTCGCCTACTTTGCCGTCAAAGGCAACAGTAGCAACTTCGTCTTCAATATCAACATCAACAAGGGCAAGCGAATCAGCCTTTGCCGCCTTGCCGCAGCCGGGAATAGAATTGCCGTATACGATGTCGCCAATGATCCTGACACCGACAGGCTCATTATCAAAGTCAACGGTAGCGATGAGGCTGTCGCCAGCGTCAAGAGGAAGAAGGTTAACGGAATAGTCCTTGCGGTTACCGTTCCAGATCATTGTGAGGCCGACTTCCTTCTCGCCCTCGCCGTAGCCGGGGCGGGTGATTGCGCCGGTGGCGGCGTTGATAGCCGGGTCGGCAGACTCCCACGATATACCGTTCATGGTGGGAAGGTTGATATCCTCGCGGATCTTCATTCCGTTTCTGATATATTTCTGGTTCTGAATTCTCTCCCAGATAGTAGCAGCATTAGCCACAGTGTCGATATCCACAGATATCTTCAGGCCCTGCAGAGCCATAGCCGCATACTGATCGTTCCACTGGCCGAGGCTGGCGGAAATGCTGCCGATACCGTTGATAGAATCCACTGTTTCGCTGCCTACCTGACGGCCGTTACTTGTATATGTAACAGTCCATTTACCGCCGTTCTTTGCGGCCTCGATCTTCATCGCGGTTCCGCGAAGGGCATAAACGGCATCCTTACCGTCGGCGTAAGCCACAGCGTCATCGCTGCCGCCAAGAGGGCCGGTGGTAGCCTTAACGCCCTGATCGTAATAAACTGTGGCAAAGGTGTTGCCGTCAAGATCCTTAAAGTTCCAGGTCTGGTAGTTATTATCAGCCTGCTGCATAGCGAAGGTATATTCGATAACTATTTTTTCAGCTCCGGCGCTGAGAAGGCCGTCGTCGATAGTTGCCGTCGGTTCCTCGCTAAGGCCGTTCTGCCTGGGGCCTACGCGCCAGAACATAAGGCCTGCCGCGCCCCAAGGCTCGGTGTTCCATGTGCCGCCTGTGCTCCACTGGGAGCTGAAGGTGGCGCCTTCGTCACCGGCCCAGCCGCCGTCGGTCAGAGCGATGTCGCTGTGAGTGCTCGTGTCCATAGCCGAAGCGTCGAACAGAACGTAGGTCTGGGTCGCCGCGCTTGCCGTGATAGTGAACACAGGCACGCACGAGATTATCATGGCCAATACAACGGCCAATGATATGATTTTTTTCATGTCTCTCTCTCCTTTTTTGTATTTGTATATATAATTATAACATAAATATTTCAATATGTCCATACCCAATATGACAATTTTTGAAATTAAATATCGTAAGGTACAGACGGACATCAGCAAAAAAGTGCAGACCTTAAGGCCCGCACTTTGTTTTTGCTCTAAAATTCAATCACTTCTCCGGCCTCAACTATAAAAGCGCTCGAGGCCGTGAACTGCTCGGCTCTCTCACGGTCAAACAGGCTGCCCGGAGACATATGCACCGGAACGGTGTTCTTGGCCTGTATAAGCTCGGCGCACTCAATGGCTTCGGCTATATCCATATTGAAGCGGCCGTCCATTGGCAGGAAAGCATAGTCAATGCCGCGCTCAGCAAGCTCCGCCATCTGGTCCGTTTTTGAGGTGTCACCCGCAAAGTACAGGAGTGTATCACCCACGGTCACAAGGTAGCCCACGCACTGCTTCACGTCGTGATTTTTGTTATATGCCTGAACGGGCTCGATATGCACGCCTGCAATATCGGCCTCCACATATCCGTCGTCACTAATAGCATCACTGTTCTGGAACACCACGCAGCCTTCCTTCTGCGGCACAAGACTGATTTGGTTGTGGTCGGGATGCTGATGAGTAACCAGCACAAGATCAGCTGGCTCGTCGTATCCCTCGCCCGCATAGGGGTCGATATAAATGACTTCTCCGCTGCTTAGTGTCAGCCTGAAGCTGCCATGCCCCTGATACAAAAGCTTATTCACTGCTTCTTCCTCCTTATCGGTCGATATAAGTATTGTTTCGTCCTCAAAATCCACATCAAAGCTGCCCGTAGCCTCGGCTATGTCACGCAGCTTGAAATAGGTGCTGCCATCGATGTTATAACCCTCGATGCTGACATCTCCCCCATTCAGCTTAATGGGGAATGTGTTCGGAGTCGCAACAATTCCCGCAGCTATGGCAGCTATGGCTCCGAAAATAAGCGCGCCGATAACAAGCCCGGCAATAAAACTCCTTTTCATAGTTTATCCGCTCCTTTTGTATAATATTTGATATAGATATTATACAGCCTAAGGCCCGCCAATGTCAAGAACCACCGCGCAATGTTCAAAAACAATTAACAGATTATTCCGCCGACAGCGCTGACCATAAAGGCGCAGACCCATGCAATGGCGCACTGGCCCACCACTATGACCGCGGCCCACTTCCACCCGAGCTCACGTCTTATGGAAGCCACCGCCGCCACACAGGGTGTGTAGAGCAGGCAGAACACCAACAGCGCCGCGGCGCTCACCGGGGTGAGTATTGACATAATAGTTCCTGAAGCGCCAAGCAGCACCATCAGCGTGGAAACCACGCTCTCCTTAGCCATGAAG
>JAFLUQ010000180.1 GCA_022508735.1 Oscillospiraceae bacterium | reverse complement strand
ACGGCTCCCTCAGCCTTAAGGCCAAGCACAGCGACCTTTATCTGAGTCTTGACGGCGAAAATGTAGTTCAGTCTGAAACCGAGACCGGATGGACCGTAAAATAATGAACAGGAAAGCCCGCTGTACGGCGGGCTTTCCTGCGGCCGGTGCGTTATTTGATGCATCAATTGTGAGGGGAGTGACCTCATGGGTGGGATGCGGGGAATATACAAATCAGGAGACCAAAGTGCTATATATAATCCTCAGTAAATATGAAGTGCCGACGCTCAAGGCAATGATACGAGGGATCGGCCCCCACGCCTTTGTAGTAATAAAAGAGGGCGTAAAAACAGAGGGTAATTATCTTAGAAAAATTCCATAAAGCGAACCAATGCCCCCTGTATTTTGATAGACGTGGAAAATGCGCCTTGCGGCGCATTTTCTTTATTTTTAGACATTATGCCGCTAAGCTTTGGAAGGAACACCGGCAGCGCCAAGCAGGGAGAAGACGCAATTAAACATCTCTGTCTATATTAATTTGTCAGTAACCGCCGAAAGATACACAAAGATGGGTTTTTGCGTTTTTTCAAAATTTATTATTGTTTTTTGGAAAAGATTATGGTAGAATAATCCTGTAAACCGAAGGATCATATGGCTGTAATGCGGCGCGTGCCATAATGCTCATAGAAGAGGAGAAGAAAAAATGAAAGAGGATTTTAGAAATATATTTGAACGTGAATACACGTGGATCGAGGGCTATATGCGGAGCGTTCGCCGCTTTTCCGGCAAGCTTGCGATGCTCTGCCCCGAGAGCGGCGACGGGTGGACCTACAGCGAGCTGAACAGAGAGGCCAACAAGCTGGCTCATGCCTTTATGGAGGATGGCGTTAAGAAGGGCGACGTAATCATGTATCTGCTGCTCAACTGCCCGGCCTTTGTGTTCGCCTATGTGGCGGCTCACAAGCTCTGCGCCGTGAACTGCCCGGCCAACTACCGCCTCAGTGCGGGCGAGATAGCCATGAATATAGACGATTCGAGGCCTGTTGTGCTGTTCTTTGAAGGAGAGCAGGCCGACGAGATAATGCGTGCCGTGGAAATGGCAGAGCACAAGCCAAAGAGGCTTATCGTAGTAGATCGGGACGAGGTTAACGGCATTCCGGGTGCAATATCCTATCAGGAATATGTTAAGGACAAATCCGAAGCTGAGCCTGTAATTCCCTATGAGCACAATATTTATGACGAGACCACAAGGCTCTACACCTCAGGCACGACGGGGCGGCAGAAGGGCGTGCCGCTCACCAGCATAAACGAGGTGCTTTCAAGCCACGATGTTATGATACATTTTCCGATGAACCACACCGACAAAACCATGAACACCACACCTTGGTTCCATAGAGGAGGTCTGCACTGCGCGGGCCCTTGCCCCACACTTTATGCCGGTGCGACGTTATATATCATGCGAAAATTTAATGCCGACAAATGCCTTGAGTACGTCGAAAAATACGGACTCACCTTTATTATCGGCGTGCCGACGGTGCTTGAAGCCCTCGCTGACTCGCAGGACAAAAACGGACGCGACCTCAGCTCTCTCAGGGGAGTTGTAACTATGGGCAGCGCCCTTGAAAGAGCCGCCTGCATTCGATATCAGAAAACTCTTACGCCTAATATATTCAACGGCTACGGCACAACCGAAACCTTCTGGAACACCTTCCTCCGCCCCTTCGATTTGCCGGAGTATGCCGGAACGGCCGGAGGCTCCTGTGTGGACGATGAGGTGCGGGTCATCCGTATTTTTGACGATCGCCGCGGCGAGCCCGACGAGCTGGCAGCTATGGACGGCACTGAGGTGGGGGAGGTAATAATCAAGTCGCCGGCCAAGTCGCCCTATGCGTATTTCAACAACGAGGACGAGAGTGAAAAGAAGTTCTACAAGGGCTTTATATATACAAACGACCTCGCCACCTGGATCGATAACAGCTATGTAACAATTGTGGGCCGCAAGGACGATATGATAATTTCCTCGGGCGAAAACATCTATCCCACTCAGGTAGAGGAGGTGCTGAACTCCCACCCGAAGGTGAAGGACTGCATCGTTACTGCCGCGCCAGATAAGATGCGCGGAGAGCTTGTTACGGCCTATATCGTCCGCACGGACGAATCGCTTTCTTATGAGGAGCTTGATGAATTCTGCAAGGAGAGCCCGATGATAGCCAACTATAAGCGCCCGCGATATTATCGCTTTATAAACGAGATCCCGCTGAATGTCACCGGCAAAAAGCTGCACTACAAGGCAAAATATATGGCCGCAGAGGATCTTAGGAACGGATTTTTGTATCGCGTTTGATTTTATTTAAGAAAGCTATTGAAATTTGTTGGGGGTTGTGGTATAATTATCTCTGTAGCTGCAATGGGGCAGTTATCGTAAAAGCAAATATGGGCATAGCTTATTACCCTGCAAAGGCTGAACGATTAAGAAATGAGGTATTACTATGGGCGGATTTTTTGGTGCTGCATCTAAAGAAGATTGCGTATTTGACCTGTTTTTCGGGGTGGACTACCACTCGCATTTGGGCACACGCAGAGCCGGGCTTGCTGTATACAGCGAGGAAAGAGGCTTCGACAAGGCCATTCATTCTATTGAGAACGCTCCGTTCAGAACAAAGTTTGAGTCGGAGTCAACATCTATGCACGGGCACCTTGGTATTGGCTGCATTTCAGACTTTGAGGCCCAGCCCATACTCGTGCGCTCACATCATGGCACCTTCGCCATCACCACTGTCGGCAAAATTAACAACATAGAAGAAATAACAGAAAACATCATTTCTAAAAATGCTCACTTTTTTGAAATGTACGGCGGTGATATAAATCAGACCGAGCTTGTGGCGGCCATAATAAACCAAAAGGACAATTTCATCGAGGGTATAAAGTATGCTCAGGAAATTATTGACGGCTCTATAAGCATGCTCATTTTGACGCCTAAGGGTATCTACGCCGCCAGAGACAGGCTGGGCAGAACCCCCATAGCCATTGGTCAGAAGGAGGACGGCTACTGTGCCTGCTTCGAGAGCTTTGCTTATTTGAATCTGGGCTACAGCGACTATAAGGAGCTTGGCCCGGGAGAGGTCGTTGTGTTCGACGCCGAAGGAGTAAAAACTCTTGTGGCTCCCGGCGACAAGATGAAGATATGCACCTTCCTGTGGGTATACTACGGCTATCCCTCCTCGTCATACGAGGGAGTCAGCGTTGAAAGTATGCGCTATAACTGCGGCAAATATCTGGCCCGTCATGACGACAAAAAGGTTGAGGCAGATCTGGTTGCCGGTGTGCCGGACAGCGGCATAGCCCATGCTATCGGCTACTCTAACGAATCCGGCGTGCAGTTTGCAAGGCCTTTTGTTAAATATACTCCCACATGGCCCCGCTCCTTCATGCCTACCATACAGAGTAAGCGCGATCTTATCGCAAAAATGAAGCTTATTCCGGTGCATGATCTAATTGAGGGCAAGAGCCTCTTGCTCATTGACGACTCAATCGTGCGTGGAACTCAGCTTCGTGAGACTACAGAATTTCTTTACGACAGCGGCGCCCGTGAGGTACATATTCGCACAGGCTGTCCTCCGCTGTTCTACGGCTGTAAGTATCTGAATTTCTCTCGCTCCACGTCTGAGATGGAGCTTATTACCCGCCGGGTGATAAAGGAGCTTGAGGGCTGCGACCCCGACGAGGCCACGCTCCGCGAGTACACCGATCCCGACAACGAAAAATACAATGCTATGGTCAAGAGGATAGAGGAGAAGCTGCACTTTACGTCGCTGCGCTATCACCGCCTTGACGATATGATCGCCTCCGTCGGCATTGACGCAGATAAATTATGTACATATTGCTGGGACGGCAAGGAATAAAACAAAAAATCGGAGAGCAGAAATGATATGCACCCCAAAAGTTAGACACTTTTGGAGGTGCATATTTTTTTTGCAATACCAACATGCCGAATACCAGCGATTGTTGACAGAACACAATATTACTCAAAGCATGTCCA
>JAFLUQ010000018.1:2100-23262 GCA_022508735.1 Oscillospiraceae bacterium | reverse complement strand
TAAGGCCGCGGCCGTCACGTCCGGCGCTGCCGGCCTCCTGACGGAAGCAGGCGGTGTAGGCCACGTGCTTGATAGGAAGCTGATCTCCGTCCAGTATCTGCTCACGGTACATATTTGTAACCGGCACTTCGGCGGTGGGCACAAGGAAGTATTCCGTTCCGGCCACCTTATAGGCATCCTCTTCAAATTTGGGAAGCTGACCTGTTCCGACCATAGAATTGCGATGCACCATAAAGGGAGGGAATACCTCCATATATCCGTGCTTTTCAGTATGCATATCCAGGAAGTAGTTAATGATCGCGCGTTCAAGTCTCGCACCCTTATCCTTATATACATGGAAACGTGCGCCGGTGATTTTCGCTGCTGTATCAGGGTCTAAAATGCCCAGATCAGCGCCAATGTCCCAATGTGCCTTTGGCTCAAAATCGAACTTTGTGGGTTCGCTGTATCGGCGTATCTCCACATTGTCCTCATCGGTGTCCCCGTCGGGCACCTCGTCATTGGGAATGTTAGGGATTCGGAGCATAGCCTCGTATATCTTGGTCTCTACTTCCTTTACCTGCTCATCAAGTGCCTTTACCTTTTCGGAGATCTCCTTCATTTCGGCAAATACGGGAGCAGTGTCCTCACCGGCCTTTTTCATTGCGGGAATCTTCTTTGAGGCCTCGTTCTGACGGGCCTTTAGGCCCTCAACCTCATAGAGTATACCGCGGCGGCTGTCGTCAAGGGCGATGACCGCGTCAATGTCAATGTCCTCCTTACGGCGGGCAAGAGCTGCCTTAACCTTTTCGGTCTCGCCGCGGATAAGTTTCATGTCTAACATAATAATTTCCTCCAATATTATTTTATGTTTAAAATGTCAATAATGCGGATAAGGTCTTCCATAGAGTAGAACTCAAGCTCTATTTTCCCCTTACTGCCGCCTTTGATTTTAACCTTAGTGCCGAATTTTTCCGACAGATCCTTTTCTATGTCGGGATATTCCGACTGTTTCTTGCGGGCCACGGCCTTCTTTTCCGGCTTCGGCGCGCTTTTCGTCAGCTCCTCGACCTGACGGACCGTGAGTCCCTCGTTAATTATGCGGCCTGCCGTCTCAAGACGTTTTTCTCTGTCTGTGATTGCCAAAAGCGCTCTTGCGTGGCCTGTAGACAGCTTTCCGCCCCTCACATATGCCTGAAGCTCAGGGTCAAGGTTCAGCAGGCGGAGCATATTGGCAACATTACTGCGGCTTTTGCCCACACGCTCACTTATTTTATCCTGAGTAAGACCAAAACGGTCTATCAGGCTCTTGTAACCCATGGCTTCTTCTATCGGATTCAGATCCTCACGCTGAAGATTTTCAATAAGCGATATCTCAGCGGCCTGTGCGTCACTGTAATCCCGGACGATCACGGGAATTTCGGAAAGACCGGCTATCTTCGCAGCTCTCCATCGGCGCTCACCGGCAATTATCCGATAATACCCATTTTCACCGCTGACTACGATTATAGGCTGTATAACACCGTGTTCGGCGATTGAATCTGCCAACTCCTGAAGCTGCTCCTGCTCAAATAATTTTCGAGGCTGGTCGGGATCCGGCTCAATTTGTGATATTTTCATCTTCACGGCGGTTTCGTTCTCCGACAGGAGGTCGCCTATTCCCTGAGAGGTAGGGCTGAAAAGAGAGTCATACCCTCTTCCGAGCGATTTTTTCATTATACTTCACCTCCAAGAAACTCTTTTGCCAGACTCATATAGCCCTCGGCGCCCTTGGAGCCTTTATCGTAGTACAGCACCGGCTGACCAAAGCCCGGGGCTTCACTGAGTCGGACGTTGCGCGGAATTATAGTTTTATATACCTTTCCCGGGAAAAACTTCTTTACTTCGTCCACGACCTGGATAGAAAGATTAGTGCGGCTGTCGTACATGGTGAGGAGTATTCCCTCAAGAGTAATCGACGGGTTCAGAGCCTCTTTGACCTTCCTTATTGTACTTGTGAGCTGACTCACACCTTCAAGAGCGTAAAACTCGCATTGAATGGGAATAAGCACGCTGTCAGCCGCGGTCAGTGTATTTATAGTGATCAGGCCGAGAGAAGGGGGAGTGTCAATAAAAATAAAATCATAGTCGGATTTTATGGGTTTTATGGCATTTTTCAGCTGATTTTCACGTCCCATTACGCTTATGAGATCAATTTCCGCACCGCTGAGGTCTATATTTGACGGGCATACAAAAAGATTTTCAAATTCTGTCGGGAGAATGGCGTTTTCCATAGGCTCACCGCCAATAAGGCAGTCGTAAACTGTGGTCTCGCAGCGGCGCTTGTCCACGCCCAGCCCGCTGGTGGTGTTACCCTGAGGGTCAACATCTATAATAAGTATTTTTTTGCCCATGCTCGCCAGACAGGCCGCCAGATTGACCGAAGTGGTGGTCTTGCCGACGCCGCCCTTTTGGTTCGCTATGGCTACTGTTTTAGACATGTCGGTTTTCCTTTCGTGATTGATATACCTATTTGTATAACAGGTTTGCAGTTGCGGCTTACACGGTGTAAATTTACCACTACGGCTATACCCATGTTTATTTTCTATGCAACCGTTATATAGCGACTATACAAATCTTCGATTTGTAGGGTTATTATACCCATTTTTATTTTATTGGTCTCCTCTGCATAGCCGCTATATGAAGGCAATGCCTTCATAGGGTTATTATAACACAAAAGATGTTTCATGTGAAACATTTTATTTTGAAAAAATATATAAATAGATGTAGCGGTTTTTGTTTATTTTGTATAAACCAAGTCTATCAGTGTTATAGGGAAATATAGAATATAATGTAATAATTGTATATTAATATTCATTAAAAATCATTGACTTGAAAAAATTATTATGATATTATAATTTTATAAGCTTTTTTGGAGGTATTTATTATATGCTTAAGAAGATTTTATTCATTTTATCGTTCATAACTATATTATTCACTTCATCCGCATTAGGAGCGGAAGTCTACGGTAATCTTACATATGAGATACGCGGTGGCTATATCGAGATCACCGGCTGTAATGATACCGCTGCTGTCGAAGTCAATATTCCTGCTGAAATAAACGGATTACCCGTCACAAAAATAAGTGCTTCAGCTTTTCAGAAAAACAAAAATCTCAGAGCTATCACAATCCCTGACAGTGTAACAAGAGTAGGCGCTGCCGCTTTTGAAGGAACAGCCTATTATAATGACGCTTCAAATTGGGAGAACGGCCATTCTGATGAAGACGCACTGTATATAGGATCATACCTTATAGACGCGTCTGTCTATTCCGGCTATTTTGAGGTAAAAGAAGGCACTACCTGCCTTGCAGACTTCCTGTTTGAATATAAGGCCTTAGAAAATATAAAATTGCCTGACAGCCTTCAAAGCATTGGCGACGGTGCATTTTTCGGCACACATCTGAGAAGTATTGATATCCCGGCCAATGTGGAATATATCGGCGAAGAAGCCTTCAGATTCTGTTCTTTTTTGACTGACATAAACGTTTCTGAGCACAATTCCTGTTACAGCAGCACAGATGGCGTTCTTTTTAGCGGCGGTATGTCTGAGCTTCTGATATATCCTTATGAAAAACAGCTTACAAGCTATACTGTTCCCGACGGCGTAAAAGGCATACGCAGCGAAGCATTTTATGATAACCGATATATTACAAGCGTAAAACTGCCTGAAAGCTTAAAAACCGTGGGGAGCAAAGCATTCTACAGCTGCCTTTCTCTTGCCGAAATAACTATGTCCGGCGTTGAGTATATTGACGAGGAGGCCTTCTCAGGCTGCGGGCTGAAAAGCGTGATCCTTCCCGACAGTCTCAGATATATCGGCGCCAATTCGTTTTTTCACTGCAGCAGTCTGACAACGGTAAAGCTGAACAGCGGACTTGAAACTATATCAGAAAGTGCGTTCGACAGCTGCATACTCCTCACCGATATATCAATTCCGGAAAGTGTGACAGAGATCGGTGAACATGCATTCTCATACTGTGTTGAATTGAAAACCGCTGATATTAAAGCTTCGATAGACAGAATTCCGAACTATATGTTCTATCTTTGCTACAGCCTTTCAGATGTGACATTTTCGCAGTCCATAAAAACTATCGGGGAATCGGCGTTTAATTCCTGTAAAAGCCTCCGTGACATTCCCGGTGAAATAACCTATATAGAGAAAAGTGCTTTTTACTCATGCGACGGTCTTGTGAACATACGTATTCCCGAAGGGACCGCAATTATAAACGGAGGCGTTTTCAGTTCCTGCGCGAATCTTGAAAGCGTGTATATTCCCGACAGCGTCATAATGCTTGACGACTCTGCTTTCTACAGATGCGAAAAGCTGAAAAATATAGATGGCATGAAGAATGTGCAATATATAGGAGAAGAGGCTTTTTATTTCTGTGATGCCATCAGAAGCATTACTGTTCCCGAATGCACACAGTTTATAGGAAAGAGAGCCTTTGGTATCGGCACAGCTGTTTTTGGTGTAAAGGGTAGCGCTGCTGAAGCCTGGGCCGGGGAAAACGACTATTATTTCCTTGAAAATGGCACGGAAAAAACCGGCGGCGCAATAAGTAAAACCGCTTCGTGGAGCCTTGACCTTAATACCGGTCTTCTCGAAATAAGCGGCAAAGGTGAAATGTCCTCCGCTCCTTGGCGCGGCATCTATAAATATATTTCAGATATACATATCGATGAAGGTATAACGACCATCGCCCCATCGGCATTTTCGCTCTGCAATATGCTCACTGAAATTGATCTCCCTGACAGTATTGAATATATATATTTAGATGCTTTTCATGGCTGTGTAAATCTGATGAGCTTAAAGCTTCCGGAAAAACTCATATATATTTATGACGGTGCTTTTCGTTTTTGCGACAGACTTTCACGCATATATATCCCTTCCGGTGTAAAAAATATCGGAAAAGAGGCTTTTCTCGATTGCTATAACCTTAAAGACGTCTATTACGCTTCATCTCAATCCGCATGGAAAAAAATAAAAATCGGCGAAAGAAACTCTCCTCTCACCGATGCCGAATTTCACTATATGAGTACCTTGCCGAATACACCACTGACTCCGGCCATAGTAAATGCTACGGCATCGCTCAGCGGAGAATCCTGCAAATTGGACTATGACCTCGTTGGAATCCCATACGACGCCGTAATAATTGCCGCGTTTTATTATGATGATAACCGCTTTGAAGCAATAACCATAACAAGCAGCTCTGTTATTCACGATTTTTCCCTTTCCGTTGAGGATGCCAAAAACGTTGAAAAAATAAAGCTGTTTGCCTTTAAATCTCTTGATTCAATACAGCCGCTGTGTCCTTCGGCGGAGGTCGAGATCATAAAACGCAGATAACTTGCGATATTAATCAAAAAATAAGGTCAAATCCAAGGATTTGACCTTATTTTTTGATTTTATTTATTCTTCTGTAGAATCTTCATCTTCTACAGCTTCCGTCTCGGCCACGGCTTCGGTTTCCTCCTCATCGTCGCGGTCGGTTCTGGCAATGCTCACTACCTTAACATCGTCACTTAGGCGCATAAGGCGCACGCCCTTGGTATTTCGGCCGATAGTGCTGATTTCGGCTGCACGGATACGTATAACAATGCCCTCACTTGTGATCATCAGTATGTCATCGTCATCGGTCACACAGCTGAGACCTATAACATTTCCGGTCTGTTCAGTGATCTTATAGGTGCGAAGGCCCATACCGCCGCGGTTCTGCACACGATAAGCATCAAGCCCGGTGCGCTTACCAAAGCCGTTTTCGCTGACGAGCAGCAGCTCGCCGCCTTCCTTCGGTACGCACATACCAACAACATAGTCGCCTTCACGCAAAGATATAGCCTTAACACCGCGGGTAACTCTGCCCATGGGGCGCACATTACTTTCATTAAAGCGAATGGCCATACCGTCGTGAGTTGCAACAACTATCTCATTGTCGCCGTCAGAGAGCTCAACGCGGATGAGCTCATCGTCTTCGTCGAGGACTATCGCATTAAGGCCACCCTTTCGTGCCGTATTATAATCCATAAGATTGGTCTTTTTGATAACGCCGTTTCTGGTGCACATAAAGAGGAATTTACCCTCTTCAAATGTACGCAGTGGAATAACTGCCGTGATCTTTTCTCCATTCTCGATAGGCAGCAAATTGATAATGGCTGTGCCGCGGGCCTGACGTCCCGCCTCGGGAAGCTGATAGGCCTTCAGGCGATACATTCTTCCACGATTGGTAAAGAACAGTATATTATTGTGCGTTGAGGACGAGAATATAGTCTCCACATAATCTTCTTCACGGGTCTGAAGACCGGTTATTCCGCGGCCGCCGCGGCGTTGACTTTTGTAAGTGGAGGTGGGCATACGCTTCACATAACCGAAGTGAGTAAGAGTTATAACATTCTCCTCCTCCTCGATCAGATCTTCAATATCGATATCATCCACCATATTGGTTATTTCGGTGCGGCGCTCGTCGCCGTAACGCTCCTTGATAACCGTCAGCTCCTGCTTGATTATGTCAAGTACCATGCTCTCATTTTGAAGCACATCGGTATAATAGCGTATTTTCTCCAGCAGTTCACTGTACTCATTTTCGATTTTTTCTTTTTCCAATCCCTGCAAACGGGCAAGGCGCATATCAAGTATAGCCTTTGCCTGTTCTTCGGAAAGACCGAAACGCTCCATCAATCTTTCACGGGCATCATCGTAGCTTTCACGGATGATTTTTATAATTTCATCGATATTATCCTGAGCGATGAGCAGACCCTCTAAAATATGGGCGCGGGCCTTAGCCTTGTCCAGATCGTATGCCGTGCGGCGCTTGATAACATCTTCCTGAAACAGTACATAATTTTCAATTACCTCTTTCAGGTTCAGAACCTTGGGCTGACCGTCCACAATGGCCAGCATGATAACTCCGAAGCTTTCCTGCATCTGGGTATTCTTATACAGGTTGTTAAGTACAACATTGGCGTTGGCGTCGCGCTTTATTTCAATAACTATGCGCATACCGTCACGGTCAGACTCATCACGCAGGCCGCTTATGCCCTCAAGGCGCTTTTCTCTTACCAGCTCGGCGATCTTCTCTATAAGACGGGCCTTATTTACCTGATATGGGATCTCAGTAACAATAATACGCTGCTTTTGACCGTCCTCACCCTCTATCTCAGCACGGGAGCGCATAAGAATTTTTCCGCGCCCGGTGTGGTAAGCCGCACGGATACCGCTCCGGCCCATAATAAGACCGGCCGTGGGGAAGTCCGGACCCTTTATATAATTTATCAGTTCATCAATAGAGATATCGCGATTATCGATATAAGCTATAGTTCCGTCAATGACCTCAGTCAGGTTATGTGGCGGAATATTTGTCGCCATACCTACGGCAATACCGGAGCTGCCGTTTATGAGCAGCTGAGGCAGGCGTGACGGCAAAACTACAGGTTCGCGAAGACTGCCGTCGTAATTATCCATAAAATCGACAGTTTCCTTGTCGATATCGCTTAATGTCTCAAGAGATATTTTACTCATGCGGGACTCGGTATATCTGTAGGCCGCGGGCGGGTCTCCGTCCACACTACCGAAATTTCCATGCCCGTCTATCAATGGATAGCGCAGTGAAAAATCCTGTGCCATACGTACCATTGCGTCATAAACTGAAGCGTCTCCGTGCGGATGATATTTACCAAGCACGTCACCGACAGTAGCGGCACACTTCTTATAGGGCTTATCAGGCGTATAGCCTGCCTGATACATCGTATATAATATTCTTCTATGAACAGGTTTAAGTCCATCACGCACATCGGGGAGAGCACGGCTGACGATAACGCTCATGGCGTACTGAATGTATGAGCTTTTCATCTCATTGACAAGCTCAACATCAGTGATGTTACCGGCATTAAATTCCTGTCCGTTAATATCTGAAGGCATTGGGTCTGCTCCTTTCTGCTGTTATATATCAAGATTTGTCACATACTTGGAATTTACCTCAATAAATTCCCGGCGGGGTTCAACCTTATCGCCCATAAGTATGGTGAAAATCTCGTCGGCTGCAACGGCGTCTTCCATGGTAACACGCAGCATATTCCGAGTCTCCGGGTTCATTGTTGTTTCCCAAAGCTGTTCGGGATCCATTTCACCAAGACCTTTATATCGCTGAATGTCAATTTTTACGTCGTCGCCGTACTTCTCGCGGAAGTCGCGGAGAGCTTTTTCCTGCTCCTCCTCTGTGTAGGTATAGCTTTCTTCCTTACCCTTTTTATTTTTAAACAGGGGCGGCTGCGCCAGATACACATGTCCCTGTTCTACCAACGGCCGCATGAATCTGAAGAAGAAGGTCAAAAGTAACGTACGGATATGGCTGCCGTCCACATCGGCATCGGCCATTATTATGATTTTGCCGTACCTCAGCTTAGATATATCGAAATCGTCGCCTATACCGGCGCCAAGGGCTGTTATTACCGGAGTGAGCTTGTCGTTGCCGTAAACCTTGTCTGCACGGGCTTTTTCAACGTTAAGCATCTTTCCCCAAAGTGGAAGAATAGCCTGGAAATTTCTGTCTCGGCCCTGCTTGGCGCTGCCGCCCGCAGAGTCTCCCTCGACGATATATATCTCTGTGCGTTCAATACCGTTCTCTATGCAGTCGGCCAGCTTGCCGGGAAGTGTTGTATTTTCAAGAGAATTTTTGCGTCTCGTCAGCTCGCGGGCCTTTCTGGCTGCTTCACGTGCGCGGTTAGCGGTCATGGCCTTATCTATAATAGCGCGGGCAACGGCCGGATTTTCCTCAAAATAGGTGGAAAGTGTTTCGTTCATGCTATTTTCCACCAGCGAACGAACCTCAATATTTCCAAGCTTTGTCTTGGTCTGACCTTCAAATTGGGCTTCTGCTATTTTAACGGAAATTATAGCGGTCATTCCCTCACGGACGTCCTCGCCGCTGAGCTTTTTATCGCCGTCCTTTATCAGATTATATTTTTTTCCGTAATCATTTATTATCTTAGTCAGCGCGTTTTTAAAGCCTGTTTCGTGATATCCGCCCTCCGTCGTATGTATATTATTGGCGAAGGAAACTATTACCTCGTTATAGTCGGTGTTATACTGCATGGCTATCTCAACGTTCATGTCGTCGCGCTCGGCCTCAAGATAGATAACACCGGGATGCAGCACTTCCTTTGTACGGTTGATATATTCTACGAAGGACACGATACCACCCTCGTACATAAGGCTTTCACTGCGATCCTCTTCACGCTTATCAGTGAGTGTTATGCGAATTCCTTTGTTAAGGAAGGCCTGCTCCCTCATTCTACGGAGCAATACCTCATAGTCGAACACCAGCACATCAAAAATTTCACTGTCCGGCTTAAAGCGAGTAGTTGTGCCTGTGTGGTCAGTTTCACCTATTATCTTCAGCGGCTCAACAGGGGTACCGCGTTCATATTTCTGGTAGTGGATATTTTTTCCGTCATGAACCCACACTTCAAACCATTCGCTGAGCGCGTTAACCACGCTGGCGCCAACACCGTGGAGGCCGCCGCTGACCTTATAACCGTCGCCGCCAAACTTACCGCCGGCGTGAAGCACCGTATGAATGACCTCAACAGTGGATATACCCTGCTGGGGGTGGATACCTGTTGGAATTCCACGGCCGTTGTCGGTTACAGTTATGGTATTTTCTTCACCTATTTCTACTTCAATATGTGTGCAGTAACCGGCCAACGCCTCATCAATACTGTTGTCCACAATTTCATATACAAGATGGTGGAGGCCGTTTTCACCCGTAGAGCCGATATACATACCGGGCCTTTTGCGAACGGCTTCAAGGCCCTCAAGCACCTGTATTTGGCTCTCGTCATAAACCTTAGTTGTTTTTTCCTCCAAAATGATCAATCCTCTCTCATATTAAATCACTATCAAAAAATATCTTTATTACTCTACTTTATTATTTCAACAGTCTATACAAATTCTATTCTGTTCTCTTTAACAATGTTGCCGAAGAAATTTGGGAAATATAAATTTTTGTATTTCCGTTTTCATTGCATATGACATATGACTTAGGTATATCGTCTGAGATATTTTCCATAAGCCCCATTTTTTCATTAATTCTTAAAAATTCTTTTGTTTTTTTGCTGACAGAAGTGGTCTCCAAATCAAGTATTGCCACAATATCCCTCTCTCTAACCACTGTTTGTCCGCCAAGATGAAGATACATTCAAATGACCCTTCCGTTCTCTATTCTGATTATATTGTCGTAAGTCCGGCCCTTGTCAATATCGGTGCAGGTAATAATAACCTGCTTACCTTCTATTTTTCCTGTAAGGAAATCCCTGCGTTCACGGTCCAGTTCACTCATTATATCGTCGAGAAGCAGCACCGGATATTCTCCTGTCTCATCCTTTAACAGCTCCATTTGGGCCGACTTCATGCAGATCACTATACTGCGCTGTTGGCCCTGACTGGCAAAGCTGCGGGCGTTTTTTCCGTTTATTTTAAACACCAGATCGTCACGATGCGGGCCGACAAAGCATATTTTGTTTTCTTTCTCGCTATCCTCCATTTCAGATAGCTTTTTAATAAAGGCCTCTTTTATATCTTCAATGTTTCCCTCGGAATGCACACCTGAGCTGTATGAGATATCAAGACTTTCCGCACCGGAGGATATTTCAAGCTGAGCCTCCTTTGCCGGACCCTTTATTCTTTCAATATAGCTCCTTCTCACCGATATTATCTTAGACCCGGTCTCGGCAAGTTGCTGATTAAAAACAGGCAGCATTGAATAGTCCGCATAGCGAATATCGCTTGCGCGCAGCAGACTGCTCTTTTGCTTTAGTATCAGATTATATCGAATTAAAAGCGAAAGATATGCCGGCCGAAGCGGTATTATAGAGCTGTCCATAAATCGGCGGCGCACATCGGGAGATCCCTTGACAAGATTCATCTCATCGGGCGTAAAAAGCACACAGCTAAAATTTCCTATGAGCTGACTTGTCTTTTTCAGCTCTATATCATTTAACAATATTTTCTTTTGCTTGCCGTCAAAACGTATATAACCTTCAAAATCTCTGTCCTTCGAGCTGAAGGCCAAGTTAACTGAAGCGCTTTCTTGGCCGCTTCTTATAGCCTCTTTGCTATTGCCGCGAAAACCTCGTCCCTGTGAAAAATAATATATAGCCTCAAGGGCGTTGGTCTTTCCCATGCCGTTTTTTCCGCATATAAGATTTGTCCCATCGGTGAAATTCAGGGTCTCATCTTCATAATTACGGAAATTTTTTAGTGAGAGTCTTTCAATTTTCATGATTCTGCCTTAACGGTGTACTCACGGCCATCGAAGCTGAAGCTGTCACCCGGGCGGAGCTTGCGTCCGCGGCGGGTCTCAACCTCTCCGTTTACCTTGACCTCACCGCTTTGTATCACATACTTTGCATCGCTGCCCATCATAACGGCCCCGGCCAGCTTCATTGCCGAGTCAAGCTTGATATATTCGGTTGAAATATTTATTTCCACGAAGCCCGCCCTCCTTAGAGCCTTACAGGCAGCACCATGAACATATAGCTTTCGTCCTCAGGGCAGTCTATGATGATAGGATTGAGGGGAGAATTCATTTTAAACTCTATCTGTTCGTCCTCACAGCGTACCACAGCGTCGTGGATATAGCGGTAATTGAAGCCGATAGTCATTTCTTCTTCGTTATAGCCACACTCCACCATGTCGTTCACCCGACCCAGCTGAGTTTCGCATTTAACTTTTATCCTTCCATCTACAAAAGTGAGCTTTATTGGATTTTTACTTATATCATCGATTATAGGCTCTACTCTTTCAATGGTCTTTATGAAGGAGCGGCCTTCTACTGTAAATTCAACTTTAAACTGTCTGGGAATTATCTGCTTATAGTTAAAATACTCACCGTCAATGAGCCTTGTTGTCAGTCGGAAGCCGCCGCAGTCAAACAAAGCCTGATTTTTTGCCACACTAATTTTAACTATATTTTCTTCATCGTCTTTAAGCATACTCTTTAAATCATTAAGAGTTTTTCCTGGTACGATGAACTTTACGGTTTCTCCGACCTGATTTTCTATCGGCTTCTTTATCATGGCCAGTCTTACCAGGTCTACCGATACAACAGTAAGATCGCCGCCCTCTACCTCAAAGAGCGAGCCCTTAAGCACCTTTCTCACCTCGTCGGGATTTGTACTGACGGCAAATATAGTTTTATTTATCATGTCCTTTAGAACAGGAGAAGCTATTTTTATTTCACATTCCGGCTCCACCGAAGGTATGTCGGGATATTCCTCCGCGGGGAGACCAACTACCATATAATCTGAGTTCAGGCAGTTAATAGATACGTTATTCTTGTCGTTTACAAATATTTCAACCACGTCTTTTGGCAGACGCTTTACTATATCCAGAAGCATCTTACAGTTTACTACTATAGCTCCGTCGTCGGCTACGTTTGACGGGATGGCTGTTTCAATTGCTATTTCCATATTATTTCCCTTGAGAGTGAGTGAGCCGCCGGATGCTTCCAGCAGCACGCCCTCCAAGTGGGGAGAAACGGCGCTATTCTCCACTGCACGGGAAACCAGATTAAGGGCGGAATTCAACTTTTCCGTGTCACAGTAAAATTTCATAAGGCATACTCCTTTAAAAGAAAAGATTAAAGATTATTAATAGATTTAGTAGCAGTAGGGGCTGGAGAAACTGTTAAAATCTCCTGCTTGTCCCATTATATTGACAAATATATTTCCATTATCCCTGTTGAAATTGTGTGGAGAGAGTTTTCAATATGCTGTGGATTTAACAGGTCATTTTGTTAATTATTTTCATTTTTTATGTTCTTTATAATTTCTCTGATGTCCATCTTGAGAGCCGGATCAGCTGAGATTTGGTTTTCCACACTCTTGATAGCGTACATGGCTGTGGAATGATCTTTGCCAAAAAGTGCGCCGATCTTAGGGAAGGACATACCAAGAATTTCCCTTATTATAAACATAGTAGTCTTTCTGGCGCCTGATACCTCTTTCTTACGGTTGTCGCTGTATAGCTCAGCAGTAGGAACACCAAAGGCCTTTGAGCATTGTTCAATGATATATTCCGGAGTAATGTCAGCCGTATCCTTTGGCCCGAATTCTTTAAGGGCTTCTTCGGCAAGCTCGATGGTTATCTCCCTGTTAACAAGGCTCTTGTAGGCCATGATTTTATTTAAGGCACCCTCAAGCTCGCGGATATTTGAGTTAAGGCTTTCACATATCCTATAGAATATCTGATCGTCAAGCTCAAGATTCATTTCAGTAGCTTTGTTTTTGAGAATGGCCAGCTTAGTGTCAAAATCAGGCGGCTGGATGTCACACTGTAAACCCCATCTGAAACGAGATATAAGTCTTTCCTCAAGGGTTTTAATCTCCTCCGGCGGTCGATCGCTTGTGATAACTATTTGTTTGTTAGACTCGTGCAGAACATTGAAGGTGTTGAAAAATTCTTCTTCTATACTCTTTTTTCCTGCTATAAACTGTATGTCGTCTATCAAAAGCACATCAATATTTCTGTACTTTTCACGGAATTCGGAGGATCGGTTTTCTCTTATGGAGTCTACCAGCTCATTGGTAAAGTTTTCCGAGGTAACAAGGGCTATTTTGACATCAGGATTATTTTCGTTGATATAGTTCTTTATTGCATGTATAAGGTGCGTTTTTCCGAGACCCACACCACCGTAAATAAAAATCGGATTATACTGCACATCTTCCGGCTCATCAGCTACCGCCACGCATACGGCCTGTGCCATTTGATTACTGCCGCCGACTATGAAGTTGTCAAAGGTGTATTTATCATATTTGTTTTGAGGCTCAGGCCTCTTTGAACTCTCCTCTTCCTGCTGAGATTCAACTACGATTTTCAATTCCGGATATATCCCGGTTATGATCTTGAAGGTTTGTTTTATGAGTTCTTCATAGCGCTTATAAATAAACTTTTTATTTATTTCATTAGTAGTCTTTAAAACCAAAAGACCGTTATCACAGCTTATGGGGACAAGGGTCTTTATCCACGTGTTGAAGGCGACAGGGGTACACTCCTCCTCTATTACAGGAAGAAAATTACTCCATATTTCATTTAATTCTCTAATTTCCATTTGTAATTCTCCTCAATGAAACTGTTTATAGACGCTTGTTGAAAACTATATTAAATTCAACATAGTTGTTGAAAAAAACTGTTAAAAACAGCTTGTAAACCCCTTGATCAGTGGGTTTTTCCTGTTGAAAAATACATATTTCGTCAAAAAAACTGTGGAAAACATTCACAGAAGGGCATAAAACCATATTTTAATTATAACAAAAACAGAATTAAATTTCAAGTATTTATTTTAAAATGAAAAGATATTTTTTTCTAAATATTTGAAAAATTTAAAAAAATATATTGACAAGATGGGGTTTTATCATATATACTAAGGTGGTATTGTGCGGAAAAGATTTTTTACGCGTATAAAATACAAGGAGGTGTTCACCAATGCTCAGAACTTATCAACCAAACGTAAGAAAGAGAAAAAAGGACCACGGTTTCAGAAACAGGATGAGTACAGCTAACGGCAGAAAGGTTCTTCAGAGACGTCGCCGGAGAGGCAGAAAGGTTCTTTCCGCTTAATTGAGGTAAACGCCAGTTAAATCACGCCTGCGGCTTAATACGCCGCTTGCCGGTAAATTTTCACTGATGCTTCGTTAAAAATGCTCGGAATACATAAAGTATTCCTGTGCTTTTTGCCTTGCCTCGGAAAAATTTTCTTCGACAATCGTCATATCAGATTTAATTGGTGTTCACCTTATGGGTTTAAGAAGAACAGCAAAAAATTACGGAACCTTAACAATGAAGAAAACCGTTTCCATCAAAGAAAACAAGGATTTCAAAAGACTCTATTACCGCGGAAAAAGTGTCGCCTGCGGTCCGCTGGTGGTCTATTACCGCCAGAATCCATATCCCTACTGCCGTCTGGGGCTTACAGTGTCCTCTAAGGTCGGCAAGGCGGTCGTGCGTAATCATGTTCGACGTCTGATGAGGGAAAGCTACCGTCTTATGGAGGACCGGGTTCGTAATAGCATGGATATAGTGCTTGTGGCCAGAAGCGCCGCGGCTTCAGCCGACTTTAAGGCTGTGAGCGGCGCCCTTGAGGCGGCCTTTATAAGGTGCGGCATAATAAGACAATGATAACAAAGGCTTTCATTTTTCTTATTAAATTCTATCAAAAATTCATTTCACCTATCAAAACCCCCTGCTGCAGGTTTAATCCGACCTGTTCAGAATACGCCCTTGAGGCGTTCAAAAGGCATGGAGCCTTGAAGGGGTTTTATTTGTCTGTCCGCAGAATACTAAGATGCAACCCATTTTGTAAGGGTGGTTATGATCCCGTACCTTGAAATCCTCCCCTCTCTTAAAGAAGTTTAAGGAGAAATCAGTATGAATTTTATGTATTTTTTAGCCGATCCTTTGGCTTTGCTCATCAGGCCGATTTATGAGGCTATCCAAAACTACGGCTGGACTCTTGTGATCGTCACGATACTTATTAATCTTCTCACTATTCCGCTGACGATAATAAGCCAGAAAAGCACATCTAAAACTCAGCAGCTCCAGCCTCTTATCGCGGAGCTTCAGAAAAAGTATAAGAATGATAGAGAAAAGCTTAATACTGAGATGCAGAAGCTTTACACAAAGTATGATATCAATCCAATGTCGGGCTGCCTTCCGATGATAGTCCGCCTTTTTATAATCTTCGGTTTCATCGGCGTGGTATACAACCCTCTTAGGTATATTCTTCAGCTCAGTGCCGATCAGATACAGGCAGTTACCGATGCCGTACGCTCTGTGGCTGAGACCGCGGGTGTGCAGCTCGGAGCAAGAGATCTTGTTTATCAGGTAAAGGTCTGCGGTATGGCCGGAGCACCCGAAGCCATTGAGGCACTCGGTAAAACTCCAATTAATTTTAACTTCCTCGGAATAGATCTGACAAAGATGCTCCGTGAAAACATGGGCGATTTTCGTGTATGGATAATTCCTGTTCTCGCTGTGCTTGCCACTGTTGGCAGCTCTTTTGTAACAAAGAAGATTATGGCCAGAAATAATGCCGGCGCCGGCGGTGATCAGGCAGCGGCCATGAATAATTCCATGATTCTTATGATGCCGCTCATGACGGCGTACTTTACATTTATCATGCCTGTGGGAATGTCGCTATACTGGTTTACCAGCACAATTGTGAATGTGGCCCAGCAGATGATAGTAAATATTTTGATGAAAAAGCATCCCAGCGATATTCCGCTGACTCTTAACGACAGTAAAAAGCTGAAAAAAGAAAAGGAAAATGATCAGAAAGGTTGAATAAGACTCCAATGAATAAGGTTATTGAAAAAAGCGCCAAAACTATCGACGAGGCTGTAGAACTGGCTCTCAGTGAGCTTGGGGCCTCTCGCGATGAGGTTGAAATAGAGGTTGTAAATGAGGGAAAAAAGGGTTTTCTCGGTATTGGCAGCATAGAAGCTACAGTCAGAGTTACTAAGAATGAATCGCCTGTTTCCCGTGGCGAAGACTTTGTCAAGTCTTTCCTTGCGGAAGTTGGTATTGAAGTCAGTCTCAGCTCCACTTATGAAGATGAAAGAATAGATATTGCTATTAACTGCGATGAAGATGCCGTAGGTTATATTATAGGCCGTCGCGGAGACAACCTTGACGCTCTTCAGTATCTCACCAGTCTGGTAGTTAATAAGGGAGAAGACAGCTATATTAGGGTATCTCTTAATATTGAGGATTACCGCGAAAAGAGAGAGGCCACCCTTGTTCGTCTTGCCAAAAGTAAGGCAGCATTTGTGGGCCGCACTCACCGCAGCATCACTCTTGAGCCGATGAATCCCAACGAGAGAAGGATAATACACTCCACTCTTCAGGAATTTAAGAATATCTATACTTATTCCACCGGTGATGAACCCAACAGGAGAATAGTTATCGCCCCCAAGAAGAAGGAGTACGGCAGCGATTATAAGTCCAAATACCGCTATAACCGTAAGGAAAACGAGCTTGTGACCGGATATGAGGAACAAAAACCCGAAAAGCCCAAGAAGTTTGAAAGCTATGAGGCTTATGTGGCAAGCACCGGCGGCGAGGCGGCGGAAGAATAAGAGAAACGGGCTGCTTTGTGGCAGCCCGTAATTTTTGTTTGATCAGGAGGTGACTCGATTTGTCTAAAGCTATATGCGCCCTTTCTACTCCGTACGGACGCGGCGGAATTGCGGTAATTAGGGTCAGCGGAGACAACTCCATAGAATATACAGCAAAGATATTTAAGTCAAAAAAGTCTCTTTCTGAGTCCGAATCCCACACCGTCATCTTTGGAAAGGCAATTGATAAAAACGGTGTTATAGACGAATGTCTTGTAACAGTGTTCCGTGCACCGCGGTCTTTTACCGGGGAAAACGTATGTGAAATAAGCTGCCATGGCGGAACAGTTGTGGTTAACCGTATTCTTGATGCTCTTGTGGAAGCGGGCTGTGCTTTAGCAGAGCCCGGTGAATTCACCAAACGGGCATTTATGAACGGCAAGCTCAGCCTCACTCAGGCCGAGGCCGTTAAAGATATAATCGACGCTCGCACCGACGGTGCCCTTTGGGCTGCGGTAAACCGTCTCGAGGGAGGTATTTCCGTTCCCATACGGGAAATACGCGGCGAGCTGCTACGCCTCCTCGCGGCCATACAGGTATCCTCAGATTTTCCTGAAGAGGATGTGGAGGCTTTCAGCGGCGGCGATATATCGACCCAGCTGAACGGGATGCTGAATACTCTTAATAAACTGAAAAATACCTCCCGTCGGGGAGAGGCGCTCAGAAACGGAATAAACTGCGTTATCTGCGGCGTGCCCAATACCGGGAAAAGCTCTCTGCTGAACGCCCTGTGCGGCAGAGAAAGAGCCATTGTTAATACCGTTGCCGGCACCACCCGCGATGTGGTGGAGGTGTGGATAGATGTGGAGGGTATACCTGTCTGTCTCAGTGACACCGCAGGTATTCGCGAGAGCGGCGACAGTATAGAGCAAATTGGCGTTCGCATGAGCCGCGCTCGATTAAAAGAAGCAGATATTTGCGTATTTCTTACCGAAGCAGGCCGCCCTCTGACCGCTGAGGAGGAAAATATACTCGCGGAAATCCCCTGTAACGTCATCAAGGCCGCAAATAAGTGTGATCTTGCGGAGGACGGCAGGGAGGACTATATAAAAATATCCGCCCGCGATAATATCGGTGTGGATAAAATTCGTGCCGCTATAGTAGCCGAGCTGGGATTAATGGACAGCGGAGGCGCGGTTATAGCTAACCGCCGCCAGCGTGAGGCCGTTACACGGGCCGCCGACGCGATTGAACGCGCTCTTAAATCCCTTTCCGACGGCTTTTACAGCGATCTTGCCGCCATAGATATCGGCGAAGCCGTGTCCGCCCTCGGTGAAGCTGAAGGTATCAGCATAAATCAGGAGCTGGTAGATAAAATTTTCGAGGAATTCTGTTTAGGTAAGTAACTTAGAGGCAGGTGATATCATGAATAACTTTGATATAGCAGTAATAGGCGCGGGCCATGCGGGCTGCGAGGCGGCTTTAGCCGCGGCGCGGCTTGGAAAAAGCACTGTTATTTTCACAATAAATCTTGACGCGGTGGCAAATATGCCCTGCAATCCAAGCATCGGCGGAACCGCAAAAGGTCACCTCGTGAGGGAAATTGACGCCCTCGGCGGTGAAATGGGTAAGTGTGCCGACAAAAATATGCTTCAGTCCCGTATGCTGAATTTGAGAAAAGGTCCTGCCGTTCACTCATTGCGTGCGCAGGAGGACAGACGTATGTATCAGATAGATATGAAAAAACGTCTGGAAAATCAAACGAATTTGTCTCTTCGTCAAGCTGAAGTTAAAGAAATAGAGAAAATCGATGACGGTTTTATTCTTACCATACACACAGGCGTGAAATTCACTGCCAAAGCTGTTATAATCGCTACGGGAACCTACCTTGAGGGGCGGATAATCGTGGGAGAAACAGCCTACAGCGGAGGTCCTGACGGAATGTTTCCGTCCCGCGGACTCAGTGAAAGTCTGAAAAAAATGGGCGTTGATCTTATGCGCTTCAAAACAGGTACCCCGGCCCGCGTGCACAGCCGCAGTCTGGATTATACCGAAATGGAGGTTCAGGAGGGAGACGAGGATATAGTCCCCTTCTCCTTTGAAACCGAGGCCGAGGGTATTAAAAATAAAATTTGCTGCCACCTGACCTATACCAATACCGAAACTCACGATATAATCAGGGCGAATCTTCACCGCAGTCCCCTGTTTAACGGACTTATTGACGGTGTTGGCCCCCGTTACTGCCCTTCAATAGAGGATAAAGTCGTTCGCTTTGCCGATAAGGAGCGCCATCAGGTGTTTATTGAGCCAATGGGCCTTGATACCAGTGAAATGTACATTCAGGGCATGAGCAGCTCACTTCCGGAGGATGTTCAGCTCGATGTGCTACACAGTATGAAGGGCCTCAGGAACGCCGAAATAATGCGCTGCGCTTATGCAATAGAATATGATTGCTGCGATCCCCTCCAGCTTCGTCCCTCTCTGGAATTCCGTGAGGTTCCGGGATTATATGGCGCTGGGCAGTTTAACGGCACCAGCGGCTATGAGGAGGCCGCCGCCCAAGGGCTGATGGCAGGCATTAACGCCGCAAGGAAGCTGTCCGGCCTTGAGCCGATAGTATTTGACCGCAGCGAGGCCTATATCGGTGTGCTCATAGATGACCTTGTGACCAAGGGCACAAACGAGCCCTACCGTATGCTGACCAGCCGTGCGGAATACCGCCTGCTGCTGCGGCAGGACAATGCGGATCTGCGCCTTACGCCCGTCGGCCACGAGATTGGCCTGATAAACGATGAGCGCTATAATAAATTTTTGGAGAAAAAGGCCCGGATAGAGGCCGAAATTTCACGTCTTCGCGGAGTGAACGTGCCTCCGTCAGCCGAGCTGAACGCACTGCTGGAGGAAAAGGAGAGCAGCGCTGTCACCACGGGAATAAAAATAACTGAGCTTATCCGCCGCCCCGAGGTGGGATATGACGAGCTGGCACCCTTCGATCCCGGCAGACCGGAGCTGTGCAAGGCCGAGCGGGAGCAGGTAGAAATATCCGTCAAGTACGAGGGCTATGTGCGCCGCCAATTCGAGCAGGTAGAGCAGTTCAAAAGAAATGAAAAACGCCTGATCCCGCCGGATATAGATTACGATAAGGTCTACGGCCTGCGCATTGAGGCCCGGCAAAAGCTCAGCAAAATGCGCCCTGAAAACGTGGGCCGCGCCGGACGCATCAGCGGCGTCAGTCCCGCGGATATCGGCGTACTGCTGATATATCTGGCAAGCTTGGACAGGGGGTAAATTAATGGAAAAGCTTAAAACAGGTGCGGAAAATATGGGTATATCTCTCGATGATACTCAACTCGACCGATTTGAAAAATACATGGATATGCTGCTTAATCGGAACAAGGTCATGAATTTAACCGCTATAACGGAAAAAGATGAGATAATCTCCCGACACTTTCTCGACTCCGTAACCCCTCTCATGACCGACAAATTCCCGCCCGGCGCGAGTGTTATAGACATAGGCGCGGGCGCGGGCTTTCCGTCGCTGCCACTCAAAATTGCGCGGCCTGACCTATGCGTCACCATGCTCGACAGCCTTAATAAGCGCGTGGGCTTTTTAAATGATGTGATTTTATCTCTGGGCCTTGAAAATATTGAGGCGGTGCACATGAGGGCTGAGGACGGCGGGCACAGTGAGCTGCGTGAGAGCTTTGATGTTGCAGTCGCCCGGGCAGTGGCCGATTTATCGGTATTGGCGGAATATGCCCTGCCCTTTGTAAAGGTGGGCGGCTGCTTTATTGCCATGAAGGGCGGCGATCCAGAGGAAGAAATAGGCGGTGCTAAAGCGGCAATCAAGGCCCTCGGCGGACGTATAGAAGCCGTGAAGGAGGTCCATATCGACGAGGGCGGCCTCGACCACACCTTATGTATAATAAATAAAATAGGAAGAACCCCGTCAAAATATCCGAGAAAAGCGGGTAAACCAGCGAAAGAGCCCATTAAATAGGGCTCTTTCGTCGTGATAAGGCGAAATGTTTTT
>JAFLUQ010000018.1:0-2000 GCA_022508735.1 Oscillospiraceae bacterium | reverse complement strand
AATGTAGTTACTGGAAAAAATTGACAAAGGAGAATGCAGCGTGAAAGCCGAAGAAATTGATGTTAACCTCATTTATCCAAACCCATTTCAGCCCAGGAGATACTACGATCCCTCCGGAATCAAGGAGCTGAGTGATTCGATCCGTTCAGTCGGGCTTATAAATCCGGTCATAGTTCGGCGGGCGGCCAGGGGCTACGAGCTTATTGCCGGAGAGCGCAGGCTCCGCGCCGCAAAGGAAGCAGGCCTCAGCACCATACCGGCCATAGTCCGCAATATGAGTGATTCCGGCAGCGCAGTGGCCTCCATAGTTGAAAATATACAGCGCCGGAATCTAAACTGCTTTGAGGAGGCCGAAAGTATAAACCGCCTCATAACCTATCACAAAATGACTCAGGAGGAGGTCTCGAAGATGATCTCCAAAAGTCAGAGCGCCGTGGCAAATAAGCTTCGCCTTCTTAAGCTCAGCAAGGCTGTTCGTTCAAGAATAATGGAGTACGGCCTTACAGAAAGACATAGCCGCGCCCTGCTCAGGTTAGATACAGAAGCCCAGCAGCTCGACGCTGTGGAAAAAATCGGCAAGGGCGGAATGAGCGTGGTTATGGCTGAAAAGTTAGTCCAGCGTATGATTGAAGAAAATATACGTCAGAGCCGCCGGATAGTGCCCCGAACCTCGGTCAAAAGCACCCGCAGCTTTATAAATACCATTGTCAAGACTGTGGATGTATTGAAAAAGAACGGCGCCGTGGCCACCACCCGGGAAATAGAGTACGACGACCATATTGAGTACATAATCAAAATAGCGAAATAATATATAGATCAGCTCAAATACTCCCCAAGCTCCTCACCGAAAATCCGTGCAGCGTTAAGGGCCTCCTCAAGAGTGTTGGCGTCTGTGCCAACCTCGACTATTATGCTGCCGGGCGATACCTGTTGGTTGAAGCGATTTTTGCGCAGATTCACCGGCCGCATCATGTCAGGATATTTCGACTGTATCCTCTGCTGGAGCCGCAGGGCAAAGGCAAGATTCTGCCTCCAGAGCGGGTGATCCAGCCCGGAGGCGTCGGTACCGATGACGAACATGAGCTGAGAGGTGTCTTTTGCGCCTACGGTCTTGACGGGCTTGCCGTTTTCGTCCTCTATGCTGTCCCGGTGAACGTCCAGAATTACCTTTATGTCGGGATTTTCTTTCAGATACCGTTTTGCCACCGCCAGCGACACGTTATAGCTGTCGTTGAACGACGGCTCGTCGCAGAGGGTAGTGTCGTGTATTACCTTAATTCCCCGCTCGGTCAGGGCTTTTTCTATCTCGTTGCCTATGCGCACAACGTTAAAATCCTTGTCTGTGGTGCGAAAATCCTTGGAGGGCTTATAATTATACTGTTTTGTGGGTGTGTAGGATTCGCAGCCGTGGGTATGCAGTATCAGCACCGTGCCGCCGCGCTGCTCATCGGGCAGGCTTAATAGCTCCGGTACACTTACATCTACTTTAGCCAGATTTGAGATTTTCAGCTCGTCGGCAGGTACGACCGCCGCAGTGCGTTCAAATACAGGCTCGTCAATTTTTCCGCGTACGAGTGGTTCACCGCTCGTTTGGGCCTGTGCCGAGGGCATCTGAATATCTTCTGCCGGGGGATCTTCTGCCGCAGCCGTAAGTGCGCCGCCGGATATAATAAGTATTGGCCTGATCAGTGCCGGAGGGGCGGCCGCACTGCTGCCAAGTGAAGTTTTTGCCGCCGTGATCAGGCAAAGCGCGAGCGATATTGTGGGTAGAATATATAATTTTTTCATTTCAACAACCTTTACATAAAAAAATACTGCCAAAAATTTCTGTTTGTGAAATATATATATTGATTTTTTCAGAAAAATATGTCATAATAAAAGCTGAGATAAAAAAATCTTTTGTTTGGAGGTATTCATATGTTGGTTTCTGCTAAGGAAATGCTTGAAAAGGCCCGCGACGGACATTATGCCGTAGGTCAGTTCAACATCAACAATCTTGA
>JAFLUQ010000179.1 GCA_022508735.1 Oscillospiraceae bacterium | reverse complement strand
ACCACCCGGAGAGCGTGTGCAACGCAACCAGCATAATACATAACGGCCGCAAGCATCCCGGCAGATACACTGTTATCGTCGTTGCCGAGGAGCTGGGCTTCTAACAGGTAAATAAAATAGCGGGCGGCCAATGGCCGCCCCTACAATTGTTATACAAGAAAGGATTTGTTTCCCATGGCTAAGAAAATTGTAACCTTCGGCGAGATCATGCTCCGCCTTCAGACACCGGGCTATCAGCGCTTTATACAGGCACAGAGCCTTGAAGCCACTTACGGCGGCGGCGAGGCAAACGTGGCCGTATCTCTGGCGAACTACGGCATGGACGCTGAATTTGTCACTAAGCTGCCTGACAACCCCATTGGCGCTGCATGTCTGGCTTCACTCCGCCAGCATAACGTAAAAGTAGACAACATCGCCAAGGGCGGCGAGCGTCTGGGCATATACTTTGTGGAGAAGGGCGCTTCTCAGCGTGCCTCCAATGTGGTATATGACCGCGCACATTCGTCCATAGCCACGGCTGAGCCCGGCGATTTCGATTGGGACACTATATTCGACGGAGCCGACTGGTTCCACTTTACCGGCATAACTCCCGCTATCAGCGACGTTTCGGCCGAGATCACCCTTGCCGCACTCAAGGCCGCCAAGGCCAGAGGCGTGCAGGTCTCCTGCGACCTTAACTTCCGCAAGAAGCTCTGGAGCAGTGAAAAGGCCGGCAAGATCATGGGCGAGCTCATGCAGTACGTTGACGTGTGCATAGCCAACGAGGAGGACGCCGAGAAGGTATTCGGCATTGCCGCCACAGGCACCGACATCACCGGCGGCGAGCTCAGCGACGAGGGCTACAGAGAGGTTGCGGCAAAGCTTGTTGAGCGCTTCGGCTTCAAGAAGGTAGCTATAACACTGCGTGAGTCCATCAGCGCCAGCGAGAACAACTGGGCGGCCATGCTCTACGACGGCGAGAACTATTATAAGTCCAAAAAGTACAACATCACTATCGTTGACCGCGTAGGCGGCGGTGACAGCTTCGGCGGCGGATTGATCTACGCCCTGCTTAACGACTATTCCATGCAGGACACTATCGAATTCGCGGTTGCGGCCTCCTGCCTCAAGCACTCCATCGAGGGCGACTTCAATCTTGTGACTCTTGACGAGGTAAAGAACCTTATGAAGGGCGACGGCAGCGGACGCGTGCAGCGGTAATCCTTCAAGTGAAGGAACTCGCATTGTAACTTGGCCCCGCAGGGGCTGTTCAAAAAAATTGTGCAGGACGGACGAAAATCAGTTTGTGGCGGCGGCGAAGCTGACGGCGCAAACCCTCCCGACGGCGTACATGTGTACGCCGAGCGGTGATTTTCGTTCGTAGTTCAAGGGCATAAAAAGAAGAAAATCCGTTCGCGCTTGCGAGCGGATTTTCCACGTTCAGTCATTATTTTTGTAGCTTTAGGGCACATAATCGCTGCGAAGCAGGGCTTTCGCCCTTGAACGCTCTGCGCGATTTTTTTACAGCCCCTTTTTATGCTTTATCTTTTCTGTACAGCAGCTTAAGGATTATCGGCGTAGAGAGAGACGATACGACTATAAGCAAAATCACGGCAGTGAAATAGCGGGGATCCAGCAGATCGACCGACAGGCCTCTTTGAGCCACGATAAGCGCCACCTCACCTCGGGTCATCATTCCGACGCCGACCTTAAGAGCGTCATTGCCGCTATAGCCGAACAGCTTTGTAACGGCGCCACAGCCGATGATTTTCGTTATAAGCGCCACAATTACAAACAGCACCGCAAAGAGCAGCAGCCCTCCGTCGATGGCGCTCAGGCTCGTTTTAAGTCCGATACTGGCGAAGAACACCGGCCCGAACAGCATATAGCTGCTGATATCCATTTTTTCCGCGATATACTTGCTGTCATGTATATTACAGAGAACTATGCCGGCAACGTAGGCACCGGTGATATCCGCAATTCCAAAGTATCGCTCAGCCATATAAGAAAAGCCGAAGCACAGCGCCAGTCCCATAATTGGAATACGGCGGCGGTGCTCATAGCGCATATCAAGCAGCTTGAACAGACGGTAGAAAATAAATCCGAAGGCCGTACAGCAGGCAAAAAACAGAAGTGTTCGCCAGATCACGCCCACCGGATCCGATGACGGGCTGCGCATACCGATGACAAAGGTCATGACGATAATGCCGATCACGTCGTCAATTATAGCGGCGCTGAGTATTAGCGTACCTACTCTGGTTTTCAGCTTACCAAGCTCCATCAGCGACTGCACGGTTATGGACACTGAGGTGGCCGTCATGATGACGCCGATAAAAACTGCCTTATAGAAATCGAGACTACCCAGCGGAGAAAAGCCGTAAACGCAGCTATAGAGTATGTAGCCGCCCACGAGCGGCGTAAAAACGCCGGCGCAGGCCACCAAGAGGGCCGCCGGGCCTGTGCGCACAAGCTCCTTTAGATCGGTGCTAAGGCCCGCCGCAAACATCAGCAAGATAACACCGATCTCAGCGGTTTGAAGAATATATTCACTCTGGTTCACAATGCCGAAAACACTCGGCCCTATAACTATGCCTGCAAATATCATGCCAACTACCTGCGGCGCCTTGAGCTTTCGTGCAAGCATACCGAAGAGCTTTGCCGCCAGAATGATTATGGCCAGATCGCGAAATATATGATAGGTTTCCATGGATGATGTCGTCCTTTTAATGAATAGTGGCAGATATAAGCGCTCAAGCCTGCGGAAGGCTAATAGCGCGCCCTGCAATTAATTTTTCAGACTGTGTATAGGAGCTGGGATCCTGCCTCCGCGGGCTATAAATTCCGCACAGCTTCCCTCGTTTACGGGCATGATCGGCGCGGTGCCGAGAAGGCCGCCGAACTCAACCTCGTCGCCCACATCCTTGCCCGGAGCAGGGATTATGCGCACGGCGGTAGTTTTGGTATTCACCATACCTATGGCCATTTCGTCGGCAATTATGCCGCTTATAGTGTCGGCACCGGTTTTGCCCGGAACCGCTATCATATCAAGGCCAACGCTGCACACGCAGGTCATGGCTTCAAGCTTTTCAAGGGTCAGGGCTCCGCTCTTGGCCGCGGCTATCATGCCGGCGTCCTCACTGACGGGGATAAAGGCTCCGCTCAGGCCGCCCACATAGCTGCTGGCCATAACGCCGCCCTTTTTAACTGCGTCGTTCAGCAGCGCGAGTGCCGCTGTCGTACCGTGAGTTCCGCACACCTCAAGCCCCATTTCCTCAAGGATATGGGCCACACTGTCACCGCGGGCGGGAGTGGGTGCCAGCGACAGATCTACTATACCGAAGGGCACATTCAGCCTGCGGCTTGCCTCCTCGGCTACCATCTGGCCCATACGGGTTATCTTGAAGGCTGTCTTTTTGACAGTCTCGGCCACTACACCGAAGGGCTGGCCCTTTACCTTTTCCAATGCGCACTTTACCACGCCGGGGCCGCTTACGCCCACATTTATTACGCACTCGGGCTCACCCGTGCCGTGGAAGGCCCCTGCCATGAAGGGATTATCCTCAACGGCGTTGGCGAATACCACCAGCTTAGCGCAGCCGAAGCCTCCGCGATCGGCGGTTATATCGGCGGTACGCTTTATTATTTGACCCATATGGCGCACGGCGTCCATATTTATGCCGGCCTTGGTCGTGGCCACATTCACCGATGAGCACAAACGCTCGGTCGTGGCCAGAGCCTCAGGTATGGACTCGATAAAATCATAGTCGGCCTTGGTATAGCCCTTGGCAACAAGGGCGCTGTAACCACCGAGGAAGTTGACGCCGGTAGAGAGTGCCGCCTTATCCAGCGCGCGGGCAAATTCAAGACTGTGCCCGCAGGCAGCGCTGATCAGCGAAATTGGGGTCACGGAAATACGCTTGTTCACGATGGGTATGCCGTACTCCGCCTCTATGCGTTCACCGGTGGAGACAAGGTTTTCGGCCAGACGGGTCACCTTGTCGTATACGCGCTGCGCGCCCTTTTTATAGTCGTCGCTCACGCAGTCGAACAG
>JAFLUQ010000178.1 GCA_022508735.1 Oscillospiraceae bacterium | reverse complement strand
GATAGAATGGAGCTGCCTGTATACGGACAGAAACCTAAAAAATAGATGATGGAGGAATACCGTGAAAAAGATATTTGCAATTCTGTTGATAACAGTCATGATTGCCACCGTGGCGGCCTGCGGAGAAGACAAAGCAGTAAACGAAACGCCGCAAAATCAGGAAACACCACTGACTAATGAACTCCCGGAACAGCCTGAAGTCGAAAGCGGACTTGAAGACTCTACGGAGGGCGGCGAGTCCGGCAGCAATATTCTGGTCGCATACTTCTCCCGTGTTGGCAATACGGATTGGGAAGACGGCGTGGATGCCATCGCCTCCGCCAGTCTGAATATCCGCGGAGGTGAATATGTGGGAAATGCCGAGTATCTCGCTGAGATGGCCCAGCAGGCCACCGGTGGCGACCTGTTCTTTATAGAAACAGCCAAAAGCTATCCTTCGGACTATCGTCAGACCACTGATGTGGCGAAAGTCGAGCAGAATGACGACGCCCGTCCCGCCCTTGCCTCCCATGTAGATAATATGGACGATTATGATACTATTGTGCTTATATACCCTAACTGGTGGGGAACCCTGCCCCCGCCCCTGTTCACCTTCCTTGAGGAGTATGATTTTTCAGGAAAGAAAATACTGCCCCTCTGCACTCATGGCGGCAGCCGCTTGGGCAGCAGCGAAAGGGATATATCCAAACTCTGTCCTGATGCCATTCTGCTGGACGGGCTTGCCGTGAGCGGCTCCGGCGCCGCATCCGCAAAGGCTGATGTTGAGGATTGGATAAATAATTCGGGTATCCTCAGATGAAGCCAAAGCAAATAGTAAAAATCATCGTAGACATTTCAATGACCATTCTGCTGCTTCTCCTGATGGCCTACAGCCTTGTAGGAGAAGCAGCCCATGAGTGGCTTGGCATCGGAACGTTCGTGCTGTTTATCCTGCACCATGTTTTGAATAACAAGTGGAGCCGGAGCCTGCTCAATGGAAGGTACACACCTTTTCGCATTTTGCAGACAGTTCTGGTAGCGCTGGCCTTGGCTTCAATGTTAGGTTCTATGGTCAGCGGAATTATGATTTCACGATATGCGTTTGCCTTTCTGCCAATCAGCGGCGGCCGAGGCTGGGCGAGAACGCTGCATATGCTCTCAGCCTATTGGGGCTTTGTATTTATATCGCTGCACCTTGGTCTCCATTGGAGCACAATGATGAATATGACTAAAAGAATGTTCAAAATGCCTTCCGCCATTCGCTCATGGACCGTTCGGGCGGTCGGGCTTCTTATTGCCGGTTACGGGGCTTACGCTTTCGTTAAAAGAGAAATTGGCAGCTATATGCTTCTACGAATTCAGTTTGTATTTTTTAATTTTGAAGAACCGCTGATTTACTTCCTGTTGGATTATATAGCGGTCATGGGCCTGTTTGTGTTAATTGGGCATTATTCTACCCATATTTTAAACTTATTTTGTAAAGGAGGAAAACCACAATGAAAAAACTATCAGCAGTAAAAAAAGGTCTGGCGTTTGTTGTCGTCATCGCTGTAATCTGTCTGGGCTTTACGGCATTTACGAGAGTGGACAAAGCCACCCCTGCTGTTCTTGCAGCAGAGAGTGAATACCAGACCGACAGTTCGGACGCGCCCGTTGTCTACATGACAACGGAAATAACCCCGGAGGCGCTGGTGAAAATCTATGAGCGGCTGGGCTTTGAGGCCGAGGGTAATGTGGCGGTCAAGCTCTCCACCGGTGAGCCGCCGAACAGCAACTACTTGCGACCGGAACTCATAAAAGACCTTGTGCAGTCTGTTGACGGAACCATCGTCGAGAGCAATACCGCCTACGGCGGACGGCGCAGCACCACTGCCGCACACTGGCAGGTTATCAAAGACCACGGCTTTCTGGACATTGCGGAGGCAGATATTCTTGACGAGGACGGGTCACTTGAAATCCCGGTCAACGCAGAAAATCCGCGAATCACCGAAAACTATGTGGGTGCGCATCTGACGAACTACGATACTCTTATCTCTCTGGCCCACTTCAAGGGTCATGCCATGGCGGGCTATGGCGGAGCTATAAAGAATATGTCCATCGGCATAGCCTCAAGCGAGGGCAAATGCTGGATACACACGGGCGGCAAGTCCAAGACCAGCTGGGCCGGCGGCGTGCAGGACGAGTTTCTTGAAGCTATGGGCGACGCCACCAGCAGTGTTGTTGACCTGTTTGACGGAAAAGTAGTGTATATCAATGTGATGAACCGCCTGTCCGTGGACTGCGATTGCAGCGGCAATCCGTCCGAGCCTGATATGCACGACATAGGCATATTGGCCTCTTATGATCCGGTAGCCCTTGATCAGGCCTGTATCGACCTGATTTATGAGCAGAAGGACGGCGACGGTGCTTCTCTTGTCAGGAGAATTGAAGGCCGTAACGGTCTCCACACACTTGAACACGCTGAGGACATCGGCCTTGGCAGCCGGAGCTATCGCCTTGTGAATATTGACGCCGATGCTCAGGCCGTTTCCATGAGCTACAGCGGCGGCACACTTACAGTTGAAGGTCTCACCGGCGAAGCCGCGCTTGTTCACGCTTCTTACACTGACGGCAAAATGACAGGCATAGAAATACTTAATGCCGAAACTCAGAAGGTTGCCGCTAAGGCCGGAGACAAGTTCTTCCTGTGGGAAAGCCTTTCAAAGCTAAATCCGCTCTGTGAGCCAATAACCGTTGGCGAAGAGCCTGAAGTCGGAAATAAGACCTTGATTGCTTATTTCTCTCGCACAGGTGAAAATTACAGCGTTGGATATATCGACATTGGCAACACCGCCAGAATAGCCGGTTATATCAGCGAAAACGTTGACGCGGACGTATTTGAAATACTGGCTGAGGAACCTTACTCCGACGTGTACAGCGAAACCGTAGCCCGCGCCGATGAAGAAAAAGCCGCTGATGCCCGTCCGGCATTTATCGGCGGAGTTGAAAATATGGATCAGTATGATACTGTGTTTGTCGGTTATCCGATATGGCACGGCACAATGCCCATGATCCTCAAAACATTCTTAGAAACCTATGACCTGTCCGGCAAGACGGTGATTCCCTTTTCTACCAATGAAGGCAGCGGCTGGGGCAGCAGTCTCCGCGATCTGCAGTCACTGTTCCCGGATTCAGATATACTGACCGGCTTCAGTACACGGGGACAGAATGCGAAAAACGCCAGTGCAGATGTGCAGCGTTGGCTTGCAGGTCTTGGGCTTTAAGGAGGGACATATATGAAAAAAATATACGCTTCTGTTTTTATGGCGGCTCTGCTCGCCTTTGGAGCGATAGCCTGTGCCGCCCCATCAGATGACGTACAGCCTCAAACCACTGTCGCCATGAGAATAGGCAGTCCCATTATGACCGTAAACGGCGAAGAACGCAGCATTGACGAACAGGGCACAGCACCCATAGCCGTGGATGGACGGACTCTGCTCCCGGTTCGGGCGGTTATCGAGGCTGTTGGCGGCACCGTCAGCTGGGATCAGGACACTCAGTCCGTGTTTATCGGCTGTGACGGTACTCTGATAAGCCTGCAATTAGGGAGCGCCTCCGCCTTTGTAAACGAGGAGCTTCACACACTCGACGTGGCTCCCGTGGCTATTGACGGCAGAACCATGCTCCCCATCCGCTTTATAGCGGAAAGTCTGGACTTCAGTGTAGATTGGGACGGCGAAACTCAGACCGTTACTATTACAAAATAAAATAATAGGAGGAAAAAATTATGGCATGCTTTGCAGCACCTGCGGCGGAGGCTATCGTCACCACCGTAGTAAAAAAGAAAATGGGTAACAATGTGGAAATGAGCAGAAATCCTTTCCTTAAAAGGATAGGCTGGCTCAACAATATGCTCTGGGGCGGTAGTGCTCTGCTGGCTTTTGAACACATCTGGCACGGTGAGATTGTGCCCTGGTTCCCGTTCCTGACCGGCACGGATGTTCTTCGTGAGATCGCCACGTCCGGAACAGCAATGGCTGTGCTTGTGACGGCAGTGTGGGCGGTAATGGCAGCAGCGGCAAATTCTG
>JAFLUQ010000177.1 GCA_022508735.1 Oscillospiraceae bacterium | reverse complement strand
CAGGTCCGTATGAGAGCAATTTCATGCAGGTTCAAGTCCTGTTATCCGCACCACGGCGTCGGAGCAAAGGGAGACTATGCTCCGACTTTTTCTTTTTGAAAAAGTCGGGAGCACGTACCCTTGCTCCTCCTTTTCCCCACGAAACAATTCTGTTTCGCGGGGACCCCGTTGTTATACAAAGCATTCAGAGCTCGGCTCGTGCCGCTGCTCCTCCTTATCCCCACAAAACCTGCGGTTTCGCGGGGGCCCCATATGGGAAGGAATGCATAGCGTTCTCGACGACTTTTCTTTTTCTTCGCTTGCAAGGAGCTGACCTTTGATGATAATAGATTTTCACACACACATTTTCCCCGACAAGATAGCGGCTCGTGCCGTCAAAGTTCTTGAGGAAAATCTTGCAAAAGTACAGGGTACGCCGGAGTACGCCGTAATTCCCGCAACCCTTGACGCGCTTCGCGAATCAATGCGCTCAAATCATATTGATATAAGTGTTGTATTGCCGATCGCAACAACGCTTACACAGTCGACATCCATTAATAACTTTGCCGCGTCGATCAACGGAACAGACGGAATTATTTCCTTTGGTTCGCTCCATCCCATGCAGGAGAATTGGGAGCAAACTCTGTATGATATCAAAGAAAAGGGCCTTCCGGGTATAAAGCTGCATCCAGAATATCAGCAGTTTTACATCGACTCGCCTGAGTCAGTGCGTATTTTGAAAAAGTGCGAGGAGTTAGGGCTGCTTGTAACCCTCCACGCCGGTAAAGACGTAGGGTATGATCCTCCGGTGCACTGTATGCCTGAAAGGCTGCGGCGCGTGCTCGATATAGTTTCGGGCGAGAACATCATCGCGGCGCATCTCGGCGGCTGGGCCGTGTGGGACGATGTTGAGAAATATCTTGTCGGCACACCGGTTTATTTTGACACCGCCTACACCATATCTGATATCTCCCGTGAACAGCTTCTTAGAATTTTTGAAAACCACGGTTATGATAAGATACTTTTCGCCACTGATTCGCCGTGGGAGGCGCAGGGAGATACGGTCAGGTACTTATCGGAACTTGGAATAGGGGAGAGCAATCTCAATAAAATCTTCTCGGAAAACGCAAAAAAACTTTTAAAATTATAGATTTACACCCAAGGTCGTCGCGCAGCTATAGTTCGCGACGACTTTTAATGTTCATTTATTTTGACGGTGAGTAAATTTCTCCTAATTTATTAATTTGGCCTTTCTTATACTCGTCCATCGAGTGTACATACAGGTCCAGTGTTATTGAGACCGTGGAATGGCCTAATATTTCGCTTAAGGTCTTAAAATCCATTCCAACCTCCAATGCCCTTGTTGCAAAAGTGTGGCGCAGTGCATGAAATTTTATATCCGGCAGACCGCTGTTTTTCAGAATACGTTTAAAGCGGCGGCGATAGGTGCGCACGTCTACAAAGCTTCCGTTGTCAGACAGCACGAATTCGCCGTCACGGCCTTTGCTTTTTAGCTTATCGGCAATAAAGTCCGGCAAAGGAACGCTGCGGACTGAGGTTTTGCTTTTGGGCGGCAATATCTTTATTCCTTCGTCTACCCTTGCCTGTGTACCGTTTATGTGAAGCACTCGGCGTTCAAAATCTATATCGCACCATTTGAGCGCGCGCAACTCTCCTATTCTTATACCTGTATACAAGCTGATGAGTATCCCTATGTCATTTTCATCAGATAGGGCCGTTTCCAGCCGTTTTTGCTCAGTGAGAGATAAAATGCAAACCTCTGTCTTCGTTTTCTTTGGCAGCTTTATCTTGGACCATATATCAGAAATATAACCTCTTTCTTCGGCAGCCTTAAGGGCGGATTTAAGTACGGTAAATACTACTTTGACCGTAGAGGGAGACAGGTCAAGTGATGATACAAACATCTGTAAAATATCGCTGTTGAGTTTATGCAGCCGGATCTTTCCTATTCTTGGGTTAATATGATTATTTATATGTCCTCTGTAAATGTTTTTTGTGGTTTCCTTTATATCCGGCGCAGACTCAAGCCAGTTATTCATCCAATTGGCCAAAGTGATACCGGTGGCACTCGACGGCTTCTTCTGCTCTGCCTTAAGTGCAGTCAATTTATTTTTAATATCAGCATAGCTCCTGGAATATATTGACCCGTATATTGCTTTTCCGTCTATGCTGTAGCTTTTCAGATATCTCCCTTCATAACGTCCGTCCTTGCGTTTATATATATTTTCTCCTCTTCGCGGCAATGTGATTGCTCCTTTTATGTTTTCATTTTTCTCATATGTTCAAACATTTTTACGAAATATATTGACAAAATGCCGTTCATATGCTATACTCTAATTATATCTGAAATTATACTTTTTTGGTGCATAAATTCTGCACGATCTCCAAAATTCAGATTTTTTATGCACATTTCTAAATGTTATGTATAGGGGAGAGGTGAGCTATGATGTACAAGCTTTTTTTCAAGCGTATAATTGATATTATAATATCGTTAGTTGGCATAGTAGTATTATCGCCTTTAATGTTGTTGCTTGCATTTCTTGTAAAAATAGATTCACCGGGTCCCGTACTATTTAAACAAAAACGGTTAGGTCTAGGCGGAAAAGTATTTAATATGTATAAATTCAGGTCCATGTGTGTTGGAGCAGAAAGCGGCGGAGTATACTCAAATAATAAGGACAGCCGCGTAACACGAGTTGGAAGAATTTTAAGAGCACTCAGTCTCGATGAATTACCACAACTCGTTAATGTTTTGAATGGGAACATGTCGCTTATCGGCCCGCGTCCGCCGCTTACATATCATCCGTGGCCATATGAGGAGTACACAGATGAGCAGAAAAGAATGTTTGAGGTTCGTCCCGGTATAAGTGGTTGGGCACAGGTAAATGGCCGCAAGGACGTTGAGTGGCACAAAAGAATTGAACTTAACGTTTGGTATGTTGATCATGTCAGCTTTTTTCTTGATGTAAAAATCCTTTTCATGACCTTTTTGAAAGTCATCACTAACGCCGATAACGAAAATAAGGGTGCAACAGTTGATACTAAAAACGAAACCCCTGAGATAGATAGGGAGAAAAGCAAATGCTAAAGCTTATGTACATAACAAACCGGCCCGATGTCGCGCAAATTGCCGAATCGGCTGGGGTTGACAGAATATTTGTGGATATGGAATATATCGGTAAAGCGGCCCGTCAGGGTGGGATGGACACCGTTCAGAATCACCATACTACTGCAGATATTGCCAACGTAAAAAAAGTCCTCTCATCGGCCGAGGTTTTAGTCCGCTGTAATCCGATCAATGACTACTCTCAGTCGGAAATAGACGAAGCTATCTCTAACGGGGCAGATATACTCATGCTTCCGTATTTTAAAACGGCACATGAGGTCAAAAGCTTTATTGATATGGTGGGTGGCATGGCAAAGGTCATGCCTTTAGTTGAAACCCCTGAGGCAGTAGAAGTAATAGATGATATATTAGCTCTTAAAGGCATAGATGAGATATTTATCGGTCTTAATGACCTCAGTCTTGGCTATGGAAAAAGATTCATGTTTGAATTGCTGGCTGACGGTACGGTGGAAAGGCTGTGCCTTAAGTTTAAACAAAAAGGCATTCCTTACGGCTTCGGCGGTATAGCGGCCTTGGGCAAGGGAGTGCTGCCATCAGAGCATGTTATAAAAGAACACTATCGCATGGGCTCCACCTGCGTCATACTGTCACGAAGCTTTTATAATTTGGATAAAGCTGAGGAAACTGAGAAAATCCGAGCTGCTTTCACGAGCGGCGTTCGCGAGATTCGTGAGCTGGAAGCGGAGTGCGAAAAGTATATAAGTTATTTCACAGAAAACGAACATGAGGTAGAGAGAAAGATAAAAATGATATGCGCGGCAATGTAGCTGCACATAGCGGGGTGAGCGTGTGAACCTGTTGATAACCGGGGCATGGAGCGGTGCTAAAGAGCATATTGCAGAAATAGAAAGCAATGGTCATAAAGATATTTATATGCAATATGAATCCGATGCTTTACCCTGCTCCTATGAATGGGTCGATGG
>JAFLUQ010000176.1 GCA_022508735.1 Oscillospiraceae bacterium | reverse complement strand
CCTTCGGGTTATGAGCCCGACGAGCTACCAAGCTGCTCCACCCCGCGATATTGAATCGGATATCATCCGAACAAAATTATTATAGCATAGTTCGGGAATATTGTCAATAGGTTTTATAAATTTATTTTCAACAAATTACCTGTTTTTATTTTCATCTGTTAAAATAAACTTTTCCACAGCGTCAGCCACGCCATCATCGTCGTTAGACAGCGTTACATAATCCGCCATATCGAGCACAGCCTTGCAGGAATTGGCCATAGCAACGCTTAACCCGGCGAAGCCGAGCATAGGCATATCGTTCATGCCGTCGCCGCAGGCCATGAGCTCAGCCGACGATAGCCCCAGATGCTCGCAGACAGCGGCGAGGCCGGTGTCTTTTGAAACCCCTTTTGGGCAAACCTCAAGAAAATAGCTCTCGCTGTAGAAAATATTCAGTTTATCACTGTGCTTGTCTTTGAGCATTTTCTCGGCAACAATAAGCTTTTCGTGCGGGCCGACGATGAGAAATTTCGGCGTCGGGTAATCCACGAAGTCAAGCATGCTCTCTACCGTCATGATATCGGCATTTACACATATTTTTTCTTTTAAAACGTACTCGTCTATCGTTTCAGTTACGATTTCATCCTCGGTATATGTGATCGGGATACAAGCTGCCGCTTGCGCAGCCGCATATATATCGGGAATACACTCCGGCGGCACTGTCACCCGACGAAGAACATTCCCACTTATGCAGTCAACAATAACTCCGCCGTTAAAGGCCATAATTATGCCGCCGCGGCGTTCCATCTCCAGCATATGCGCAGGGTATGTTATTCCCATAAGCGGTCGGCCGGAAGCAAGAATTACCTTCACTCCCCTATCCATTGCGCTGAAAAGAGTTTCACGGGTTTTTTCGGTTATTTCTTTGCGGCTGTTAGTGAGAGTGCCGTCAAGATCCAGTGCTAAAGCTTTATACATAGAATCAACCTTTAAATAGTTTATACGAATAATTCAGCGATAAATACCGCCGCCGAAGCTCCGAGCGCCACAGTTATAAGGCTTTGCTCCATTAGTGCCAGAATAACAGCCACCGCAAGGCCTATTGCGGCCGATATCATAGACGAGGTGGAATAAAGAATAAAGGGCAGCGTCATGGCCGTCAGCACAGCATAGGGCACATAGGCCAGCACCGAGCGGATAAACACGCTGTTTATTTTTTGGCGCATCAGCGTCAGCGGAAGCATACGGATAAGATACGTAACTGCCGCCATTACGAATACGGAAACTGCAACATAACTCATTGTGCGCTCTCCCCCTCTGCATCTTTAATGGGAAAAATAAGTGCACCGGCCACTGAGGCAACTACCGCGCAAATTATGATGGCCCAGCCCTGAGGCACGTTAGAGAGAATCGGAACATATTTAAGGCAGCAGGAAATTACTCCAGCCATAATTGCCACAAACAGGCAGGCCTTATCCCGCTTACAGACGGGTATAACTATGGCTACAAACATGCCGTATATGGCAATGCCAAGGGCGCTCCTCACGCTTTCGGGCAGAATGTACCCGGCCGCGCTGCCGAGAAAGGTGCCCATTGCCCAGCCTATATATGGCAAAAGAATCAGCCCGAACATGTATATGGCGTTCGGCGGACGCTTGCGCTGAGAGGATACGGCGAAAATTTCGTCGGTTATGCCGAAGGACACCAACAGCCGCTGTACAACAGTCATATTTTCGTCTACCTTCTGAGACAGCGACAAGCTCATAAGCATGTATCTGAGGTTAATCACAAAGGTCGTAACAGCTATCTCTATGTACGAAGCGGCGTCAAATATCAGCTGCGTGCCGGCCAGCTGCCCGGCGCTTGTCAGGTTAGTCATGGATATAAGAACTGTGCTGAGCAGGTCAAGCCCGCCTGTCTGGGCCATTATTCCATAAGCGAACGATACAGAAAGATATCCCAAGGCTATGGGGATTCCGCCGCGCAGCCCTTCAATAAAGTCTTCTTTTGAATTAGCCATTTTCTCAGCTCCCTTGCCGAAAAATAATCGTTACCTATTTTAGCACATATTTCGCGTAAATGCAAGACTTGAATTAAAATTTGAGTATATTTAATCAGCTGTTTTATTGTCACTGGCTCTTAATATGAATGCAATATCTTTGCTGAGCTTATTATACAGCCAATGTTTAAGCTCATTTTCATCAGAAGCAGTAAAAACTACGGTGGACGGCCCTCTGTCTTCAAGCCGCAAAACAGTCAGCTTCGACACATAAACTCCATAATAAAACAGGCAGTCTTCCACAGTTTTGCTTGGGAGGTTCTTTGGCAATCTCTCGAGCATCCATGTCAGGTTATCTTTTCCCAGTTCTCTGATAGCTCTGTTATAGATCGTTTCGTTTATTTCCATTGTTATTCTCCGATCTGCGTTATTTTGCTTTACTTTTTTATTTGATAATTATAGGCTCTCTTGCCGAAAAATAATCGACATCTATTTTAGCACATATTTCGCATAAATGCAAGATGTGAGTTCAATTTTGGCACAAAAACTAAAAAAAATTAAAACTTACTCTTGACTTAAAGGGAAAAGTGTGGTATTATGATAAAGATGTTTTTCGGGGTGTAGCGCAGTTTGGTAGCGTGCTTGGTTCGGGACCAAGAGGCCACGGGTTCAAGTCCCGTCACTCCGACCATACCGAGTGTTCTTACAGAACCTGTGAGAATACTCGGTTTTTATTTTGCATCAAACTGCATACTTAATGTCTACTCCCTGCCTTGTATGCACTGAAACATTAATTTCGGGAAGCTTTACAGGATTCGTCTTGCTTCCGTTGGGATTTTTCATATACCCATATAGGGAGGATTTACCATAGGTTCGCCTGCTATTATCCGATACTGCCACAAGCCGTATATCGTGGTCGGGGAAAAATTCTTCAGTCAGTTTTCCTACTTCAATATAGTTTATGCCAGGGCGTGAAAGGTCTTTGACGAAGACCGCCGAGACCTTAACTTTTATATAATACAACAAAACCCCGACAATTCTTTCTCACTGAATTGTCAGGGTTTTAATTTATACATCAAATAATACAGCTGCGCTTTCGCGAAATCTTCTCCTTTATTTAAAATACTTATTAATTTCTTCCATCCTTGACTCCTGCTTTACATGGAAAGGACACCGGCTCTCGCAATGGCCGCATCGTGCGCAGGCATCGGCACGAACGGAGAGATTTTTATAGTGATCCTTTGCCATTTCATCTCCGGCAAGGGCAAGGTCGTAATACTTATTTATAAGTCCTATATCCAGTCCCATCGGGCAGGGCTGACAATGGTTGCAGTACACGCATACACCGTTCATATCCTTCGGTGCATAGGAGCTAATCACGGAATAATCCTTTTCCTCCGCCGGAATTTCAAAGAACCGCAGGATCCGCTGCACATCATCTTTGTTGCGTATTCCGGGAAGCACCGTCAGCACACCCGGTTTGTCCAGCGCATACTGTATACACTGATACATTGAGAGCGCCTCGCCAAATGGTGATGTTTTTGCATCCAAAAGCTGCCCGGCGGAGAAGGGCTTCATCACGGAAATGCCGATGCCCTCCGCCTCGCATCTTCTGTAAAGGGACATTCTCTCGTTTGCGCTGCCGTTTGCATATTCCCCGTGCTGATAGTCGTATCCCGGGTTTATCGAAAACATAAGCATATCGACGTGGACTGTATCAAGAATCTTTTGTGCCGTGCCGGGCGTATGAGAGGAAAGACCGATGCCGCGTACTACGCCCTGCTTCTTTAAGTCAAGCAAGTACTCAAGAACTCCGTTTTCCTGATAATCGGCAAAGTCCGACTCCTCGTCCATGCAGTGTATAAACCCGTAGTCAATGTAATCCGTTTTCAGGGCGGAAAGCTGCCTGTCAACAGACCTTTTTACGGTCTCCAAATCAGTCGTCCAGCCGTATTCTCCGGTTTCGTAGTTTGCGCCGAAATGTACCTGATAGTGCATATTTTTTCTGACAGAGCCAAGAGCCTTTCCATAGTAATCAAAGGTTTTTGCTCCGGCCGTGGCAAGGTCAGCATAATTGATACCGTTCTCGTAGGCATAAGTGAGTGCTTCTATCGCGTCATGCTCTGACGCTTCAGATATATAGCTTGTTCCGAGACCGACAACACTGATCCTGTCGCCGGTCCTGCGATTGATCCTGTATTCCATA
>JAFLUQ010000175.1 GCA_022508735.1 Oscillospiraceae bacterium | reverse complement strand
CATAGCCCTGATACTCGCCGTATTCGTCAACATAGCCGAAGGGGTTTTTGTCGGAAAATACGCCGATATTGATGGTGCCGTCCGCCTGTATCTCGTCGAGCGTGCGGTAGATCGTCTTCTGAGCTGTGGGGCTATTCGGTTCATCATCTGTGCTGCTTGGGCTGCACGCGGCAAAGGCAAAGGCCAGCGTAAGCGCCAAAAGCACTGCTAAGATAGAGTTGAATGTTTTCATTGTTGTTTGCTCCTTTAAAAAATATTTTTCAGGTATGTACCCTCATCGATAATACATTATACTCGCAATTACATAGTTTGTCAATAGGTTTTATAGGAAAATTATTGTTTTTTGTAATTTTTTTTGTGAAAAGCGGGGCTTGACGTAGGGAAAATTTTGGTTTATAATATGAAAAAACACCAAAGAGGCGAAAACAATGGCGAAAATCAGCAGCAAAGAAATATTTGAGACTCTGCCGGTGCCAAGGGCGGTAATGGAAATGGCACTGCCTACCGTCTTCAGCCAGATCATTATTCTGATATACAACATGGCCGACACCTTCTATCTCGGCAGAACCAACGACCCATACATGGTGGGCGGGGTTTCGCTTATCCTGCCTGTGTTCAACATCTGCCTCTCCCTTGCGGGGCTGACGGGCATCGGCGGCGGCGCGCTTGTCTCGCGGCTTCTGGGCGAGGGCAGGGAGGGCGAGGCAAAAAAGGTATCGGCCTTCAGCTTTTATCTGGCGATATTCGTTACGGCCGTTTTTTCAGCGGCGATGCTCGTGTTTATGAATCCTGTGCTTAAGCTGCTGGGGGCCAGCAGCAATACATATCAGTTTGCCCGGCAGTACGCCTTTTGCGTTATCGTGCTGGGCGGAGTGCCTACGGTGCTTTCCAACGTTATGTCAAACCTTCTGCGCAGCGTCGGAGCCTCAAAGGAGGCAGGCCTTGGCATCACCATGGGCGGCGTCATCAACATCGCTCTTGACCCGCTTTTCATGTTCGTGCTGCTGCCTAAGGGCAGCGAGGTGCTGGGCGTGGGCCTTGCAACGCTGAGCTCAAACTGCATTGCGTGCCTTTACTTCCTTTACGTCTTTTTGAGGCTCAGAGGGCAGTCGGCCATCAGCCTCAGCATAAGGGAGGGGCTGCCCGAGGGAAGAAGCATTGTGTCCATATTTAACGTTGGCATACCTTCGGCGATAGCGACCTTGCTTTTTGATATAGACTATGTTATCATAGACAGGCTCATGAGCGCCTACGACGATATTGCCCTTGCCGCTGTCGGCATAGTGCTGAAGGCCGAGCGGCTGCCGCTCAACGTCGGCATAGGCATCTGCCAGGGAATGATGCCCATCGTTGCATACAACTATTCCGCCAAAAATCACGCTCGGATGGACGGCGTCATAAAATTCTCGATCAAGGTGGGGCTGATCGTCAGCGCAATAAGCATTATGCTGTATGAGCTTTTTGCGGGCGGGATAATGCGCGTCTTTATTCCCGACCCTCAGACGGTGCTGCTGGGCACAGGCTTTTTAAGAATAAGATGCCTTGCGACTCCGCTGATGTTCATGAGCTTTTTCACGGTTTATGTGTTTCAGGGCTTCGGCAAGGGAAACGTCTCTCTGTTCCTCGGCGTTATGCGCTGGGCCGTGTTCAATATACCGATGCTGTTTGTGCTGAACTATTTCATCGGTATGTACGGCATAGTCTGGTCGCAGGTGTGCGCGGATATACTTACGGTAACGCTGTCGCTGTGTGTGTATCGCAGGTATATGCGTAAAGGGAGTCAGGCATAAATATAGCGCAGACCGCTAAAGGTCTGCGCTGTTTTTTTTATTCATGATAATCAGAAAAAGTCATTTGGTGAGGCTCATTGTTCTCGGGCGGAGCACCGTCAAATAAGTATTTTCTTTTTTCAAAGTAAACAAATATAAGACTATTAGTAATTATAGCTGCTATACCAAAAGATACCGAATAAGAAAAAATTTCGTATTCACCGTAATGCAGGTAGTACAATCCCGTTATGATGATCTTAACACTAAAGATGACCTCTATAATGAGGAAAAACTTATTTACAACATAGCCCCAGTATTCTTTTTTTGCAAGACCTATAATAATGCATACGGCGGCAACTGATTCTAAAAAGGGCACCACAGATGATATGCCGGTGCCGACATTGTTGGTATAAAGATTCTTGATATAGATCATAACGATCAACGGCAGACGCACACAAATATATATTTTATAAAATATCATGGGTACATCAGGGTCGTCTTTGGAATATCTTTTAATGACAAATTTCCGCTTTTTTGAACGCATGACGGCATCACGGCCCGGCGCTGGCTCTGGTGTTGTGGTATCGCCATCTGGTTCGGCAGAGTTTTCAACTTTCGCATTTCCAAAAAGCTTATTTTTCAAAATATAGATCGACGCTAATAGTGGGCCGGAAATAGCGCCCGCAAGTCCTGCTGTAAGTATGCGCATAAAAGGAGACTCACTTTCCTGACGCGTATGATCCTTACTTGACGCAGCACCGGCGAAAGACTCGACGTCAACGGTGGTGTCAGGATATTCTGCGCTGTAGATCATACTCTCGAAATCATCAATATTGTCGAGTTCCAGAGAGGCATAGTAGAACTGATATATAACAGCATTATTTATGTATGAATATTGGATATTCGTAAGTAAGATCCCATCCGTTTCGGTGTAAAACTCGATAACGTAATATTTTATACCGTTAATTGTTACCTCATATCTTTCGCAATCCTCCCCACAGACCGTATCAGCCCATTCGTCTACTGTGTAAATATCATTGTTGAGATCAGATCGGGAAATACCTTCGTCTTTAAATTCATCTAACCACACATCGGTGGCACCGAAAATAATCATGTCTCCGCTGTCGCGATTAATATACTTTACGTCCATATAGACAGGATCGTAGTTGCGGAATTGGGCTTCTTCCCAGTTGCCGGGCAAGATAAAGCTTACGCCGGACTCGCTGTCTTCATATGGAATATCGGCGCTGACCGCCTGCTGCACGAAGCATAAAAGGATCGATAACAGTGCGGTAACAGCAATTATTCTTTTGGATCGGTTTTTCATAGGCATAATACTCACCCCTCATCGCATCTTACGCCGTATCTCCCACACCACGCCGATGACGCGGACGGGGAGATCAATGATCTGCTCGTTTGAGTAGGGGATGGCGGGGTAGGCGGGATTGAGCGGCTGGAGCACTATGCCGTTTTCGTTTCTGTGTACCCGCTTGAAGGTGGCGTCGTTGCCGTTGACCATCACGGCGCAGTCGTCGCCGCTTTCGCAGGTATCCTGACGGCGGAATATCACTGTGTCTCCGTCGCGGTATTCGGGGAACATACTGTCGCCCCTGAGCTTCAGGGCAAAAAATTCCTTATCACCCCTCGCCCAGTCGGCGGGGGCTTCTTCATAGCCCTGAATATCCTCTATCGCTTCCATCGGCACGCCCGCGGGAATACGCCCCAAAACGGGAATGCGGATAACGGAGGGAGAAAAATATGAGGCGGGCTCCACATTATTTTGTACGCCGGATTGGCCGAGGAGCCAATCCAAGCTTACATTAAAATGCCTGCATATCGCTTTCGCGCTGTCAATATCAGGGGAGGTACGCCCCTTTTCCCACTGGGATACCGCCGTTTGATGCACATTGGCTATTTGCGCGAGCTTGGCCTGAGAAATTTTGTGTTCCTCTCTTAATTCCTTGATACGGTTCATAACGGATCACCTCTTAATTATATGATAATAGATAAACTCTTAATTGTCAATAGAAAAATAAAAAAATATTAGATTTACTATTGACAATGTATAATAGTTATGCTATTATAATAGCACAGCTATTGAATGCGAAAGGTATTAAAGGAAAATTGAGGAGGTGAAAGCAAATGAACAGCAACAGAGAGCTGGAGCTTGGGGAGATAAAAATCAGGCTCGAAGAAATACGTGACGAGCTGGAGAGCATAGCCGAGAACGAGCGGTTCAGCCTTGGATATGACGCGTCGGTCAGCGAGCAGCGGCAAAGGGAGGCAGAGCTGGCGGTCTTCAGTGTGGACGAAGCGGCTTCGCATGTTGATGAGGCAATAGAATTTATTGGAGAAGCGCTGAGCAGGTAAAGATATTCAAAGGGGAAACCGAACGTTTCCCCTTTGAGTGAACCCCTTCGCATCGGGCGC
>JAFLUQ010000174.1 GCA_022508735.1 Oscillospiraceae bacterium | reverse complement strand
CGTCACGTTTGGGAACAAAACCTCTTCTTGGCACTTGTCTTCCCTCCTTCATTAAGATTTGATGAATTCACAGGTACTCGGCCTTTTCCGGGCCCTTGGCCCTCAGGCCGTCAGTGCAACAACAAATATATAATAATCCGCAGTCGCACTATTTTCCGCTTCCTGCGGGATAGATTACTTCTTAGGCTTCTTAGCGCCATACTTGCTGCGGGCCTGCATTCTCTTGGCAACGCCGGCAGTGTCAAGGGTGCCGCGGATGATGTGGTATCTTACACCGGGCAGATCCTTAACTCTTCCCCCTCGGATGAGAACAACGCTATGCTCCTGAAGGTTGTGACCTTCGCCGGGGATATAGCTTGTTACCTCGATACCGTTGGAAAGACGCACTCTCGCGATCTTACGAAGCGCAGAATTAGGCTTCTTGGGAGTCTGAGTCTTAACGCTTGTGCAAACGCCTCTCTTCTGGGGGGAGCTTTGGTCAGTGGGAGCCTTCTTAAGGGAGTTAAGACCCTTCTGAAGCGCGGGAGCGGTAGACTTTACAACGCTTGTTTCCCTGCCCTTTCTGACAAGCTGGTTAAATGTTGGCATGATTTCACCTCCATATGTTTTTTTGCGCAGGAACCCCTGCACCAATTCAGTATTATATCAATATATTCAAATTATGTCAATACTTTTTTACAAAAAAACATTAAAAAAATTTGCATAAAAAAATCGAAAAAAACAAAGAAAATATGGAGACTTTTCACCTGTGTGTATTGGTAAGTACTGCTTTGCCCTTTATCAATAGTTAACACACTTCAGCCAAAAGGGGAAAACAACTGCACCCCATCGGAGTGCAGTTGTTTTTTACCAGAGTTCAATATTTCTGTAGTACCAGTCCATATTGAGGATCTCATCTCTGCTGAGGATACCGTCCTCAGGGTTTATGATATCACCGTTATTATCTACGATCTCACGGTCGAATACGTCCGTCCCGGCAAGAAGCTCCGTTTTGGCGGCGTTGATTTCACCGGAGGTCCCCTTAACACAGTTCTTCGAGGGAGTTACCAGCGCTACGAGACCGTCCTCCATGCCGCCGTAGTAATCGCCGCCCTGATAGCTGTGCTCCATAGCGGCCTTGGTGACGCGGGTATAGTACACGCCCCAGTTCCATATGGGTGCTGTGAGATAGGCATCCGGCAGTTCATTTACCACCTCAGCTCCGTATCCGCAGGCCCAGACTTCACGGATCTCGGCCTCCTGCCCGGGCACGGGCGAGGTACAGCTTTGAGCTATAACATCGCAGCCCATATCAAGCAACGCGGCAGCGGCCTGCCGTTCCAGCTCCGGCTCAAAACGTTCCCCGGAATACTTCACCAAGAGCACCGCCTCGGGATTGACGCGGCTTAGTCCAATGGCGAATGCATTTATATCACTTAGAGGCGCCTCAACAGGGGCCACAAAGCCCACCACACCGCTTTCAGTTTTCATACCTGCCGCAACGCCCTCAAGGTAAAAGGCCTGATATATCTTTCCGGAATAGGTGCTGAAATTTTCAGGTCCATTATATTCTTCACCGTCCGTTACGGAAGCAAAAATCACATCAGGATATTCCAAAGCAGCTTTGACCATAGCAGGGGCAAAGCCTCTATCTGTACCGAATATCAATCCGCAGCCCTCATTGACGCAGCTTTCCACAGCCTCTTGCAGGGCCTGCACTTCTCCGACCTTGGCCTCGGCACGCACTATCTGATCATCACTGAGTCCCAATGAATCACACATAGCCGCAATACCGGTTTCATGAGCCAATACGTCAGCATCCATGGAGGCAGCCTCCGCATTATAGATAACTCCTACACGGAACAAATTTTCATTACTCACGATCTCCCCGATGTTCGGTTCTTCCTCGACATCGACAGGTTCCTCCGGCCCGCAGGCCGCGAAAGCTAAAACAAATGCTAGCGCAAGTATAAGCGCAATGATTTTTTTCATTATTCTACTCTCCTTTTCTCCCCTTTTCTCTATTATTATACTACTATCTTATATAATTTTAACACATTTCAACAAATTTTGCAACAGTAATTTTTTATGAAAAAAGCCCTGCGCAAAATGCGCAGAGCACTTGATCATATATATAGGTATTTTACGGTTTGGCATGCACGTCGAGCTGAGGATAGGGAATGCTGATCTTTTCCTCAGCGAACACATCCTGCACAATTCCGAGAGCGGCGCGGTAGACCGGCCTTTTACGTTCGGGATGGCAATGCACCCGGAGCCGATAATTCACCGAACTTTCGGCAAAGGCGTCTGTGCCTAAAAACTCGCAGCTTTTTACCTCCCCTATATGTTCGATCTCTTCACAAATTTTCTTGAACGTCGTTCGCATTCTTGCAGCGTCTTCCTCATAGGAAGTCGGGATCACAATATCCAGCCAATCGGATATTTTCTCAATCTCCGATATGTTACGGTTGCACACGGTAAAGATATTTCCCGTAAGCACGTCATAAATTTTCGTGACCTTGAGGTTGAAAAATACTACCTTTCCTTCAACATTTTTGTACCGCACAATGTCTCCGACCGAGAAAAAGTTATCCCACACCACATTTACGCCCATGATCAGGTCCTTTAATATATCCTGAAGCGCAAAACCGACGATAATTCCGGCGACTCCGAAGCCTGTTATAATCGAAGACACATTAACGCCGTTGATCTGCAGAACCGTCACAGCCGCAAATACCAGAATTATGTATTTGGCTACGGCTATTGCGACGTGCGTGTTTGTTGCTTTTCTGCCGCTTATCTTTTCCTTCCGCATATATCCCTCGATATATTGCTTCAGTAAAAACCACAGCCCGAACATGCCGATAATTATGGCAACGCTTATCCAAAAATTTGAAGACATGATCAGTTCTGTCAATTTATGCATTTTTATCATCTCACTATTCTAATATAAAAATCATCGCTATGCTATCATATTCATGTATTTATCAATATATCATAACTACAGATTTAATGCAATATGCGCAATACACATATATTAAATTTTATATTTGTAAATTTTGCATATGGTAACTCCGGGGCCGTGACAAAAAATTTCGCGTTCTGAAAATTGCAGAACGCGAAACTACGGATAACTACTCACTCATCTTTCTGAAACTCAAGAATGTCTCCGGCCTCACAATCAAGCGCGTCACATATTGCCGAAAGGGTTGAAAACCGGATCGCCATAACCTTATTATTTTTAATTTTAGACAAATTGACATTGGATATTCCTACCCGCTCTGCCAGTTCATTGAGCGACATTTTCCGTTCAAGCATCATTCTATCCAATCGAAGAACAATTTTACCCATAATACACTCCTTTATAAAAGGCCGTCTACATCTTTTTCAAGCTCCGCACCGTGGCTGAAAAACTGTGTCAGGCAAAGAACAATAATACCCATAACAAAGCCGTCAAAATTTACACTGATTTCGGCGGCATCAACACCTACAGCAAGACGTATGACTATGCTCATAATGAAACCTATGATAGGAATGGCGATAGAGAAAATACCGATTTCCCTTACCATACGGATATTATCCTTATTAAATGGAGTGGAGCTCTCCGCTTTTTTAATGATAAGATAAATATTACGGAAAATCATTGCAACAAGAGCGTATATCACAACTGAGCCAATAGCGAACAGAAGCAGAGTTTTCATATTAACAACTGCTACTTCAAAACCGTAAACAGAAATTTCGCCCCCATTTTCAATGGCATTCATGTCAATGAAATACCCCAGCCATTGCGACGCTGTCACGCTGCATATTGCCACTGCAACCATTAAACAGGCGGCTACCCAATGGGCGACCTCCAATATCTTTGCCACGATCTTTACAGCCTTATTAAGACCTTTCATAATTATTACCTCCAACAAGAATAATATTGTCTTTCCGGATCGACAATATTATATTACCACAGCTTTTAATATTTGTCAATACTTTTTTAATGTTTTATATTAAATTTTTCATTTATAACATTAATACTTTCTTCTTTGAATAGAAAAAAGGCCCGTGACCGAATAAATTCTGCCCATGGGCCTTTCTGTATTGTCAGCTCCCAAGCCTGCTGATGAACTTTTTGTAAAGCTCCTCCGCCTGTATTGCTCTGCTGCTTTTATCAAACAGCACCGCATTGCAGGCATTACGGAAATCGTCGATCATATCAGCATTTTCAAAGTAGGGGCTTACCACCGCAATGGAATCGGT
>JAFLUQ010000173.1 GCA_022508735.1 Oscillospiraceae bacterium | reverse complement strand
TAAAAATATGCACCTCCAAAAGCGTCTAACTTTTGGGGTGCATATCAAAAGGCGGGTGGTTTTGATTTATTCTATTCCTTTATCCTTCTTCATTTGTTCCATAGTCTTAACTATGCCTTCAAATATGCCCTGAGCAAGTGCCTCCTGCCCTTCCTCGCTGGTCAGATAAGCTCTGTCGGAGGAGTTGCTGATAAAGGCCGTTTCTACTAATGCTGCAGGTTGAAGCGTCATACGTATCACATAAAGATGTGAGCCGTCATGCACCTGTGCGGGCCTGAGGGTAGTGGTGGTGATATTAGAGTTATATATGTTCTGGGCCAGTATCGTGCCGTATTTAGACTCCGGATGGTAGTAGACCTGAGTTCCGTTTGTCTCGGGATTGTCGAATGAATTGCAGTGTATGCTGACGAAGAGAGCAGGAATTTTACCATCGATATCTTTCCTGCTGGCAATGTCCACCCTGTCTTGAAGAGTTGGCTTGGTGTAGTCGTCAGTGCGGGTGGTTATCACGTTGTAGCCGGCGTTTCTCAGCCTGGCGATGACCTTCTCGGATATAGCCAGATTTATGGCGCTCTCCTTTATGCTGCCGCTCATAGCGCCGGGGTCGCTTCCGCCGTGGCCCGGATCAATGATTATGCTGTTGTAATTAAAATCGCGGGAATTGCTTGTATCTACGGTGCCGCTGGTATCGAGGTTAACAAAATCACTGTTCCCCGGATTGCCCGACGAAATATTTGGCTGAGCGTTAAGAATAGAATTGGAATTTCCGCCTCCTGCGCTCACTGTGGGCGGAACATATATCTGACCATCGGTTAGGTCGTTTATCTTTTCAGTGTACTTGCCTGAAGCCTGACCGGCCACTATAACTATACCGTCCTGACTGCGGGATACCTCAATATTAGGCTGTTTTGACACATCCAGTACTATCCTTGCCATATTGTCATGATTTGCCGCTCTCACAGAAGTGAGGGTCACTCCGTTCGCGCTGATTGTTCCCACATCTCCAAGGTAGGATGAGCCTTCAAAGTCCAGCACTACTCGTTCAGGGTTATTGTAGCGTGCGATCTTCGGTTTCACCGGATTCTGGTATGTCAGGTATATAAGGTCGGTGTTGCCGCTTGTAGCGCAGTTTATAGTGCTTATAGCGCTGGCACCGGCAGGAATGGTCGGCTGCCGCTGCGTGGAAGAGGTCGACGCGGATCCTCCGCTCGTGAGCAAAACTGTTCGCCGGGCATTATCCCAGCCAACGTCAAGTCCAAGCAGGTTTGCAACTATACGGACGGGCACCATGGTCTTGTCATTTATTATCATTGGAACCGGTTCGTCGTCAGGGATAGTTATCTGGCTGTAATTTGTATAAATTACGTTGCTGCCGGTGGTAAAAACGACCTCAAGACCGTTATATTCGATCTTGGTCTGGCTGGTCTCATTTATCCACGAAACAGTGGCTCCAACCGCCTCAAACAGCTCGCGCACCGGAACAAGTGTCCTATCCATAAGTATAACGGGCGGCATTTCTTTGGTGGTTACCTTTGCCCCGTTGATCTCTATGAAAACATCGTCTTCGTTATAATAATGATATACTTCGTCATATATCAGATTCATCTCAACTCCGTAAGCCGTGGAGCCGAAAAGAAGCACTGCGGCAAGCACCGCAAAAATTAACTTTCGCATAGAATCACCTCATGTTCGACATAATACTAATATACTATACAAATGTTACATTTTCATTACAAATGTGTAATATTTCTGTAAAAAACCTACCATGACATCTGCCCGCCGCCTTCATTGCCGTAGGGAACGCCATAGTGGTCGTAGGCCGCTTTTGTGGCGCACCGTCCACGGGGCGTACGGTTCAAAAAGCCAAGCTGAAGCAAATATGGCTCGTATACGTCCTCAATGGTAGAGGCGTCCTCACCGATGGTGGCAGCCAGAGTGTCAAGCCCCACAGGTCCGCCTCCGAAGTTCTGGATTATTGACATCATCATGCGCTTGTCAACCGAGTCAAGCCCAAGTCTGTCGATCTCCAGAATGTGCAGAGCTTTGTCAGCGGTTTCAGCGGATATATTCCCATCTGCCATGATCTGGGCAAAATCGCGCACTCGCCGAAGAAGACGGTTGGCTATACGCGGCGTGCCGCGAGAGCGGGAGGCGATCTCAGCCGCGCCGCTGTCCTCTATGTCTATGCCGAGAATGCCGGCGCTTCGCTTTACTATCGTGGTAAGGTCGTGATTGTTATATAGCTCAAGCCTCGATATGACGCCGAAGCGGTCACGCAGCGGGGCCGATAAAAGTCCCGCCCTTGTGGTGGCGCCTACGAGGGTAAAGGGCGACAGGCTTAGCCGCACCGACTGTGCACTCGGACCCTTACCAATAATTATATCGAGCGAAAAGTCCTCCATGGCAGGGTAGAGTATTTCCTCCACGCTGCGGGACAGGCGGTGTATCTCGTCGATAAACAGCACATCATGGGGGCCGAGATTCGTGAGTATCGCCGCCAGATCCATTGGTTTTTCTATGGCAGGGCCGCTGGTCACGCGTATGTTAACCCCCATCTCATTGGCAATGATCCCCGCAAGAGTGGTCTTGCCGAGGCCGGGAGGGCCGTAGAGCAGGCAGTGATCCAGCGCCTCTCCGCGCTCACGGGCGGCCCGAATGTAAATTTTAAGGCTTTCCTTGGTCTTATCCTGACCGATGTACTCATCCATGGTTTTCGGGCGGATGCTGAATTCAAGCTCGCTGTCGCCGCTGAGCTGGTGGCTCGAGATTATGCGGTCATCAAATTCCATTGCTCATCCTCCTCAGCGCTTCTTTGATCATATCCTCGGTAGAGAGGGCCGCACCCTCGGAATTTATCTGCATAACGGTCTTCTGTGCCTCGCTTGGTGAGCAGCCAAGGGCTATGAGCGCGTTTATGGCGCTGACGTCCGCCGATGGGGTGAAGGCCGCCGCGGCTGTCTTTTTAGCAGGCTGACCGATCGCGTCAGAGGCGTCGATTCTACCTCGTAGCTCAAGAATGATACGCTGAGCTATCTTGCTGCCAACGCCCTGTGCGCGGCAGATAGCCTTTGCGTCCTCGCCGATTATTGCCATAGCCAGATCTGAGGGCGGCAGCACGCTGAGGATGGCCAGTGCGGCCTTGCAACCCACACCGTTTATGGATATTAGCTTGTTGAAGTACTCTATGCCGCTCTTGTCAACAAAGCCGTAGAGCCGCATTGCGTCCTCCTGCACGTAGAGATAGGTGAATAACTTCGCCTCGCTGCCAACCTCGGGCAGACGGGAAATATCTATAGTGGGCATGGCTACAGCGAAGCCTACACCTCCCACGTCGATTATTACTCCGCTATCGTCCTTTTGGGCAATAGTTCCGTTTAAATATGAGATCATTTCAGTCCACCTCTGTTGATCAGATTTTCCAGCGCGGTAGTCTGCTGATTAAAGCGTGAGCTGTTTCCGTGGCACACGGCAATGGCCAGCGCATCGGCCACATCGTCGGGCTTAGGCACTTCATTAAGGCCGAGCATCAGCTTCATCATTTGCTGTATCTGCCGCTTGTCGGCCCGGCCATAGCCCGTAAGGGCCTGCTTTACCTGCAGCGGTGTGTATTCATATATGGGCAGCCCGGCCAACGCGGCGGCCAGAACAATAACTCCTCTGGCCTGACCCACGGCAAAGGCGGTCTTGGCGTTGTTGTTGAAGAACAGCTCCTCCACGCTGACCGCGTCGGGCTTGTATTCGGTTATGATTTCATTGATGCGGTTATATATGTCCATGATGCGCCGCTCCAGCGGAGTGTGAGCCGGAGTCGTTACAGCGTCGTAGTATATGGGCTTGTAGGCGTTATGTATCTTGTCGACCACACCAACGCCGACGATGGCTATGCCGGGGTCTATACCTAATATGCGAAGCTTGTCCATTTACATTTTCCTTTGATTTAATATCTACATAATATCCTATAATATATTCTAACGCAAAACGACAAAAAAATCAAGCCCCGAAAGAGCAAAAAAATTATGGTTTTTTTCAAAAAAGGTATTGTTAAATCTGAACAAATGTAGTATAATAGGTTAAACCATAATTTTCTAATAGGGTTATTAAACCATATTTTAGTACATCAGGAGGAATTTATAATGGCAGAAAAAATCGTGCTGGCGTATTCCGGCGGACTTGACACCTCGATCATCATCACATGGCTCAAAGAAAACTACGAGGGCTGTGAGGTTATCGCAGTCTGCGGCGACGTTGGTCAGGGTAAGGAAACCGAAGG
>JAFLUQ010000172.1 GCA_022508735.1 Oscillospiraceae bacterium | reverse complement strand
TAAAGGCCCTCGATAAAAAGATAGCCGAGAAGATGGGCTATAACGCGGTGTTCCCGGTTTCTGGGCAGACCTACGCCCGCAAGCTTGACACCCAGATGCTTAACGTGCTTGCTGAAATTGCTCAAAGCGCCTATAAATTCAGCAACGACCTCCGCCTTCTTCAGCACCTTAAGGAGATGGAGGAGCCCTTTGAAAAGAGCCAGATCGGCTCCTCTGCCATGGCGTATAAGCGCAATCCCATGCGCAGCGAGAGAATTTCCTCTCTGGCGCGCTACGTTATAGTTGACGCGCTTAATCCGGCCATTACGGCCTCTACCCAGTGGTTTGAGAGAACTCTCGACGATTCCGCAAACAAGCGTATCAGCGTAGCCGAGGCCTTCCTCGCCACCGACGCCATACTCGAAATATTCATAAACGTTGCCGACGGCATGGTGGTTTATCCGAAGGTCATCGAAAGCCGCATCATGAGCGAGCTGCCCTTTATGGCCACCGAAAACATCATGATGCAGGCTGTTAAGAACGGCGGCGACCGTCAGGAGCTTCACGAGAAGATCCGCGAGCTGTCTATGGAGGCGGGCAAAAACGTAAAGGTGAACGGCGGCCCTAACAACCTCATCGACCTCATTGCAGCCGACGGCAGCTTTAATCTGGATATAGATGCGCTTAAGGCTATTCTTAAGCCCGAGAACTATGTCGGCCGTGCTCCGCAGCAGACAGAGGAGTTTATAACTGAGGTGGTTAACCCCATACTCGAAGCCAACAAGGAGCTGCTCGGAGTTAAGGTTGAGCTTAACGTATAAAAAAATTCAAAATATGGGAACATTTTTCGCATATAAGTCGTCTAATTTATAAAAGTAATATAAGGAGGACGAACTTATGAAAAAATTGATGCTGGCTTTGGTTGTCTTTGCCGCCATTGTTTCCGCAGCCGCGTATGCAGAGGCGGCTACTCTTCCGGAGTTTGAGGTAAAAATAAACGGCATAACGGTTGATAGTGAATATCGTGAATACCCTATGCTGCTGTACAGCGACATTACATATTTCCCGCTTACATACTATGACTGCCGCTTTTTGGGCCTGTCTACCGAGTGGGATAACGACACAAGGACTCTCTATATCAAAAAAGAAAATATTACCTGCGTCTACCATGATTATGCCACCAAAACGCGCAACAACGATTATAACAACGTAGAGATGTGCGATTTCAATATCGTGATAAACGGTGTTGAAATAGATAACAAAAGCGAGAATTATCCGCTGGTTACATTCCGGGGCGTGACGTACTTCCCGGTTACATGGCGGTATGCAAGTATGCTTTTCGGCTGGAACTACAGCTTCGGCAAAAACGGCCTTATAATTGAAAGCGACAATTATCACGCAAACGTGATAGAACTGCCGGACTATGACCCCCACGGCGGCTATGTATACGAGGACGAGACCCGCTACGGCGACGGGGGCTACGGCGCAGACCGCCGCATAGCCACCGACGGCAGGTACTATTACTATCAGGGGCCTAAGCGGGAGCTTTACCGCTCGCCTGTGTATGACCTCGCTGTTAAGGAACAGATTTTTACCTTTCCCACAAATGCCTATGACGAGATCAGCACCGCCGAATTCAGCGTGGAGAACGGTATTGTTTTCATAAGCTATTACAACGGTCACCCGGCCACTGCCACTCTCTGCCGTTATAAGATTTCCGACGATGGCACCGTTGTGCCTACCGATGAGGGCACCCACGGCTACGTCAGGAGCAGCAGCAAAAGGTACGAATTCCCGGATGACGACCATAGTCGTGAATGGGGACTTAAGGTGTGGTACACGAACGAGTGGGGCAGACCGGGGGAAACCACAGTAAAATACAAAAACTACGACGGCCCGTTAATGGAGCTGTATGTTCCCGGGGTGGTGTTCGGCGAAAGCCGTTATAACGGCGAGGTGAAAATTAACATAGCCCCTCAATTGCATGACGACTTTATGTATATTGTGGGCTATGACAGCACCACCTCCGCTAACAGCGGAATTTATCGCGTAAATATATATACCGGCATTATTGAGCGTATAGTCGGCAGCACGAACGGGGTATTCCATGTGTTCGAAGATATAGTTGATGATACAGGTAGTCTTGGCACCGCCATTGCATACTGCGACGGGAAGGTCTATACATATACCGGTAACGGAATAAAAGAGACCCAAAACCTTAATGTTGACGCGATTTTCGGTGATTACGAGACCCTCGTGATGCCGTATAGGAGTAACGAAGGCGGCATTGGTCTCAATGCAATGATGTATTACAACTATTACTGGAACCCGTTTTACACCGAGGCTCAGGCTGAAATGCACACCACTGACGACTGTATATACTTTGTTGTCAAAGAGGACGTTCCCGGCTGGGATCAGCATCTGGTCGTATTCACTAAAGACTATTTCAGATGCAGACCCTACCGCTCCTCAGATATGGCAGAAAACGTGTTCATATATGACAATATTCTGCTGTATACCACGGAGGGTAAGCCGGTAAGGGTAAACTTAGGCTCATCGCTGCCTCCCGAAAGCATTGCAGACAGGTTTTTTGATTAGGGACCCGCAGGGCCTGAATAATAAAAATATATATCCGGAAAGGAAAATCAATATGAAGCTTGGAGTTATCGGAGCCGGAAACATCGCCGGCGCAATCGTAAGGGGAGTAGTGAAAACAGGCACTATCCCTGCTGAAAACATCTATGTCAGCGATATTCACGCGGGCAGGCTTGAGGAGCTTTCCACCCTTGGCGTGCACACCACATTTTCTAATGTGGAGGCCGCCGAGAACAGCGACGTGGTTCTTCTGGCAATCAAGCCGCGCATCGCCTCCGACGTGCTGCGCGAGATCCTCCCGGCGGTGGAGGGCAAGCTGCTCGTCAGCGTTGTGGCAGGCTACACCCGCAAAAACATTGCTGATATAGTTGGCGATACCGTGCGCATAGTGCGCACCATGCCCAACGTGCCCGCGCTGGTGGGCGAGGGAATGACGGTGCTTTGCCGCACCGATAACGTGAGCGACAATGAATTCAATTCCGTGATGGACATATTTAACGCCATAGGCAAGACCACAGTTCTTGAGGAGCATCTCTTCGACGCAGCCACGGCCACCAACGGCAGCGGCCCGGCCTACGTGTTCGTCATGATCGAGGCCATGGCCGACGCGGCGGTGCTTCAGGGCATATCCCGCGAGACGGCCTACCTCCTTGTGGAGCAGACTATCCTCGGCTCCGCAAAGCTGGCCCTTGAGACCAAGGAACACCCCGGCAAGCTGAAAGACATGGTCTGCTCGCCCGGCGGCACAACAATTGAGGCCATATACCGCCTTGAGGCCAACGGCCTGCGCGCCACCATGATAGACGCTGTGGATGCCTGCGCTAAAAAGTCGGCGCTGCTGGGCGGAAACTGATAAATTCGGTGCGGGTGACCGCACCGAATTTTTTTATTAAAATTAAAAATTAACTATTGTAATTTTCAGAAAAATTTGGTATAATAAAATTTAAGTAAAAATATAACGCAAAGGACGCTAAGTATGCTTTTTTCCGAAAAGAAAATAGACCCGAGGGAATACAATCCGCTGGCGTTAGCCTATATCGGCGACACAGTTTTTGACCTGTTCGTCAGGACGAAGCTGCTGGAGGGCGGAAACCGCCGAGTGACAGACCTGCATAAAAGGGCCGTTAAGCTGGTGAATGCTTCGGCTCAGGCGGAAATCGTACATATTATGGAAGGCGAGCTCAGCGAAGACGAACTCGGCATCCTGAAGTGGGGGAGAAACGCCAAGGTGAACAACCACCCCAACCGCTCCACCATAGGAGAGTACCATCTGGCAACGGGGCTTGAGACGCTTATCGGGTTTTTGTATCTTGAAGGGAAAGAGGAGCGGCTTTGCGAACTGCTTGAAAAAGCATATCTTAACTTTAACAAGGAGTGATATTCAGTGAACAAGGAAACAGCAATTCATGCCTATAAGGCAAGAAAACACGCGCTCACAGGTATCTACAACGCTCAGTCGGGCCATCCCGGCGGCAGCCTTTCTATTGCGGATATTCTGTCGGTGCTCTATTTTGAGGTCATGAACGTAGACCCGAAGAACCCTAAGATGGCCGACCGCGACCGCTTTGTGCTCTCAAAGGGCCACTGCGCACCGGCCCTCTACGGCATACTGGCGGAAAAAGGCTTCTTCCCGGCTGAAGACGTGGCTACTCTCCGCCGTACAGACAGCTATATGCAGGGTCACCCGGATATGAAGGGTATTCCCGGCATAGACATGT
>JAFLUQ010000171.1 GCA_022508735.1 Oscillospiraceae bacterium | reverse complement strand
CGGAGATAACGATGATCTGATCGTCACTATTCCAGTCCTCAAGCGAAGTGATAACATTGGAGTCGGGAGATACTACGCCCAGAGCCACATTCATGTAGGGCAGAGCAAAGTCAACCTCCTCGGCTCTCTCGGGAGTTACTGTGAAGTTAGCGAGAATGATATCCACCTTGCCTGTCTGAAGGTATTCGATGCGGTTTGCGGCCTCGGTGGAAACGAAGTTCACCTTTACTCCGAGGTCCTCAGCTATACGGTTTGCAAAGTAAACATCATAGCCCTGATACTCGCCGTATTCGTCAACATAGCCGAAGGGGTTTTTATCGGAGAATACGCCGATGTTGATAGTTCCGCTCTCCTTTATCTCATCAAGCGTGCGGTATACCTCGTTGTTGCTGCCGACGGTATCGTCGTTGTTCGTATTGGCAGGGCCGCATGCGGCAAGCGAAAATACGAGCGTGGCCGCCAATAATGTCACTAAAATAGCTTTGATAGTTTTCATTTTTATTTACTCCTCTCAAAATTAAAAATGTTCAAAAATTGTTTTGCTCTTTCTGTGCTTGGGTGTTCAAAAAACGTATCGGGATCTGTGTCCTCCACGATCTTCCCCTTATCAATAAACAGAATGCGGTCTGCGATCGCCCGTGCAAACTGCATTTCGTGCGTTACAATGATCATGGTTCTTCCCTGCTGCGCCAGGCCCAGCATAACGTCCAACACCTCGCGCACCATTTCAGGGTCAAGAGCGGCCGTGACCTCGTCGAACAGAAGCAGAACAGGATGCATGCAAAGCGCTCTTACTATCGCCACACGCTGCTTCTGCCCGCCTGAAAGCTGGCGGGGATAGCTCATTGCCTTATCCTCAAGACCGACCCGCTTCAGAAGCTCCATCGCCTCTTCCCTGACCTCGCTCTTATTTCTCTTTTGCACCTTGACCGGCGCAAGCGAAATATTGTCGAGCACATTCAGATGGGGGAACAAATCATAGCTTTGAAACACCATTCCGATCTGCTGGCGCTGTTTTGCCAGAGTCTTACTGCCGTATATGATCTCCTCGTCCGAAAGCTTGACCTTACCGCTCTGGATCGGCTCAAGAGCATTAATACACCTGAGAAGCGTGCTTTTTCCGCAGCCGCTCGAACCGACCACAACGATCACCTCGCCCTGTTTTACCGTAAAGCTCAGATCATCCAGAACAACGTTTTCATCAAATTTCTTTGTCAGATGCTCAATAGTCAATAATGACTCCGCCACTGTTTTCACCTCCATCTCTTCTCAAGATACTTCGCAAGCATGCTTATCGGCCAACATATAAGAAAATACATGATAAGCACCGTGAGGTACATTCCGAATGCCGCGTTCGGGCTGCTCATACGGTTCGCCTCTATGATCTGCTGAGCTACCTTAAGCACCTCCACAACGCCGATCATCAATATCAGGCTCGTCGTCTTGATCATTCTGGTGATAAGATTTATTGAAAGAGGGATAAGCCGCCGCACCGTCTGCGGAATAATAATATAAATATATGTCTGTGCCGGGCTCAGTGCCAGCGCCGCACTGCTCTCATATTGGTGCTTTGGAATGCTTATCAGCGCGCCCCGCACCAGATCACCCATCTCCGCAGTGCCCCATGCCGCAAATACGATTACAGAAGACAGTTCGCCCGACAGATTCCATCTTAGAGCCCTTGTAGTTCCGAAAAACACCAGAAACAACAGCACAAGCTGCGGCATGATACGTATAAATTCCAGATAAATTCTGGTAACGACCTTTATGACAGGATTTTTCCGTGTCATAATAATTCCCAAAAGGATGCCCAGCGGAATGCTGATAACTACCGATATCAGGCTGATCTTTACGGCGACCCAAAGTCCTCCCAGCAGGCGGATCATATTTTTACCTTTAAATAAAACCTCAAGACCCAAATCCGGCATGACGAAGCCTCCTTTCCAAAAGACTTCCCAATGCCGATACCGGCAGAAGGATGATCAGATAAAATACGACCAGCAAAAACAAGCTCTCGGTCGTCTTGTAATACTGCCCGATCAGATCCTTTGCAGTAAACATCAGATCCATCAGACTGATCGCGCTGAATACACTTGTTTCCTTCAGCAGAAATATAACATTGGCTACAAAGGCCGGCACACTGATAGAAAGCGCCTGCGGCAATATCACATAAAACAGAGCCTGCGAACTCTTCATCCCAAGGCTGAGCGCGCTTTCCATCTGCACATTTTCAATCGCCTCCAAGCCGCTGCGGAAGGCCTCTGCCATGTAGCTTCCGCCGAGAAAGGCCAGCCCGGCCATGCCGCAAACGGCGGCATCCGTCCGAATGCCGATCTTCGGCAGCGCATAATAAATAAAAAACAGCTGTATCAATAGCGGCGTATTCCGGCTTATTTCTATGTAGACCATAGCTATTCGCCTCAGCACAGGCGTCTTGAAATAAACCACTACGGCACACAGAAGGCCAAGCAAGATTGATAACACTATCCCCGCTATGCCTATCCTGACCGTCAGCCATGCGGCATCAACATATAACGGAATATACTTTTGAATAAACTCTATACTCATATAGAAGCTCCTGTTCAGGATTTTCCATCCGATAGGATAACCCTGCAAATAGAAGATTTTTATAGCCGAGATGCTTACGTGATCATAAAAGTAAACATAGGTAGCCATAGCAGCAAATTTATATCATGCAAGCCGCGGCTGCAATTATTTTATATTATATGCGCATTCTCCTGCTTTGTCAATATTTTTCTTCATGATTTATTTTTTGTGTTTCAGAGTTATTACTCGCCTATCACGGTCATTTAATACCGCAAAGACGGCGTATTCCGTCTATATTTTTATCTTTAACTATACAACGTATTGATCGAGGCAATATAACAGCGCGGTCTATATCCTGTAGAAAACTTTTTTCAAATATCCGGTTTTGACGAAAATAAAGTTCTAAAGTTCAAGCTCCCCCATGATAGTCAGGGGCTTCATTCCCTCAAGACTGTCCCAGATAAAAACTCTTACCCGGTCAGGCTCTGCCTCGGGGATTGAAAATACATATTCGCTGCCCTGCACCGCCGCACTGTTCATCGACACCAGTGCGCCGTCCTTATAGAAGGCGGCGACAATGACAGCATCATAACTGCGCCGTTCGCCAATCTGCACAATAATACTGCCTTCTCCGCTGTTCTTTTCAATGCTGATCGGCAGACTGTTCTCATAAAGAACCTGAGCCTGCTCCATGGTCAGGGCAGTATTGAACACCTTCACATCAGATATCAGTCCGCTGAAATATGGATCCCAGGCATTTGCGCCAATATATATGTTTCCGCCATTTTTAAGTATACCCACGGCCACGTCTCCCTGAGAAACCCGTGCCCCGTCAATATACAGTGAGCCGCGGACGGTATTTACCCCGGCGCCGTTACGGCTGCCGTCCACACTTATGATCATATGCTGCCACTGATTTAAAGTGAACACCCCGGCCTTGTCCTCCCACGGCCAGAGATCGAGATCTGCCCGGCGGGACCAAATGCGGGAAATGTAATTTGGGTCAACAGTTGTCATATTAAGCCAGCTTCCCGACACAAAGTCCGGTGTGGCGGCCACGATCGGGCCAAACTGACTGAGCCTGTCAGGCCTGATCCACAGACTGACGGTATAGCTGTCTGTGGCTTCCAAATCCGGCAGCTTCAGGCCATAGGTGCCGTCCATACGCAGAGCCTTTCCGTTTATCCCCTCTGCATATGATACTGACTTTGCAATTTCAACGGGATTTACCTCAGTACCATTGTTGGGCCGGGCTACAGTTATCGCCTCACCAAGATCTCCGTCAAGCTTCACGCTCTGTATTGGCTTCGGAATAATTGTTTTATTCTCGTTCTTTACGCCCCATACGCTCGAATTGTTGTTCCCGGCAGCGGTGAAGGTGAGCACAGCTTCTCCTCTCTCGTTCTTCTGGCGATAGATAACGCCCTTATATATTCCATCAGCGAGGGTAAGAGTGATATTCTTTCCGTCGCTGCTCCACTTTCCGACGGCCGCGCCGCTCACGCTGCCGTCGGCGTCAAGAAACAAGGTCATTGAACCCATATATCCCGCGCCGATGCCGGTGGCGCTGCCATGATTTATGTATTGATATGTTCCGACGATCTCAGACTCAGTAAAGCTATCCTTATCCTCGTCGTCGCCCAGATAGCGGTAGGGGGCCACAACAGGCCAGCCGTCCTCATTCACGAACATACGGTGTACACGGGACTCAAAGTATCCGCCGCGCTCGGAAAAGCGGGTGTGGTAAAATAAATACTGCTTTCCGTCATCGTCTATAAGTGCGGAGCTGTGTCCGCCGGATTTATAGGCCGG
>JAFLUQ010000170.1 GCA_022508735.1 Oscillospiraceae bacterium | reverse complement strand
GGATGCACCATGCCGGCGCCGAGGATCTCGATCCAGCCCTCGCCCTTGCACACGCTGCAGCCTTCACCGCCGCAGACAAAGCAGGAAACATCCACCTCTGCCGAGGGTTCTGTGAAGGGGAAGTGGTGAGGACGCAGACGGATCTTCGCATCGGGGCCGTAGAGCCCCTTTACAAAGGCTTCAAGCGTACCCTTGAGGTCAGCCATAGTGATACCCTTATCCACCACAAGACCCTCGATCTGATGGAAAACAGGCGAATGTGTGGCGTCGGCTGTATCGCTTCTGAACACGCGGCCCGGGGCAATTACCCTTATGGGAGGCCGCGTCTTTTCCATAACGCGGATCTGCACCGGAGAGGTCTGTGTGCGGAGCAGGATATTGTCGTTGATATAGAAGGTGTCCTGAGTGTCACGTGCCGGATGATCGGCAGGGATGTTCAGGGCCTCAAAATTATAATAGTCCAGTTCTATATCCGGGCCGTCGGCCACGGTGAAGCCCATACCGGTAAAAATATCCGTTATCTCGCTCAGCACCTGATTAAGGGGATGGAGACGGCCTGCGCGGCGGCGCTTACCGGGCATGGTCACGTCTATAGTCTCGTTTTTGAGTTTCTCCTCACGGGCCTTCTGCGCCAGCTCCGACTTTTTCTTTTCAATTTCGCCCTCCACAAAAGCGCGCACCTCGTTGGCCATCTGACCCACGATCGGGCGCTCCTCGGGAGTGAGAGCCCCCATGCCGCGAAGCACTGCGGTGAGCTGACCCTTCTTGCCCAAAAAGGCTACTCTCGCGGCCTCGACAGCCTCTGCACTTTCGGCGGCGGCCAAAGCGGCTGCAGCGTCAGCGCGGATCTTTTCAAGCTGTTCCTTCATGTTTTTCAATCCTTTCATGTTTTTTATCTTTTTTAATTATCTGCATAAAAACAGCCCCTGACATGGCAAAAGCCATGTCAGGGGCGAAATAATCGCGGTACCACCCTGTTTTATCGCTTCATTACGGGCTTGTCGCGCCCTGCGGGTCTCCCCATCGTCCTCCCCTACTGCTGTTTCCCAATTTTTCAGGCAGGCCGCTCCACGGTGAACTTCGGTCGGGTTTAATCACTCGGTGCTTCCAGCCGCCGACACCGATTCTCTGTCGCGCCTCCGCCCGCCTACTCTCCGCTTCGTTGCGTTAAAGATTATTATAGCATATTTTTATCTAAAATGCAAGAGATTTTTTGTGAATAAGCAAAATATATTAAAATATATACTAAATGACTAAAGTTTTCATGAAAAATTTAAGACATATGGCCAATTGACTTATTTGCAAATAACATATATAATAGACACAGTAAAATAATAATGAGAGGAGCAACACCATGAGCTATCCGGAGCTGCCGAGAAATTTTCTGCCTCATGTTACCTACATTGCTTATCATAAGCCTCGGGACAACAGCTGGTCATTAGACCGGTGGTTAGATCATTGGTCAGTTATTATTGTCCATGAAGGCTCCATAAGCTGCAAAATCGACAACATCACCCACACCGTGAACGCCGGCGAGGTTTTTTTGACTGCGCCCGGCGTTTGGAGAAAGGCTTGGGTAAACAGCGAAAGGTTCATCATATCGGCACTGGACTTTTCCGCACCCCATTCCACTTCTGAGGCCAAAACCGCCATCTTCCGCCCGCTGAAGCTCGATTCAGTCACCAACATTCTCAGCCGGATGAACTATATCAATATTTCGAAGGCTGAGGGCTACCAGATGGAGCTCGACGGAATGCTGCTTCTGTTTTTGCACCGTCTGTTTCACCACAGCGAGGTCAAGGAATCGCATCCGGCGGTTGAAAAAATGAAGCAGTACATAATCGAATACTATATGCGGCCTATCACCGCCAAGGACTTATCGTCACTGGTAGGCCTTGATTCAGCCTACTGCGGCAAGCTGTTCAAGGCGGAGCAGAACTGCACCATTCCTCAGTACATCAATAAAGTAAGGGTTCAGGCGGCCTGCGGCCTGCTTGATCAGAGCGGTTATTCATTGGACGAGATCGCGTCTATGTGCGGTTTTTGTGACAAATTCCACCTTGGTAAAAATTTCAAGATTATTATGGGCGTGTCGCCCAAGTACTATGCGCGTCAGCGCGCGCTTGAACGTAAACAGGGCTAAATCAAAATCCCGACGCAGCTGCGTCGGGATTTTTTATATTTCCCGGGAAATATTAATCCATCTCTATAACGCTCATATCGGCCCGACGGGCAACTTCCCAGACCTCGCTGCCATTATAGCAGCTAACCACAGCACCGGAATGACCGTTAAAAGCGTTATCGGCGCAGCTTCCGCCAGGAGAAAGAACCTCTATCTCCTTTAGCATCGGGCAGTCAGCAAAGGCCTCATCCCCTATATCGCAGCTTTCCCTTATGACCACGCGGCTAAGGCTCGTGCAATTATAGAAAGCACGGCTGCCAATATCGGTCTCCCCCTCGATTATGACCGTATTAAACTCTATACGCCCGTTAAATGCCCCCGGCTCAATAACCGTGTATTCGGCGGGAACGGTGAGCACACCGTCGTCGATTTCGAGATTGGCAGCTCTGACATAGTTAAGTATATTTGAAGGTGTATACTGCATGGCAAAAAATATCACCAACGCGATCAGCAGTACCGCTGCAATTGAGATAACGGTAATTTTAAATTTCATATGAATACCTCAGTTTCAGCATGAAATAAGGGAGCTCTATCCTTGCATACTGTTCATGATTCAGAAAGCCTCGCCTATCTTAACACCATCGTTCTCAACGCTCAGCTCTTCGCACTCACCGTCAGGAACTATGCTTGAAATACTGTTCCACAAAAAGATTTTCAGCGTTTTTGCACTATCATTCATCGGCATTACCACATATGCCGATGTAAGACTTCTCGTCTGAGGCAGATTTATGAGGTCAATAAGAGCCCCCTCGCCATCGTAAACCGCAACGATAAGTACTTTTCTATCCAACGAAGCCTTTGCCGTAATATCGAGAATGAAGTGTTTACCGTCAACATAAAGTGCGGTATCTGTTTCAGGCTGCTCAGACGGTTCCATATCAGGGTCAGTTATATCTCCTCCGTCAGAAATACTAAAGGTATATGTGCCATAGCCGGTGCTCTTTGAGATTGAAAGATAGTAAATACCGCTATTCAATTCTATTTCCGCTGAATAAGATGTTTGTCCCGTTGTGGAATTCCAATAAGGGCTGTTACTCCAAATTTGCTTTCCCGACTCGTCATACAGCTTTAACGCAGTTCTTGTTATTTCAACCGCTGTATAATTGAGTGTGATCTTTCCCGATGTTATAAGCTCAAATCCATACACATCAACCTCGTCATTCAGGGCGATTTGGCCTATATAACGTTTATTTAATTCCACAGCATCGGCATCTGTTATTGAATTATTATTACCCCCCTGTCCTTCTTCAAAGGTCTCATTTGCCGAGGTAAAGGTCATATAAAAGTTATAATTTCCGTAGCCGCTGCTCTTGGAGATCGAAAGGTAGTAAACACCTTTGGTCAATTCTATTTCCACTGAATAAGATGTTTGCCCGGTTGTGGAATTCCAATAAGGGCTGTTATTCCAAATTTGTTTTCCCGGTTCATCATACAATTTTAATGCCGTCCTTGTTATTTCAGTAGCTGTATAATTGAGCGTGAACTTTCCTGATGTTATAAGCTCAAATTTATACACATCAACCTCGTCATTCAAGGCGATTTGGCCTATGTAGTTTTTGTCAAATTCCGCAATATTGGCTTCTGGTATGGTGTTATTGTTTCCGCCCTGCCCTTCCTCATATGTCTCGTTTGCAGAGGTAAAAGCCATATCAAAGCTGTAAGTCCCGTTTCCGCTGCTCTGTGCGACTGAAAGATAATAAACTCCTTTGGTCAAAACAAATTCGTTTGAATAGGCTGTATGCTGCGTTGTGGAATTCCAATATGGGCTGTTATCCCACATCTGCTTTCCCAATGCATCATACATCTTTAATTTTACTCTTTGTATTCCGTTCGATGTATAATTGAACACAATCTTACCCGATGTTATAAGTTCAAACCTATACACATCTGACGTATTTGTCGCCGTAATGCTGCCGGAAACACTTGTGCCGAGAATATAATCCTGCGCACTCAATAAGTCATCCGCCGCCGATACCGATACCGGTATCAGCATAACCATCATGATAATTGCCATTAAAAAGCTTATCTCTCGTCTCATCGTCTCTCATTTCCTTTCTTTGTAAACCTTATTTTTTGCTGTGTATGCAAAATGACCACAATTTGGATCCAAATTGTGGTCATTTTATAATATGGCGGAGAGAAAGGGATTCGAACCCTTGATCGGGGTTAACCGATACACGATTTC
>JAFLUQ010000017.1:19571-23702 GCA_022508735.1 Oscillospiraceae bacterium | reverse complement strand
GCTCGTCATCGCTGTCAATGGTGACGCTGGCGCGGTTGATTATCTTATAGTCGCCCATGCCCTCAGGCTTCTCGTTTGGATCGGGTTCCTCAGGTTCCGTTTCGGGCTCTACGAGCTTGTAGTATGTCAATCTAAACATAGGAACAGAGTTAGTCCCTTGGAAATATATCATAGCTCTTCCGAAATACAGATTTCCGGAAATAAAGTATCCAGGATCAAGGGGATTGATCTTCCACGGAGTTGCGGAAGCTTTGTCAACAAACGTCGAAGAACCCGGATAAATATCATATACGAACCGTAGGTACTTTTGATTGTCAACGTTTTTAAGATAGAACGAGGAGCCGTCATCAGAATGCTCAACTATCCACATAATTGTTGTATTTTCAAGATCTGTAATTGTATCGTCATTAATCTCAATGCTCTGCGAGCTAAAAGTATAACCATTCGAAATAGTATTACCTATAGCGGTACGGTTATAAGCCAAAACATATGTGCCTTCTTCGAGGACAGATGCTGAAGGAGTATACTTTTCAAAGGTCTTAGGCCCCTCAGGCTCCGGGGTCTGAGTTCCGCCGCCCGAGTCCTCCTCGCCGAGGGCGGCGGAGTTGACCTTGACGGTCAGAATCACGTCGCCGCTGCCGTAAGCCTCAACATTAGAGATTATCCACTTGACCGTACGGGTGTCGGGGTCGTAGGTGATAGTGAGGTCCCCATCCTCGACCATGTTGCCCGGAGAGTCCGGCAACAGCTTCACACCCCTATATTCCGCCTTGTCGTATTCCGCACTGTCAAGATCCACATCGGGGTCGAGCCTGTCGGTTATGGTGACCGTTGCGGGGACGTCCTTATAGTTCGTATAGGAGATCCTGTACTTGATAAGCCAGTCCTTATCCACCAGCGGACCCACGTAGTTGCCGCTCTCCTTATCCTGATTAAGATTGCCGAGCCCCGTACCGACATCTGTTTCATTGCCGTCGGGGTCTACGACCATAAATTCCGTCTTATGGAATTCATTCACAGGGGTGTCGACTATGTTGGTGGAGAAGGTGTGGTCATTGATAGTGGTGCGCGCCTGGTTAATGATCTTGTTGTCGCGCTCCTCAGCATCCGGGGCCTCCATATCGTAATCAAAGGATAGTGGGGCCTTCTCGTTGACCCTGACGGTCAGGCGCACATAACCGTACTGCCTTTCGTCGTCCCTTTTGACCGTCATATTCCAGATGGCGGTGCGGGTGTTCTCGTCATATCTGCAGCTCCAGCCCGCGGGAAGAGGGGAGAGAGGCTCATATGTAAATATGAGGTCATCGCCTGCTGCTTCAGAGCTTTGCTCAACGAACTCGGCCCTGACAAAATCCGCACCCGGATCAAGGGGGTCGTGGATAGTGATCTGGGAGGTGTCGGAGCCCGCCGGGAGCAGCGCCAGATCATTTTCCCAATAGATAACATACTCGACAAGGTCGCCCACCTTTACATAGCCGCTTTCGGGAGTGATCTGCTCCTTTACGGTTTTTGTCGTATTATTGAAGTAATTGACCCTCTCCGTCAGAGAGGCGGTGGTTTCTCCCTTGACTGTATAAGTATGGTTATCATAGTCAAGGCTTTGAGCCCCGCCGGTAGGGTTGTTTTTGTTGTACGTGGAGTTTTTTGCCGAGCCGTCCGGATAGTTTTCAACGTGGGTGATCTCCTCCAGCTGGGCGCCCGATTGGATCTGCTCCTCCGTCAGCCATTCCGTTACGACATATTCCGTACCGGAGTCCAGACCGTTGAACAAAAGGCCCTCGCCGTCCTTCAGGGTAAAATGGGCTTTTCCGTCAGCATCAAAATAGAGAGTCTCATACTGATATACGGTCGTGCTGGCATAATCTGTCTGGACCGCAAAGCCGATCTGTGCTCCTGTTATGAAGGTCACATAGCCCACACGGAAGTTCGCTATAGCTGTATATTCACTTTTTTTGCTGTCATCAAAGACCCAGTCGTTGTTGCTGCATTCCTCCGCGGGGATCAGGTAGACAGTATCCGGCACGTTAAGCGGTGTTTCGGACCCGAGCGCCTCGTTAAAGCTGTTATTGGTGGAATCAAACAACGTATAGGCGAAACCGTCTTCCGGATTAACGCCGCCTATATAGACGCAATAAGCCGTTCCATCAGGGTCGATAGTGCCGGTATTGGCATCATAGCCGACCGTAGCCGGGGAATCAGAGTCCTTGAGCCGCAGCAGGCCGTGGTTGGTGGTGTTGAGATAGATTTTGTCGATCAGGGCGCGCCAAAGGCCGCTTTGATCCCTTATAGCCTTGATAATATCGCGGGGACCTTCTGTTATGTTGGGGTCATTCAGCGTTATGGTATAATTGAATTCCATATTCCGCATACCGCTGCTGATGGCGCCGGTAGTCGTCCTTACCGTTTTGGTTACCAGTAGCTGGGTGTTGCTTACGGCAAGTCGGCCGTTATTGCCAAGATACAGATTGATCCTAAAGTCGTCGGAGGTCTCGCCGGTAACAGAGCTGACAGTGGGGAGGTAATATGTTTCCGCTGTGTCGGTACGGTTTCCCGTCTTTTCACCGAGTCCGGCGGACAGGTCGCCAACCCTGAGACCGCCCTGTTTTGCAGCGACGTAAAATCCGTTGCCGGGCCTGGTAACATTGCCGTTATTGTCAATAATATAATTCTGCACCTCGTTAGTGGTAGGATTATACCAGCACAGGTACGCGCCATCGCCGGCAGCGCCTATTCCGGCGCCGAACTCATTTCCGCGGCGGGGCAGTACGTGACGGATAATGCCGTCATGATCATAATATTCGATCATGACGTAATACATTTTATCGGAATCCACCTTGCCTGTTACCGGACTGAGCTCTTTGGCACCCAGATAAACCTTGTTGTCCCTGACCTCGATCTCGCCGCCGACTAAGTCGTTGTCAGCATTCTCGAACAGGAGCCGCGAATCCTCAAAAACATAGTAGCGGTTAGAGGCGGAGGGGCTGAAGGACATTACCGGATCGCCGTAGGTGTAGCTTTTAGAGTCGGCGTAACCGTTGTAGAAGTTATTCATATACAGGTTGGAATAGAAATAAACCAATTCGCCTGTTTCTCTGCCTTCTGCAGCTTTTGTGTTCGAGTTCGCTGTAATGTAGTCCGGGTCGACCTTGGTCATGTCTATATTTCCGTTTACTGTCTTTATATCCTCAGCGATGCCGACCTCGTAAAACACCCTTATCGGGGTGGACTGGATCTGCTTTGCACGGTATTCCTCAGGAGAATCCGTATTTTCATCGCCGATATTGGTGGTATAGCTTTCAACGTCGCCCTGTGGATCCAGCAGTATGGTTGCCACCTGCATGGGCAGGGCCGTTGCGGGTATGGTTATCCACAAGGCCTGATCGCTGTTTGTGCTCGACAGCACGCCGCCGCCGGTGTTGTCGCTAAAGTTGCCGGTTTTTCTCACTTCGATATCGATATCAGCAAGATTGAAGCTCACGCTGGTGTCGTAGCAGGGATTTGTTACCAAACCCTCCGTGGTGATCTTATAGAATTTGCTGCTGTAGGAGCTGTTGTCACTTGTGGTCTCATTGCCATCTTTATCATAATACTTCTCTTCGCCGTCCTCGGCCACGTCATAGAGCTCTCCGAACAGAAGGACCTTCTTGACGGTTTTGACCTCCATGTACTTGCCGATGGGGTCCATATAGGTAACGGCATTCTCCCTGTTCAGGTCGTTTAAGCCTTCGATGGGGACGAACACACTGCTGCTTTCGCCGGCGACGTCGTTAATGATATTTTGGAAAACATTGGCCATATCGCCGGAAGCCGCTGTTATCAACGGGTTTGTGTTATATTCGATATGAGCGGCAATATCTTCCTTGGTTATTTCGCTGTCTGCCGGCAGCTGAGCGATGTAAATTGCTTTTTCCTCGTCTGCATAATATCCGTGAGGCAAAACACCGAGATAGCGCGAAGCTCCGGGAGACAGATTTAACCATTGCAGATAATTGTTATATGCAGTATTGATGTAATTGTTGGTTGAATTTCCTTTGAAGTAGGTTTTGGGATCCAGTGTGATCTGTATTTTTGGTGTCGCTACAGCTTTATTGTTATCTGACTCTAAATCCACGGAAACGCCGTAGGCATAGG
>JAFLUQ010000017.1:10348-19471 GCA_022508735.1 Oscillospiraceae bacterium | reverse complement strand
GCTACAGCTTTATTGTTATCTGACTCTAAATCCACGGAAACGCCGTAGGCATAGGGGGTTTGTCCGTAATTTTTGGCAATACGGGCGGTGTTATAGGCCGCTGTCAGCAGCGTCGGCAGGGCAACGGTCGGAACATAAGTTGCATTGTTATCACTGGGATACGAATTCCTCCGCTCATCAAACTTTGTTTCATACCAGGCCTTAGCGTCATTTGTATCATTTACGTCAGTAGACACGCAAAGGGTGTTGCAGCCGCCGTCCGTCATGATTATGGTGACGGGTATACGTTCATAAAGCCTGCCGGACCTTGGGGACTTCCACTCGGTGACCCCCTCCTCCGCCAGTATGCCCATGCCCGCCGCAATACCGGACTGCAGATTAGTAGCGTTATCAGTCCGGACTGTTGGATTACAGAATTTGCTGATGTCGTCCGTCTCAGACCAGGTGCTGGGAGTCTCGGCCGTTCTTGCGCTTCCGTTGATCCTGATCGTGCTTGAACTTGTCCAACTGAAATCATCTACAGTCAGCCACTCTGTGGCATTATTTCCCGATTCGGGAACAAAGTTTACCAGCGGCACAAACTTGGTTCCCGTATTTGAGTATACGGCTATGCCCACACGGCTGTCCGCGCTTACATCAAAAAGAAGCGTATTGATCGCGTTATTTACCGCCTCCAGCGTTTTATAAAGTCGGGTGTTGTACTGTCCCTGGCCGCCGCTGCCGCCGGCTGTCATGGAGTATGAAAAGTCCAGCACGAACACAACGTCCAGCGGAATGGTTTCACGTGAGGATATCATCTGGCTGGAGCCCAGAGCGGAAAAGACGTGCAGAAAGTCGCTTTCGTTGGTGACAGCTCCGTCGTATCCGTCCCGCGACATATTCAGCTTGACGTCGTTGCCGGTGAACACAGATTTATCCGCCCACACGCGGCCGGCCCTTCGGGAGTTGTCGCGCAGACCGATAAGATTACGGTAGCTGCCCATAGTGTCAGGGTCAGCAATATGATCCACCGTTCCATGAGTTACACTGGCTAATACGATTGGCCTGTCAAAATTAGGCAGAATCATGCTCAGGCAGAGTATCAGCATAAGAATTCTTCGCATTATTGATCGCATGCCATTATTTTTTCTCCGTGCACTCTTCATATCTTTACACCTCGTTTTCATTTAAAGCAGGCGGTGTTCTGAATATACTATTATACTATTTTAGAATAACATAAATTTTCAGATTTGTCAATAAACTATACGATGATTTTATGATGGATTTACAGTAATTTCCAGGTTTTTTAATGCTGTGGGATATGATGCTTTTATATAACAATTGTGCATCTTACAATTAAAGCTTTAATAATACCTCTTGCAGTCTTTCCGGCGGTCAGCAGCAGAGATTGTGCATTGCCCGAGCTTTGGCGGTGCAGCGGCGCGCCGGGCATAAGGACGCCTCTAAAATATTGCCGGCTGCGTCATTGACATGGCCCAGCGTAAAAAAATCGTAAATACGGCCGTTAAGAAATAATTATAAAGCAGGTTTCCGTAATCAGAAACCTGCTTATTTTTATAGTTCATAAATACCTTTCAAATACGCCAGCGACCTCTCATATGTCGCCATATCCGGAAGATGCTCTAAGAGTACCGGAATATCACCGGGGAGCGCCTTGATCGCGTCGAGATAATCTGTCAGCTCCATAACGCCTTCGCCAAGGGGAACCTCACGGATGATCACGCTTGTGCCGGACTCAATAAGGCAATCCTTTATATGGCAGCTTTTGATCCTGTCGCCAAGGAGCTCAAAGCTTTCCTTAAGCAGCTCCTTGCGGTGAGTAAAGGTATATGGGTCGCGAATAAAGTTTGTCAGATCCATGTGTACCGCAAACCGCTCACGGTCCACGTCACTTAGAATTTGCAGATACTGCTGCGGGGAGTCGGGGAGCATCCACTGCATAGGTTCAAGGGTGTAATAGGTGTTTTGGGGCTTTACATCGTCAATGAGCTTTCGGATGAATTCCACGTTTCTATGATAAAGCGCCTCCGAATAATTCTCCTTGTAGCAGCCGTTCCAGACTTCTCCGGCCGCACCGGAAATGTTGACGCAGCAGTCGGCCTTGATGTAGTCCGCAAGCTCAAGCTGCTTTTTGCAGTATTCGCCGGCCTTTTCGGCTCCTGATTTATCTGTCAGAAAGGGTGAACTCCATGCTCCGACTTCAGCTAAACGTATATCCCGCTCCGCAGCGGCATTGACATAGGCGTCGATCAAATTTACGGGTGCAGCAAAGTCCACTGGAAATACAGCCGCACGAAGCCCAAGGGAAGAAAGTATATCGCCCCATTCATCGGGAGATCGATGGGGAGGAGTAGTGTTAAAACCTATTCTCATATTTGATCACTCCATATCTGAAATATATATCGGTTTATGACATGGCACATGTATCTGTATTATAGCACAAATTTGCATCTGCGGCTATACCCAATTTCACTTTTACAGCAACATTTGCATCGCGGCTATACAAACCTTCGGTTTGTAGGGTAATTATAACACATCCGGCACAAAAATACAAGAAAAATGTACAAAGCTTCATTGAAATAAAATACTGCCGATGTTATAATAACCCTGAAAACCGAAGGTTTTCATAGCCGCAATGTAAAGGTTGCTGAGAAAGTAAAAATGGGTATAGCCGCAGTAGCAAATTTATGGTATAATTAAAATATAAAATACAAAAAAGGTGTGGATAAAATGAAAAAAACAGTATCCGTTCTGCTTGCATTGGCCATTGTTTTAGGCTTGCTTCCGGCAGTCAGTCTGGCGGCTTACTCTCCCGAGTACAGCGCGGACGAGCTTCGCGCCCTGGGCGAAGCGTTGTTCACCGCTCCCGATCCGGGAAATACTTCTATTGCCGATCAGCCGGTAAGAAATTACTGGTCCGGCTGGACCACTGACGAGTCTTACGCCAGTGTGAACTACAAATATTACGGCATTTTTGGCGATTATGTAGTACAGTTTTACAAGGACAACAAATCAACCAACCTGACAAAAGAGCAGTCATTCTTCCCCAACGCCCAGGACGGTGCGGGACTTGGCCGGCTCATCGCTCCAAATAGAGGTCTGGGTGCTGGCGAGGATTTCATCGTGTTGGACTTTAATTTCAAGGCCGGCGACACCAACACCTGTTATCAGGATTATTACTTCCGTGACGCGGACGGAAAGCTGATTCTGGCAGTGCGCTTTGACATATATGGAATGTACGTCGCCACCTCACAAAGCGACATCACTGAGGTGGGAGCGCTGCTGGAAAAGAACGTCAGCGCGGTTCAGCCCTTCTCTTTGGCGGCGTGGAACCATGGCGGAGCCTACAGCGTTTCCTTGGAGCATGACGGGGAGTGCGTGTTTACAAAGGCCTTCGAGGGTGAGATCAACGGCTTCGGCAGTTTGGACGTTGTTATAGGACGCTACAACGGCACCTACACCCACACTGCCATCGGCGGACTTAAAATCACCTCGGGACTTCTTGGCGATATTACTCCGGAAAGGGCATTAAAAGCCTTGAATATTCCGTATAATATTGATGAAAACTATCAGCTTCCCGCTTCAATTTATGGGAAGGAAATAACATGGATCGGTGATATTACTCCCGTAGAGAATACGGTCTATACAAAAATAACCGCTTCCATAGAAAACGAGACAAAGGATTTTGACGTTATGATCATGGGCAAAAATGACTGCTTCATAGCCGCGTATACCACAAATGAGTCTGCGGCGCTTGGAAAAAGCATGCACCTTGCGCTTAAGACCGACGACGGCTGGCAGCCGCTTAACTTCGGCCTGGGAGTGTTGTTTGCTAAGGCAGAGCTCAATGACGGCACCGTCGCCGGAACCACAAAGGTGTTGGATAAGCCCTGGCTTTACCGCAAGGCGGACGGAAAGATCGGCGTTGCGGCGAAAACAATGACTACCTCCGGCGAGGCAGACGCTGAACTGACCCTTTGGGAGACCGATGATCTTGTGGATTTCACTGAGCTTGGAAAGGGCAGCGCGGAGTGGTACGAAAATACTGCCCGCATCAACGTCAGCGGGATAGACGGTGAGGTGAGCTCAGTGCTGCCCATAAGCGAGGCTGAGGCGGAATACCTCTTGAAAAAGCTTGGCGAGGTCAGAAATACCGATGCCCGGCCCATCAGAATAACCACTGAGCCCGGCAAGACCATAACGGAGCTTCCGGCATTGACCGCAAATTACAGCGACGGCTCCACCGAGGAAATTCCCGTAGAATGGAACATGGAGCAGCTTAAGGGTATTGACTTCAGCAAGGTGGGCGCGTACACAATAGACGGCATCGCCGCGGTCAGCGATTATCCAAGTCCCATGATCGGCGGCACCGCTGACCCGGTCATTTACCGCTATAACGATACATACTACTTTATCGCCACAAACGAAACAGGCGGTCAGGTAGATATATACATACGCGGCGCGGATACGATCAAAGGCCTTGCCTCCGCTTCGCCGGTTCTTATTTTCAGGCACACCGCCAGCGGCGACCACAGCGGCTGCAACTGGGCTCCTGAGCTTCACGAAATCGGCGGCGAGCTTTACTGCCTGTTTGCCTCCAGCACCACCGGAAGCTGGAACGCCGTTCAGAGCCGCGCCATGCGCTGCAGCGGCGACCCGCTTGACCCAAACGCCTGGGAGGCACCCGTACGCATCACAAGGGCCGACGGCTCGCCCCTTATCGCTCAGGGTATAACTCTCGATATGACATACTTTGAGGCGAACGGCAGGCACTACTACTGCTGGGCCGAGCGACCCATCACAAGCGCGGGTAACGGCAATTCGCAGCTGGTTATTGCCGAAATGGACCCCGCAGACCCATATAAAATCGTCACCGAACCGGTTGTGATCTGCATACCTTCCTATGGTTGGGACAGAAATACGGCGACTGTTGATGAGGGGCCGTATATGCTTAAGCATGACGGCAAGCTGTATCTGACCTTCTCCGGCAGCGGAGTTGACAACTCCTATTGTGTGGGGCTGCTGACCGCCGACGAAAACGCGGATCTGCTCGACCCTGAAAGCTGGAAGGAAACAGGCTATCCCGTTCTCACCGGCGAACATGTCAGTGGTGAGCTTGGCCCCGGGCACAACGCCTATACAAAGGACGAATACGGCAGAGACGTTATAGTGCTGCACATGAAGCCGAACGGCGGAACCCGCAGCTCCACGGCGAGAACTATCCATTACGGCTTTGACGGCACACCCATATTCTATATGACCGCCGACCGCTACTTAAAGCCGGAATACAGAGATGTCACCGCTACCATCATAGTTGCAGATGAAAATACTACCGAAGAGGATATTCTGCTGAGCCTTGACGCCAAGGCCTTGTCCTTCTTTAAACCAGAGGAAACCACAGCCGATCTTATGCTTGAATACAAGGGCAAGAACGGCTCAGAAATAGCGTGGAGCTCTTCTGACCCGTCAGTGATAACGGGTGACGGCAAAGTGACAAGAACAAGTGAAACCCGCACCGTTATAATGACGGCCACTCTGACCTTGGGCGGGAAAACCCTCACAAGAGAGTTTGAATTTACCGTTCTGGCGGCTGAGGAGGACGCGGCCTATCTGTTCGCCTACTTCACCGGAAACAACGCCGATCAGGAACGTCTGTTCTACGGTGTTTCAAGAGACGGCCTCAATTTCCGCGCGCTTAACGGCGGAAAAAGCATTCTGACCAGCGACCTCGGCACAGGCTGCATCCGCGATCCCTTTATCTTCAAGGGCGAGGACGGCTATTACTACATAATTGCAACCGATATGCGGTCTTCCCTCGGTTGGAGCAGCAACTATGCAACAGTTGTATACAAGACTCCCGATCTTATAAACATAGTTGATAAGGCCTGGATCAACTATCGTGACTTTCCTTCTGCGGCAAACTGCACCCGTGCATGGGCTCCACAGGCGATCTGGTGCCCGGAAAAGAACGCCTATATGGTCTATCTTGCCATGTCGATCCCCGGCGACCCCTACGCCACGGTGATGTACCGCCACTATGCAACGGATCTCTGCGACCCGTCCACCTATACAGATGTAGAGCTCATGCTTGACGAACCTGTTGCCGGCGCGGCGGCCATTGACGGCGACATTATCTATGACAAATTCCACGGTCAGTACATAATGTACTATGACGGAAAACGAATCGCCACGGCTGATGCCCTAAGCGGCGAGTGGACTCACGCAGAAACCAAGTATATAGACGGACAGCTCCCAATGGAGACCGCCTCCGGTGCGGCCATGGCTGTTGAGGGCTCCAACATCTGGCAGATGATCGGCGAGGATCGGTGGATAATTGCCGCCGACGGTACAGCTTTTAACGGCGGTCGTTACGCTCTGGTGGAAACTACTGACTTTGAGAACTACACTCAGCTTTGGAGCGAGAGCGGCGACTTTTCCTTTGACTTCACGCCTCGTCACGGCTATGTGATCCCCATATCCGAGCGGGAACTCCGCAATCTGTTTGAGGCATATGGCGAGGTCGATCTGCCTATGCGTTATGAGCCCTCTGTAAGCATAGAGGGCGATAAGGCAGTATTTAAGTCCAAAGCACCGGCGAAAGCTATTGTAGCCGCATACTCTGCCGACGGCAAGCTCATAAGCGCGGCCGCCAGAGATTTCAGCGGAACTCTTGAGCTTGATTTGCCCGAAGCCGCCGAGGTCAAGGCCTTTATATGGGATGAGAATATGCGGCCCTTGGCTCAGGCCGCCGCCAAGTACAGGCGGTAGTGAAATACTGATGACAGTGCAATTATAAAATAAGGGGCTGCGACAAACCCGATTGTTTAAATCGTTTTGTCACAGCCCCTTACTATTTATAAAAAACAAACTGTTTACATTGTATCGCTGCGGTGATATAATGATGCTGAATGAGGTGAAAATATGAAAATTACGATATGGTACGGTTCCGATGAAATAACTGAAAAGCCAGTGTGTGGCTTGGGGAGAAAAAACAACGATTGCAGTTGTCATGTATGTTTCTTAGCGCAGTGAGGGGAGTAAGAAATGGAACGTAAACCTACAACTATGAATATGACGGAGGTTCCGGCAGAATTCCGGCCTTTGCTAAAAGGTGCTCGTCTTTATGACAGCAGCTGTTCAAAAACCGCTCAGGTAATATTTATTGATAAGGAGCAAGGATATTATCTTAAGTCCGCCGCCAAAGGCGAACTGCGCCGTGAAGCGGAGTTGACCCGATTTTTTCACAGTAAGGGTTTTGCAGCGGAGGTGCTGAGTTATCGGTCTGAGGAAAGGGACTGGTTGTTGACGACAAGAGTTCCGGGAGAGGACTGCACGTTTAGGCGGTATCTGGAGGAACCAAAGCGTCTGTGTGATATTTTGGCTGAGCGGCTATTCCTGCTGCATAGCCTTGACTTTTCCGATTGTCCGGTGAATGACAGGATATCGGAATACATAAAAACTGCAGAGGAAAATTATCGCTCCGGACAGTATGATAAGTCACAATTTCCGGATAGCTTTGGCTACTCCTCAGCGGAGGAGGCATGGAAAACGGCAAATGAAAGCCGACATCTTTTAAAGAGGGACACTTTGATTCACGGAGACTTTTGCCTGCCGAATATTGTATTGGACGACTGGAAGTTCAGCGGCTTTATCGATCTGGGTAACGGTGGAGTAGGGGACAGACATATTGACCTGTTCTGGGGTGCCTGGTCTCTGACATACAATCTTAAAACTGATAAGTACATTGATCGCTTCTTTGACGCATATGGCCGTATTAATATTGACGCGCAAATGCTCAGGATAGTTGCCGCATATGAAGTTTTCGGCTGAAAATAGCTGTTTTATAGAGTTCGGACTGCTGACGAGGTAAAGTCAGCAGTCTTTTTTTATATGTATTATCTAAAAGGTATCATGTCCCATTTTTGCCCCATCGCGCTATTGGCACTGATTCACATTTATGCTAAACTTGTATCAGAAAGGGGCGACTTCAGTGCAAACCGAACAGAATAAACAGGCAAAAAAGTTGTTGATGCACTGCTGGGCCTTGCAGTACGGAAGATATGTGGAAGTACTGGAACCCATAAGTCTGCGTAACAAGATAGCCCAGTCAATTTGTAGAATGGCAGAAAAATATGGGGCCGATTCTGCGGAGTTTTATAAGTTTTTCAAAAAAGAAAAAATATCATTTAATGTTCGACCACTCTAAAATTATTCCAAAAAACTTGCGTAGGCCGAAATGAAAAAAGACGGAAGAAATCTTTGCTTTTTGTAAATGATATAAAGCGCGCATATATAGTTTGCACACTTTCGGCTTTGCTTGAAGAAATTAATGAAGGGAAAGAGGTAAAGGATATTAAAGACAGACTTTTTTCATGGGAAAAGTCTAAGTTTGATATGGAACACATATGTGCACAAAATATTTTTAACCAATCAGATTCCGAGGACATTCCGAAATACAACGGCATCGGCAATCTTGTTGTGTTAGAGAGGAGCATTAACAGGTCTATAGGAGATAAAACTGTTGACAAAAAAGTTGACAGATACGAAGACAGTAGTTTTGTTTCGGTAAGGCGTGTAGCTGAGCAAATCAAAGGATCCGGCAATGTTTGGGGAAACGATCAGGTGAGCTCCAGATGCGAAAAACAAGAAAAATTATTGTGTGAATTTTTAGGATTATATGATTAAAGAATCTTTTAGATGATCAACTGCAGCAGATAAACCGGGAATTGTGTAAAGCCCATATTTCCAAAAACTCTCTGAAGCGGCTGTTTAGCAGAGCAAAAAAGCTCTTTACGTAATTGGAAACCTGCTGATTTTTGTGATAGCCAAATTAAAATTGGAGACCATCTGTTGATGATCTCCAATTTGTTTTAATAATACTTCTTGCAGTCTTTCAAATCAGTAACGGTGCGAAGTGCTTCACCGAAATTATAAATTTAAGTAAAGGCCGATAAAGTCGATAGTGGCGGGCTTTATCGTCAGTTTTTGAAAAATGAGATTTATAGCGGAATCTGGCCTATCTAATCAGCCAGTCTATAAGGTTAATTAATGGCCGCTCTCGTGTACTGTCCTCCATAAACCACAATAATCTTTATTGTTACTGTCTGTTTTTATGTGTTTATA
>JAFLUQ010000017.1:0-10248 GCA_022508735.1 Oscillospiraceae bacterium | reverse complement strand
CATATATTGTCACAAAGTGGGGGTTAAACCACGATGAAAGAAGCGAAAAAGAATCATTCAACACAAACACTTCACGTTGGTGTGTTGATATTGGCTGTGGTTATGCTTATATCGATCCTGACTGTGCCTGACGCTCCGGGGCAATGGGTAAGCGCTGCTGAGGGCAATGGGGCCACTGATGGCACAAAGAAGAGAGTTGCCGACGACAGCACTGTTGACACATATGAAAGCTTTTTGCTTAACGATGAGAGCGCACGTTACGTCGGGCGTGTCTGGACGGATAAGTCCGTATATGCAGCTGACTCGTCGTCCGGCAAGGGCAGTGCCTTGGTTGACGGAAAAACTGAGGAATTCACGGAAGACTTTTTGGAGGTTTTCTCGGCCATGGGCTCCACCCTTGAGGTTAACGGCGAGATGCAGCTGCCTCTGGATGTAATGTTTGTTTTGGATATGTCCACCTCTATGTCGGAAGATGTTGGTGGGGGTGCGACCAGACTGTACAACGCAATTGGCGAGCTTAACAAGGCCTTTGCAAAGGTGATGGATAATAACCCCGACAACCGGGCCGGTCTCGTTGTTTACAGCGGCGATAATGGGTTTAGTTGGGATAAAAATACCAGGTATCTGGAAGATGATAATCACACCCCGGTGCAAAGCGGCTATATTAACGCTGAAGACGGTGTTGTTGCGCTGCCGCTTGGCCATTATGATAAGCCTGCCAACAACTATTTCGGGTATTATAAGGGGCAGAAGTATGGTTTTTCCTTCCTGTCTGGCTATGGTTATTATCAGGCGTATGTTGAAGCTTGGGGAAGCGAGTACACTCAGTATCCGTTGGTTTACCTGGGCGTCAACATTGACGGTTATGGCGGTACGTACTATCAGGCCTTGGGGGCCACCAACACCCAGCTGGGTCTGTACAAGGGTATGCACGAGCTTGCCACAGCGGCCGAGCCTGCCACCGGCACCACCGATCTCTCGAAGCGCAAGCCGGTCGTTATCCTGATCACAGACGGTCAGCCAACAATGGCCACCAGTCTGGAAAACTGGTGGGATCCGGCAGACCACGTGGCGGGCAAGACTTATATCGGTGAAGGAACCAACGTCCATTACGGCAACGGCATGCTGACCATGGCCTCGGCCGCCTATATGCGCACGCAGATCAGCGCCCATTACAAGACGACCGGTTCGAACTCGCTTTATCTTGCCACCATAGGTATTGACATGGACAAATTGAAAACTGATACGGAAGAACCCTTTGCCTACACCACGCTGAACCCGGCCGGTTTAAATGAAGATGCCCCACGCGTGAGAGCTGGCGGGCCGGGCAATGGGGACGATATTTATACTGCGTTCCAAACATACATGGGTACAGCTCAGAAAGCGACTATTCCAACAGGTGCAAATAATAATAGTGGTGCGCCAAAGCCGGATGGCCAGTATGAATTTAAACACCCGCCCGCAGATTTTGGATGGGATCTGGAGAAGGTCGAGGATCTATTCTATAACGACACCTTTGCGAATACCGACAGTGGTGCGGGCCTGGAGGCAGCTCTGGATAGAGTTTTGAGCACCGTCATGCAAGGAACCATAGATGTGCCGATAGAAGGCGCGGGAGACCTGGTTACGAATGAGGAAAACGCACTGTCATATTCCGACCCCATCGGCGAGTATATGGATGTAAAGAACGTCTTCAAGCTCCGTCTCTTCGATGTGGATTATAAGGTTATAACCAATGATGGTGGCAAGAACTATACGGTTGTTACAGCCGAAGGTAATGATGCCACTGTTGTCAATCCCTGTTACGGAAATGACAAAACCAAGGATTTTAAGCTGAGCGACATTAAGATATGGGTAAATAGCGAACCGGATAAGAACATTAACGGTCTAACGCGTTACGAGCTCCGCGTTGACATTCCCTCGACGGCTGTGCCCGTTCGAATGGCTACGGTGGATCGGGATAAAGATAATAAAATTGAAAGCTACAGGACCAATATAGATGAGCCAGGCGTTGCACCACTGCGGCTGTTCTACACCGTAGGGATGCAGGAGGATTACATCGTTAAAAACGGAAGCGCCCTCTATGTTGCGGGCTCAGTGGATCTGACCACGATTGACGAAACCTATAAGCAGCAGCACCGTGATCCCCTAACCGGCCAGATCAACTTCTATGCAAACTATTTCTCCGGCGGCCAGTATATTTATAGCGGAGGCGCGGATTACGACCGGGGCGATGCGATGAGCACCTTCTCGCCACATATCAACAACCGATACTACATATATCAGGATTTTATGCCTCTGTACACGGAAAAGAATAATCCTGAAAGCTACGTCACAAGCCCTGACGGCATAAAGTCAGACGGTATATACTATTTCGGCTTCAAGTACTACACAAAACCGGGTATTGAGATTAACGGACATATATCCGACGGCATTGAGACCGCTGAGATTGAGCGCGTGGGCGCCATGTTCGGCTCTGGCGTCCCCGGCAAGAGCGGCTACGCCGAATACCTAGTATGGTATGACCTCGATACCGGCATATTTGAGGATTTTGATGAAAACGGACCAACCGGTGATGGCAAAAATTATGTCGTTGCCACCAAGGTTGGCGGCATCCGTGTGGGCAATATGGGCGACCATAGCGAGGAAGGCTTTAAGGATGCCGGAAACAATACCCAAACCAGCACTACCTATTACCTGCCAACTGTCAGCGAAAACACAACGAATGACAACGCCATGCTCAACAGCTACCTGGGCAACAACGGCGTGCTATCGGTCAGCGATTCCGAGGTCATGGTCACCAAAGAGGTTATTTACGACCCGAATCAGGTCACCGAAGAGATGATCTCTGAGCTTAAGGCGAAGGAGGAATTCGATTATACGATTGAGGTAGAAGGGTCAGATTTCACCGGCGAGCTTAAGGCAGTCATGGTTACGATGGACGCGCCGCCCCACGGGTGGAGAGCGCTCGTCAATAAAATCGAGCTGCAGCCGAACAACCAGGGCCTTTTGGTAAGCAACTCCGGCAGGCTTTATGTCCATGAACAGGACGGTCAGGAATATTACGTCTACATCGGCGGAGATAATACGACTCCGGTGTCGGTATTTGATTCTGATCTTAACGGCGGCCTGCGAGACGACGGCACTGACGTGACGCCCTTGTCTGTCACCGGCGTTAAGCTCCTGCCCAAGGAGAAATACAGCAGCAGCTGGAGTGCCTCAAATGGAGATAACGATCTTGAAGACGGCCCTGAACCGTTTCCCGTCGGTCAGGTGGATGAAACAAAAGAAATCGGCGCGGAAGTAGGCTCGCCCTACAAGCTTAAAACGACCTACCAGACAAAAACTGTACATTTTGACGATGGTAAAGCAGAATTCACGCTGAATCACTTGGCGGGGCTTTTGTTCACCGGACTGAGCGGAGGCATGGATTACACTGTGCAGGAAAAACTGACTAAGGAGCAGGAAGAAAAAGGCATCGGTTTGAACCATATCGACTATGAACAGTATAATAAGCTTTATGATTCTGCAAGCGGCACATTCAGTCTCGCGCAAATTGGGGATACAACTACCCTTGTCAACACGGCTGACGGCATAATCAGCGAAGTGACCATAACCTCTCCCGAAGGTGTTGACCATGTGCACTACTTTAACGACTACATTCCGGCGTCGCTGGAGGTGCCCAAGATAGTTTCCGGTATACCGGGTGATGATCAGTTTAAGTTTGAAATCACTCTTACGGCGCCGGAAGGTACAAAATTTACCGGATATTATGCGGCCTACATCCACCATGAGAATCACAGGATCCCTGTGGATCCGGATGATCCGTCTGGTGAGACGCGCCCCTGCCTGCCGTCTGACCATGAAAGCCTGGAATTTGATCTCAACGATAAAGCCGAGTACAGATTCACAGTCCGTGATGATAACTACGTACCTCCGACTGATCCCGATGTTGGAGTTTATCCCGGTGAGATAGTACTGAGTAGCGGCTTGTCATTCGTTATTCTCGGCTTGCCTGCCGGTACAAAGTATGAGATCAATGAAGTTATCGTAAGCGGCGATGATGAAGCCCCCGCCAACTACATAACTACCATCAACGTTACAAATAATGAAGTTGCTGCCACCTTCGATAATAATAACAATGATGACCGTACTGTTACAGGAAAGTTGAATTCAACAGTGCACCGCAAGATAGACGGCGACGAAAAATCAGTCGGCTATATCGAAAGGGTCATAGTGACCTACACAAACATTAACCCCTTGACTCTGCCGGATACCTACGGAACCCCTGTATGGCTGTACGGCGCGGTCGGCAGTATGCTGCTTGCGATGGCGATGCTTATGCTGATACTAAAAAAACATCCCGCACTGAATGCATGACGGATATATGCCAAAGCACAGAGAATAGCTTTTTATAGCACTTAGATAAAAAGCCCTCCGGGACAGTTCAGTTGAGTTCGGAGGGCTTTTTAGTTTGTTTTATTTGTTTATGTCATTCACAAAGAATGGCCGCTGTGTTGTTTTAATGATTAATAGTATTTCTTGCAGTCCTTCAAATCTGTGACGGTGCGTAATGCCTCGCCGAAATTATCAATTTATGTAAATGCCGATAAAGCCCATAGCGGTGGACTTTATCGGTGTTTTGCATTTTTTGCATAGACATGTCACAAAATCAAACATATAGGTCAAAAAACTTCATGTAGAATAAGATGAAATTCTGTTATAATTATAAGGGGGAAATATACCTGCCGAATAAAGGAGAAATGAAAATGAAAAAGAGACTATTAAGCCTGTTTACAGCCTTTGCTATGATAGCGGTCTTCATTCCCGGTATTATGGCGGCGGAAGTGCCGGAGTATCAAAGCGCCGCCCGCAAAATGGAATATCTCGACCGGGGAGTTGTGGCGGTAAGCACGGGCAGTTCGGTATTTGTAAGCTGGCGTCTGCTTGCGACAGATGATCCCGATGTGGGCTTTAACGTATACCGAACGACTGATTCCGTTACAAAAAAGCTCAACAGTGCCCCGCTTTACGGCGGCACCAATTTTACAGACACTACTGCAGACCTTTCAAAGGATAACAGCTATTTTGTAAAGACAGTGCTGAACGGCGTTGAAAGAGATACTGACGGCGAATACACGATTGAAAAGGGCGCTGCTGCACAGTGTATTATCATCCCTATCAAGCAAGGCGGAACGATCCACTTTGTATGGGTGGGCGACTTTAACGGAGACGGTAAGTACGATTACCTTGTAGACCGTGTGTGGGACGAGCATCAGAAGCTTGAAGCCTATCTCAATGACGGAACCTATCTCTGGACCATCGACCTTGGCCCGGGCAGCGAGAACAAGGATAATATATCTCCCGGCGCGTCCACCATTGACGTTGGTATGTGGGACGGCGCTACCGTTTACGATATTGACTGCGACGGTTATGCGGAGGTTCTGCTGCGCATTGCCGACGGCGTGATTTTCGGTGACGGAACAGTTTATTCTAATTCCACCAAAAATGCTCAGGCAATTGCTGTGATCAACGGTATGGACGGCAGTCTTGAAACAGCGGCGCCGGTGCCTGACGATTATATCAATGTCGGCCCTATGGCGTGCATGATGGAGATCGGCTATCTTGACGGAAAAAATCCAAACCTTATCTGCTGGATGAAGAACCGTAATAAAGATAAGTCCTTTAACAGCATTACAGTGGCATACGGCTTTGATGAGAGCCGGACATTTAAACAAATCTGGAAATATGACAACAAAAAAGGCTATGCGGAAGCTCATCAGATAAGAGTCGCCGATGTGGACTATGACGGCCGGGACGAGGTGCTGCATATGGGGTATGCGATCAACCCGGACGGAACTTTGCGCTATAAGGTGGACAATGTGGTTCACGGCGACAGGTGGTATGTAGGTTCTTTCTCCAACGATAATAACGGCAATGAAATGTATGGCTACGGAATACAGCAGGAAAACCCCAACGGACTGTTAGAGTATTTTTATAACGCCTCAACAGGCAAGCTCATCTGGGAGCATTATTCTGCTTCCGGTACATACGATGTGGCCCGGGGAAATGTGGGCGATATTGACCCGCGCTATGACGGTTATGAGTGCTGGTCATTCCAGGGCCTGTATTCCATGGACAATCAGAAGATCAGCGATAGCAGTCTGTACCCTGTTATAAGGCTCTGGTGGGACGGAGATCTGCTTTCCGAGTCATATAACGACGGCAAAATAGAAGAGTGGGACTATAACAACAAAAGCGTATCGAGATTACTGACTACATGGAAAATAGCGGGCGCCACCGGCAGCGACAGAGGCGCGCCCATGTTCTACGGAGATATCTTAGGTGACTGGCGTGAAGAGGTCGTTATGACAAGCCCCGATTATTCTTCCTTGATAGTGCTGACGACCACAACACCTACAGATCACAGGATATACTCCCTTGCACAAAACCCGGCCTACCGCAACTGCATGACCGGTAAGGGCTATTATCAGTCCCATATGACGGACTTCTTTTTGGGTCACAATATGGAAACTCCCGATATTCCCAATATTTCAATTATCGGAGAAAGCGACAGCACTGCGGTTGAGAGCATAACCTTCGCCGAGGAAAGCGTTGAGGTTAGGGAAGGGGACGCATACAAGCTCAAGGTAACTGTTTATCCCGAAGAAGCCGCCAATCAGCGCCTGATCTGGACCTCCGGCGACATAGGCGTGGCTAAGGTGACTAACGGCCTTGTCACCGGTATTGCTCCGGGAACTGCAACTATTACGGCCACCACCCGTGACGGCAGTGTGTCCGCTCAGTGTCAGGTCACGGTGGTCAGGGTAAATGTGGAAAGCCTCAGCCTTTCAGAGGAAAATATCTCCGTTAAGGAGGGCGGCTCTTACTTGCTTACCGCCTCGGTCTATCCCGAGGATGCCACAAGAAAGGGCATCACATGGATGTCCAGCAATGAAGGCATTGCTGCTGTGGAGGGCGGACGGGTATTCGGCAAAAGCACCGGCACATGTACGATTACTGCAACCTCCGAGGATGGCGGTCACTATGCAATCTGCCGGGTGACGGTGCTCCCGGTGGACGAGGTGGATATGCTGGATAACGGTATATTTGAGGGTGCTGACGGCAAAAAGGACTCCGCTTCCCTTGATCTGGTGGATGCTGCCAATGGCGGCGAATTTTACAGAGATTTCATTCCCTTCTATAAGGACACAGCTACCCTTTCCTTCACCTTCAGCACCGGCGGAAAGCAGAACAGTGAAGGCAAGTGGAACTGGGACGGCAGGGAATACACCTTCGGTCTTCAGTTCCTTGACACCTTCGGCGGCAGTATACTTGAAATTTCCCAAGGCTACAAGAGCGGCGCACAGGCTACTATGGGCGCCGCGAACGGAGAGAGCGCCGACGAGATAAAAGCCCGCTGGGCGGCCTCGGGCAATGTGGACGCCGGCGGCACAAACCCCATGAACCGCAGCACCACCACATGGCTCGTTACGCTGGAGTTTAACTATGATGAGGATATCTGCACCGCCACGATAATGAACAGAGAGCAGGACACCGCTTACAGCAAAACCTTCTCGCTGGAGGGGAAGAGCTTTAAGCGCCTGCGCTATTATGCCAAAGCTGACGGCAGCGGCCCCATCAGTGTGAGCCCAAGTCTTTCTAATCTCAGCTACACTCTTTCCACGGCTGATAGGGGCGCGGCTCTCGACATTCTCAGAGTGAGTGGAAACGCCGCCGAGGTTCGCCTTGTCGGCAGCGGCGAGGCTGCTCTTGTGGGCGAGCTGTACGACGGAGACGGAAATATCGTGGATACCAAGGAATTGGCTGTCGACCTTCCCTCTGTTCAGGAAATCAGCTTCGACCATAACATCGCGGACTATGAACTGAAGCTCTCCCTGTGGGACGGCGATACGCTCCTTGCCAATGGGTCTCTCGAACCAACAGGCAGACCGGAAATAGGGACTGTTACCGCTACAGATGAACCTGAACCTGACGATAACCCCATAAAGAACGCCTATGACGGGAACCTAAATACGGTATGGGCCTCCTTTGGTTCCCAGCGAATTACCTTTGAGCTTGAGGAGAAAGGTCTGCTGACTGACGTAAAAGTGGCCTTTGCGAAATATAATGATGACAGAACCATACCCTTCCGCATATATTCTTCTGCTGACGGCGCCAGCTGGCGTCAGGTCTACTCGGGAACAAGCGTGCCCGGAAGCGGTGACTTCATCGACTGTGCAGCCATGCCTGTTGATGCTGTTCGTTATGTGAGGGTCGAGGTTGACGGCAACTCAGTCAGCGGATGGACGTCTCTGGCCGAGGTGGAGATCTATACCAGCGAAATTCCCGAGGAGGACGAGGAGGAAGAACCGCGTCCGGCGGCCCTCCGCATCGTGACCGCCACGGCATCGGCCGAGCCTCAGCCTGAAAACTCCATAAAGAACGCATATGACGGAGACCTCAGCACTGTCTGGGCCGCCGAAAAAACCCAGAGCATCACCTTTGATCTGGGCAAGGAATACAAAATTACCGGCGTAAGTCCGGCCTTTAAAAAGTACGACGATGACAGGACAATACCTTTCCGTGTTTACGTTTCTGACGGCAGGACCGAGACCTTAGTCTACTCAGGCAGCAGCGTGCCCTATAGTGGCGGCTTCATGGATATTGAGGTTTCGCCTAACCAGGAAGCACGATATGTCAGAATAGAGGTTGACGGTGCCGCAGGCAGCCGCTGGACCTCGCTTGCCGAGGTTCAGATCTACGGCTTTGAGATCGAGGAAGAAGAACCTGAGGAGAAGCCCTCGGAGCCTTCCGTCACGCTTACAGGCGTTCGCGGAGCAACTGCCGATGTAATGCTGACGGGCGAGGGAGCAGCCCTGCTGATCGGCGCTCTCTACGGCCCTGATGGGACACTTGAAGAGGTCAAGTCCGCGGCGGTGGAAAACCTGCCAAGAGCCACGGAAATCACCTTTGACAAGGATATTGCCGGTCACGAGATAAAGCTCTTTATGTGGAATTCCAAAGCCGGGCTTGTACCCCTTGCACCCAGCTTTGAGGCTGAGATCGTCAAGCTCGATATTGCTTCCGCCGTGGCCTCTTCCGAGCCGGAACCGCAGAATCCCGCAAAGAATTCCTATGACGGAGATCTGTCCACCTTCTGGGCTTCGGAGAAGGAGCAGAATATCGTCTACGATCTGGGTCAGGAACATACCGTTATGGCGGTGAGCGTGGCCTTCGCAAAATATGATGATGACCGCACCATTCCCTTTAAGGTGAGCGTTTCCACGGATAAGGTGAGCTGGACGGAGGTTTATTCCGGCAGCAGCATACCCCGCAGCGGCGACTTTATGAATTTTGCCGCTAAAGGCGAAGCTGCCCGCTATGTAAAAATCGATGTCTCCGGCAACACCCGGAGCCACTGGACATCTCTGGCCGAGGTAGAAGTTTACGGTATAAAATGATGAACAGAATTCATTGATATGAAAAAGCCATTCCCGCTTTTTACGGGAATGGCTTTTTCGACAGGCTGATGGTTGCCCGGTGCGTCCGGTCCATTATTATACAGGGCCGTCAGCATAGGGATCAGTGCGAAAAAACACAGTGGCCACAGATATTCAAAGTTAAACGCGGCGCACATCAGCAGACCTGAAAGTGCAGCGCAGATATAGAATTGTTTTTTCACTGCACACCTCCATGCGTGTAGTAGTATTATTATCGCCAATTTTTAATATAAATGCAGTGTGATTATATTGACAAAAAAGTTGCGCAGTGATATACTTATATGCGTAAATTTGTATTTTAGATTGACGGTTTCACAAACAACACAAATGGAGGATGGTATTATGAAGAAGATAATATCCGGTATGCTTGTGGTGATCTTTATATTAGTTCAAACGGCATTCATTCCGGCTCTTGCCGCAAGCGCGGCGTCGACGGCGGATTTGGAAAAGCAGGTCAAAGCCCTTTTCATAGACAACGCATGCGCAAATCTTGCTTACGGCGTAACGCTTGAAAGGATTCAGGAGCTTGAACAGTCTATGAAGAATTATCCTGATCAGGAGAGCATGGAGCCTTTATACATATATATCGATATTGCCTATAAGGCTTTGGGTGTTCCGGGTCACGACGATATCTCGGAGCCGATGACGCTTTCGCAAAGAGGGAATACCTGGACTGAAAGATCAAGAACGCTGCTCTGGCAGTACATGTACGGCCATGACGTGACAGACCGCTATGCGCGCCCGG
>JAFLUQ010000169.1 GCA_022508735.1 Oscillospiraceae bacterium | reverse complement strand
TGGATGCTCACCGAGCTTTTTGAGAAGCTGCCGGAGGTGGGCGACCTTGAAAAGCCCAGAATTGTGTTCTTCTTCGACGAAGCTCACCTATTGTTCACCGACATGCCAAAGGCCCTGCTCCAGAAGATAGTTCAGGTTGTTAAGCTGATCCGCTCCAAGGGTGTGGGTGTCTACTTCATCAGCCAGAACCCCACTGATATTCCCGATGAGGTCTTGGCACAGCTCTCTAACCGCGTCCAGCATGCCCTGCGTGCCTACACTCCCGCAGAGCAGAAGGCTGTCCGCGCCACTGCCGCGGCCTTCCGCGTGAACTCCGCCTTCGACACACAAACCGCTCTCATGGAGCTTGGCGTAGGCGAGGCACTTATCAGCTGTCTTGATGAAAAGGGCGTACCTTCTATTGTGAAGCGTGCCCTTATCCTGCCGCCCCAAAGTCTTATGGCCAAGGCAGACATGGCCCGTGTACAAGGCCTCATTACTTCCGACGAATTCGACCTCAAGTACCGTCAGTCAGTGGACCGTATATCAGCCTATGAGATCCTGATGCAGGCCTCGGCGGAGCTTGAGGAGCAGCAAAGGATAGATGCAGAGGAAGCCGCCGCGGAGAAACAGCGCCAGAAAGATGAAGCTGCCGCGGAAAAAACAGCTGCCAAGGCTGCCGAGGCAGAGCGCAAGGCCGCAGAAAAGGCTGCATTGGCTGCCCAAAAAGAGGCCGAAAAGGCAGCGGCCGCCAAGAAAAAACTTGCGGAAAAGGCCGTCAACAGCGCCGCAACCTCTATTTCCAATTCAATCGGAACCAATTTGGTGAACTCCCTTACCGGCGGCAAAATCACCGATACCGGCACAATTGCAAAACGCGCCGCCTCCAACGCACTCAAATCCGTGATGAGAAACAGCTCCAGCTCTATTATACGCGGTCTGTTTGGAAACAAGAAGTAATACAGCTCTATGATCAAAACTTTACAGAAATCGCTTGACTTTTATTACCCTTTGTGATAAAATAATAAGGAAATCTTGGGCTTCTTAACACAAATAGGTACATAACAGACATTTTTATGCTGTTTCATATATAAATGCTATAATGCCAAGAGCTGTAACCAATTTGTGTGACACAGTGAAACCGCTGATTTCGCAAGAAATCAGCGGTTTTTCTTTTAAAATATTATAGTCGAAAAATGAAATGTAATGATAGTATTTACAACATTTGATTTATATGACAAAATGAGGAGAGGATTCATTTGAAGAAAAAAGCATTTCTTGTATTTCTGTGCGTTATAATGGCACTTATGTCAGGCTGCGGCAAAGACAGCATCAGATTCGGAACATCAGGTGCGGGAGGCGTGTATGGAGAAATAGCGTTGTCGCTTGCTGCCAGTGTTCAGAAAGAAACAGACGATATGACCTTTGATGTGCAGGTCACGGCGGGTTCTGCGGCGAACGTGAGGCTTCTGGCTCAAAACCAGCTCGATCTTGCTATAGCGCAGGCTGATATAATCGATAACGCTTATTACGGAACAGGAACCTTCAGAAAAAGCTACAGAGACTATGCGGCGGTTGCGGGACTTTACACCGAACCATGTCAGATAGTAGTCAGCGCAGATTCTGATATTTATACAATAAATGATCTCGAGGGTAAAAGAGTCAGTGTAGGCGAGGCGGAATCAGGCACGGAACAGAATGCCACTCAGATTTTAGAGACTTACGGCATGAATAAAAGCTTTGTAAACGAGATAAATCTGAATTACGGCGAAGCCTGTGAAAAGCTTAAGTCAGGTGAAATAGACGCGTTTTTCTGTACGCTTGCGGCCGGCTCGTCTGTCATTAAAAATCTCGCCGCGGAGCATGATATACGTTTAATACCGCTTTCAGATACGGCAATACAGAGGCTCCTTGAGGCATATAACTTTTATACGGAATATACGATTCAAAAAGGAACATATCCAAACCAAAGCGAGGATGTGACTACAATAGGAGTTACAGCCGTGCTCTTAGCAAATGAAAAAATGGATAAGGAACGTGTCAAGACAATTACCGAAATATTGTTCCGTAATCAGGCGGCAATAAACGCGGCTGTGTCGCCGAATCTCGAGCTTGATCCGGAAACAGCGGTCAAGGGAATAACTATTCCGTTTCATGAGGGCGCGCTGGAATATTACAGAGAGTCAGGTATAGTTGTACAGTAATAGCTTCACTTTGACCGCGGCCGGCGTATAAATACTTATATGGAGGTGATCACATGCAAAAAAAAATGAATATGTCTTCGGAAAAAAGGCGGCAGAAGACCAAGCTGAGTTTTCGTCTGTCCATACCTATTTTGCTTGTGGTCATCATTCAGCTGTTCACCTTCCTGATCACTATGGCTATTGGCGGTGAATTCCGGGATATAAAGCAGTATGCAAATAACACTCTGGTGGAAAAGACGGAAAACCGCTGCAATTACATCCGAACCGATTTGCAGGAGAAGCCCGCCATGGTGCAGGAATACTCCGAACAGATCAACACTCTGGTGGCCGGTATCCTGGCGGAAAACGGTGCGACCATCTCCCAGCTGAGGACGAACAAGGCTCTGAACCAAAGCATCATCGAGTCTTCGGTGGAAATCGTATCGAATCTCATGCGGCGCTCTCTGGCCAACGACGCCTATCTCATTCTGGAAACAGGCGATCTGTACGCCGACGAGGTCGACGGGGGAAAGGGCATCGCAAAGGCCGCCCTCTATCTGCGTGATGTGGATCCCAAGTCCGGCTCAGGCTACAGCGATCTATTGATGGAAATCGGCTACCCCTCTCTCTCTCTTAACTATGGCATAACCCGCCACTCCGGCTGGTCGCTGTATTTTATGCCGGATCCTGAGGACACGAAGAACTTCGACTTCTATTATAAAACCATGCAGACGGCCATTAATAGCAGAGGCCTCTCACAGAATAACCTGGGTTATTGGAGCGGGTTCTCCAGGCCCTCGTCCGCAACTGCGCCGAGCCTTAAATATTCCATACCGCTCATTGCTAAGGACGGCACTGTTTACGGCGTGCTTGGCATCGGCATGACGGAAAGTGCCATAATGGCAAACATACCCTCCCGTGATTTCCTTGCGGAATCCGCCTGCTATGTGCTTGGGCGCAGCACGTCTGAGGATACCTTTGACGTAATGACATATTCCGGCTCCGCCTACAACAAGCTCTTGGGGGACGAGAATACCCTGCATGTGACCGATGTGCAGGATGATATCTACAGCTTCGATCAGGTCACGGACGTGGTTTTGACAGGCAGTGTTCAGTTTATATACCTTTACGGTCAAAACAGTCCATATGGTGACGAACGTTGGGCATTGATCTCTGTGGCGGACAAATCGACAGTGCTGCGGCCGCTGCTGTATCTCAGGCAGATGCTGTTTATCTCGGCTCTGATCTCCCTGCTGGTTGCATCTATCATCGCATTTTTGAGCTGTCTCCAGCTTACCCGACCCATATCCAACGCCATCAAGCTGATGAACGATAATCAAAAATATAACGAGATCATCCATTTCCAGCCATCTAACATCTATGAGATCGACAAAATGACGGATGCCATTACGCAGCTGCAAGTGAACTCGCAGAACTTTTCATCTCAGGTATCCCGCATGATCCGCATCGCCGATGTGGGGCTGGGCACCTATATGTACGACCACGCCGATGGAAGCATTTTTGTGGGGCAGAGTATTCAGGAATTTCTGCGCAGAGAGGTGCGGCTGGAGCAGGATACGCTGATGAGCCGTCAGGAATTTTTAAACAGCATCTCTTCGGAGGAGATACGCCGGGCTATACATGAGAGTATGGAAAGGCTCGACAGCGGCTCCCACGAGGATTTCAGCGAGGTTTATCTCATCAATTTGGAGGACGGTACTACTCAGTGGATACGCCTGAGCACAGTTTATGCTGACGACCGTACCATCGGAATTTTGCAGGACATCACCGATACCATGCTGGAGAAGAAGCGGATCGAATATGAACGAGATTACGATCGGCTCACCGGGCTTTTGAACCGCCACGCTTATTATCAGCAGATCGAGGATCTGTTCCGCGACAAGGATAAGCTTAAAATCACCGCCTTTATCATGATCGACCTGGATAACCTCAAATACGTGAACGATACCTATGGTCATGACTTCGGTGACGATTACATAAAGACTGCGGCGACCTCTCTTGCGGCCTTCCGTAACTACGGCGGCATTGTTTCACGAATCTCAGGTGACGAGTTCAACATATGCCTGCCCGGCTTCGACTCAAAGGATGAAGTGCGAAAGATAATTGCCAGTGTTCGTGACCAGCTGCTGCAGGGCAGCTGTCTGCTGGCTGACGGCACCCATTTCAGAATACGCGCCAGCATCGGCGTAGCCTGGTATCCGGACG
>JAFLUQ010000168.1 GCA_022508735.1 Oscillospiraceae bacterium | reverse complement strand
CGCCGCCGACAACACCGTAACGGTCTATGTCAACGGAGAGCCTGTCATGAGCGGTGACACCTTTACCCGTTCTCTCAGGGACATGGCGCCGCTGACCAACGAAAAATACGGGATGTACCTTGGCCGCACTATGTGGCAAAATACCGATAATCCTGACTTCAAAGGCCTGATGGACGAGGTTCGCATATATAACCGGGCCATCAGCGAGGAGGAAATACGGGAGCTGTATCTTACTACCGATCCCGAAGACGCGTCAACCACAAAACCTCTTACTCTGATCTATATGGCGGAGGAAATAGAGATAGGACGGGAGACCGTTGAAGTTCCGCGTAGCGGAGCCTTCACATACAGCGAGGCTCCCGCTATAGTCTATGGCGGAAAGCTATATACGGCCAAAGCTGTAGAGATAGCGAATACCGCCGCTCTTGGCAGTGAGTACGCAGTTGATATGACCGACACTCCCTTCCGGACGGACGAGTTCTGTGTCGATGCATATGTGGGCGACAATGCCGATCTGCCACAGGCCGCAAAGCTCTACTATGACGGCGGCGTGGCAGAGATACCCCTTAGCTATGAGAGCTCTTTCAGCTCCGGCGAGGCGGGAGTTTACACCGTCAGCGGTGAGCACAATGGCATAACGGTTGACGTTACCGTAAATGTATATGAACGCTGGCAGGATTCCTTAGGCAGCACCGTGGGCCGGGCCTCGAAAGTGACCGTTCGCTTTACGGACTCCTCAGGTGAGGAAATTGCCGAGCCTTATGAGGTCTTAGTCCCTACCGAAACGAGCTATACAGTCACCGATAAGCTGCTCGGTGAATATCCTCATATAGCAAATGCGGTCATTCCCGAACCGGTCACGGTGACCGAACCCGTGCACGAGATCAATGTCGCCTGTGAGAAACGCATCGGAGTATTCGGTGTGCTCAGCGGAGATCCTGGCGAAGGAGCTTTGAGCGCCTCTGCCCGAGTTATAAATACCGGCGCGGCCGATGCCGAGGTTATGCTGATTATTGCGCGCTACAAGGGCCGGGAACTTACGGGCGTGAAAACCGAAAAGATAACGCTTCCGGCAAACTCCGTTAAAGTTATTGATTTGTCCGTAGGTCTGACCTATGACCGGGAGGCCGGTGAAGACGTCAGGGCCTATCTGTGGACTTCCGATCTGCGGCCTTTGGATTCCGCTATAATAGCTTCCGAATGAGGAAAATGCAATAGTGACCAAGCCAATAAAAATGCTCTGCACGGTTAAGATCCATGCAGAGCATTTACTATTCGGTTGGTTTCATTAGAACACAAGAGGAGACATCTCTTTGTGTTTTCAATATGCGGTATTGTCGCTTGTTTTACACAAATCCGGCAGGCTTTATAGGCAGTATGAGTTTTATGAAAAATCACAGCAGAAGCTCAATTATCAAGCGTTCAATTCGCCGGATTAACAGTCTGAATATCTTCGTACGTTTTTTCAGGTATTTCCATGGTTTGTATGGCAAATAACCTCAAAATGATGTTGACATAAGGAAATAATTATGCTATACTATAATAGGTTAAATGTCAATTAAGGCATTTTTTGATGCCTGCCAAAGACATAACATGCTTGACAAAAGATTTTTCTTGGGAATAAATCTGAAGTTTAAGGGGAGTGACGCTTAATGCGTAAAATCAACAAGATGATGAAGAGGGGCGTAGCGTTAATGCTTGCGCTCTATATGATATTTACAATGTGCGGCATCAGCCCGGGCATAGTCGGCGAGCTGCTTGGAGCTATTACCGCGGTTGCAGAGACGGAATTTGACGAGTCTATGGAAGCCGATTCCGCCACCGTGCTTATCAACCACTGGCGTTTGCGTAAGGAGTCGAGCGATTCAAGCGTGACCTTTGAGGAAGTGGCCGATGAGTACAGGTTCTATCCCGTAAAGGATGACAGTGGAAACATCACCTCGGTCGAGCTGTATAAAAAGCATGAAAACAGCTTCATCCTGCTGCATACATATGTCGTTTCCGGCGAGAACTACAGCAATGTCGCTTTCGTCGTCAACCCCCAGATCGACGACCTTAATGATAAAATAGGCGAGGAGTTCAGTAACTTCTCTGTTTCCTCGGGCCATAGCTGCGTGCAGACATATAAATACGACCCGGATAATACGGCGGAGTTTGAAACCACCGATGGCATTTTCGGCGCAGTGAGTGCAGAGGATCTGGGGCTGGAGGAATTCCCTGAAAACTATGCAAGACTGGTAATTACATACGATCCAAGCGTACATCTTATAAAGGGCCACGCCTTCTATATCAGCGATGTTGCCAAGCTGCACGGCGTTGATTTCAGCGCGGCCGGTGAATTTCTTGACTATGAAAAAACGGTCACAAACCCCTGGTGGGACCCCAATGAAACATGGATCGATGATAGCGGCGAAGAAAAGAAGGGTAGGGTAGTTCCCAATCCCGAGATCGACACCTGCTTGGACGAAAAGACCGGAACACTGTATTATAACACCTCCTCCGGCCTGCACACAAATAAGACCGCCACCGCGGTAAACAGCAGTATCGGCCTTGACGGCAGAACCTATGACCTTAAGCTTGAATCCTGGTTCTCAGGCGAAAATCTTGCGGACGTGGGTCTAATTCTTGACGCTTCGGGAAGTATGGCCTGGACCACCAACACCATCGCTCCCCTGGAGGTAGACGCCAAAATCGTTGAGAAGCTCGGCGGCGATGACGCCCTCGGCAGAGCGCTCACGGCCAAAGAGGTCGATCAGGTGCTTAATAAAACCAATACCGACAACACGCTCCTTAGCTACGCCGGATATAACTATTATGTTTACGATTCCAGAGCACAGCAGGCCGAGTTTGTGCCCATAGCCTACTGGGGCGGCAACATCACGAACGAACCCTTGGTCGAGATCGAGACCGACGAAATCGTCATTGATAATATAATCGGCCACTATTCCTTTGAAAACAGCCTTTTGAACATGGAAAAGGGCAATACCGGCGCCACTCTTATTGAGCATGCAGCGGAAAGCGGCTTTTCGGGCAAAGCCCCGACAGATGAAAAAACGCCCACATATTACAAAAGCACGGCGGGCATCAGTCTTCAAGAAACTGACAAGGCCGGCAGCATATGGCTTGACGTTGATACCAAAGATTTTGATACAGGCAGCTTTACCGTATCGTTTGAGCTTTTATCTGAAAGCGCGTCCGGCGGCAATAACTGTGAAACGCCTATAATTTATATAGGCGATAAAAGCATGAGCAAATTTTATGAATTTGCCCGAGGGAACAGTAATGATAGCGGTAACAGCAATTCAAAGAGACTCAGGTTCAATAATTCAGCGGCAAATGCGGGGGCAGATAACGGAAGAGTTTTCCAGTCGGATGATGGCACGTTATCAGCTGACGGCAAAACCTGGGATAAATTTACTATAGTGGTAGCCGATGATAAGGTGACGTTTTATAAAGGGACGACGATCCAAAAAAACAACGTAAGCCCTAAAGATCCTATTGATAACATGGCCATCACTTCTCCAATAGCCGATATTGACGACCTGGTAATACTGGTCGGCGGAGGCGAGCTTCTGGATAATATTGACGGTCTCCAGCCTAATGGGCCCAGCAAGAATTATATCAGAAATGTGTGCATAGTAAACAGGGGCATTGAAGCGTCGGAAATAAACAGCTTGTCTGCAAGCACAGAAGGCGTTATAGGCTACTTCCCGCTTACAGGCACTCTTGAAAATAAGGCGGAGGGCGGCAGAAGCGCCCGATACATAGCAAATGCCGATGGCTCAATCGACACCGAAAATATCCTTCAGAGCGAGGTGCGTAACCCCGTATACTTTAGCTCCGGAATGAGCGGCAAGGCCCTGGATATTACGGAAACAGCCAAGCTTGGCGCCATTGAGCTGGACGTAAAGCCGTCAAGCTATAATTATACCATATCCTTTGCCGTGAGAAAAAACGGAGATTCTAATGCCGTTAACAATAAAATTGCTTATGGCAATTTCATGTATATCGGCGACTATGCAAAGACCAAATTCTACGAAATATACAGAAGAAACGCCGGATATCTGGAGCTTCGCCACAGTAATGCCGCAGAAGGGTCGGACGGTGGTACGTATAAAGACAATAACCACCTGTTTTTCCAGGGAGGATTTCCAGGCAACGACCAGTGGCACGTAATTACATATACGGTTAAAGATAACGGGAATGGCACTGTAACGATCACACCGTATATTGACGGTCAGCCGGGTGATAACGGAAAATTTCCTAACGGAACAGATGCCAACGGAAACCCCAAAAAAGGTGAGGGTTACGTGCCGACAACCATGCCTGTCACCGCTGAGGACCCCTCGATAATTCTGGCAGGGCTTTGGGATCAGACCTATGCAAGCTTATATCCGAATACCAAGCTTTATCTTGA
>JAFLUQ010000167.1 GCA_022508735.1 Oscillospiraceae bacterium | reverse complement strand
AGCTCGCAGTCCTCGCGCACAAGCTCAGCCTTGCGGGCGCAGCGGAACACCTGAGTAAAGTGAAGGTTCTGGCGCTTGTCAACCACGTACCATATCTTGTCGGGGCAGAAGTCCTTCTGCCGCTGGATTATGGTAGACAGGTCAGTGGTTGCATATATGCTTGAATTGTCGCTCTTCTTTATAATTACCGGGGGCATAGGGGCTTTGTCGTCATCCTCGGCCACTTCCACGACCTTGGCGCCCTCGCTCTCCACAAGAAGATTTTTCTCGGTAAGCACTTTAATCAACTCCGGCTCATACTTGTCGGCATCGCTCTCGCCGTACCAAAGGTCAAAGCTGACGCCGAGACGGTCGTAGCTGCGCTTAAGGTCGGCCACGCTGACGCGAAGAATCTCCTTCCACAGGGCAATAAAGCCGGTACGGCCATTCTGCAGCTCTCCCGTGGCGGCCTGAGCCGTGGCCTTGAACTCCGGGTCTTCCTTACTCTTTTTGGAAGCAAAGGGATATATCTCATTGAGAGTGTCAACGTCCAGCTCAGGCACGCCCTCGCTCTCGGCGTAATCGTCAGCAAAGCAGCGCCAGTCGGGGTGACGCTCGCGGAGCTCGGCTATGACAAGGCCTATCTGAAGGCCCCAATCGCCCATGTGTATATCGCCGTAGACCTTCCGGCCGGTGGCCCGGGCCAGTCTCTTGATGGCCTCGCCGATGATGGCGCTGCGGAGATGCCCTATGTGCAGGGGTTTTGCCACGTTTGGTCCGCCGTAGTCGATTATGATAGTTTCTTCTTTTTCCGCTTGGGGCACGCCTAAATTCGGATCAGCGGCTATCTCCCCCATGAGCGACAGCATGTGCGCATCGGAAAGAGTGAGGTTCAGGAAGCCGGGCTTAACAACTTCAACGCTTTTAAATATATCACTTTCGCGGAGCTTTGCGGCAACATCCTCGGCGATCATGAAGGGCGCCTTTTTATAGAGTTTTGCCCCAGCAAAGGCACCGTTACACTGGAACTGACACAGATCCATGCGGTCAGATACCGTCACTGTGCCCAAAGTGCTGTCATAGCCGCAGCTCTCAAAGGCGCGGCTCACTATATCAGTTAATACGTCGGTTATCGCTTTCATTAATGTCGTCTCCTTTAGTCATCGGTTTTATTGGCAGCCAGTTTTTCCTCAACAGTCTTAAGTGCGGTTTCCACGTCCTCACGCTTGATGGCGGTCACGCCGGTGAAGGGGTAGCGAAGGGCATGGTTAAGCATATCCTCAGCGTCCTCATAATTGCCTTTTTCCATAAGTACACGTGCGTAGCTGTAGTAGGGGGTAGGGCTGTTCTGCCGATGATTTACAATATTCTTGTATATAGACTCCGCTTCGTCCAGCTTGCCGGTGCGAAGATTCCAGTCACCCAAGTTACAGGCTATTGTGCGGTCGTCGCTGTTGTATTCATAGGCCTCGTTAAGAAAGCTTTCTGTTTCTTCGGCAAGCTCGGGATTTTTATCCGCCAGCTCGAGATATATGAGGCCGAGAGTGCCGAAGGTGTCAGAGGCGGGCATATCGGCATGAACCTCCTTCATGACCTCGAAGGCTTCTTCAGTCTTTCCGGCATTTCGGAGTATCAGTGCTTTATTATGCTTGGCCCGGCAGATATCGGCCTTAGTGCCCTTGCCGGAGGCTATAAATTCATCAAGCAGCTCAGTGGCGCGGTCGTCCTGATTTTCCCTCACAAGGCAGTAGGAGTAGTAAACAACCATACTGCTGTCGAGCTTGCCGGTCTTATAAGCCTGCTCCATCAGAGCCAAGCCGCCGGCATGGTCGCCCTTGTTATAGCGGCTGTTACCGCGAAGCATGAGTATCGTTGGCCATTTCAGCCATATGAATACCGCCAGCACGGCCAACAGTGCAGCTATACCGGCCGCAGCGTTAACAAAATTATAGATCAGGAACACAAGCACAAAGAGTGCTATAGCAATAAGCGTCTGCATAAAATCTGTCCTTTCATTTAGAATTCCGCATTTCCGGTTGTGCGTGGGAAGCTCTGCACATCACGTATATTTGACACGCCGGTTATATACATGAGAGCGCGTTCAAAGCCAAGCCCAAAGCCCGCATGGCGAACGCTGCCAAAGCGGCGGAGATCCAGATACCACCAATAGTCCTCTTCTTTAAGCCCAAGCTCATTCATTCTTTCGGTCAAGAGATCAAGCCGCTCCTCGCGCTGGCTGCCGCCGATGATCTCGCCAACACCGGGCACAAGGCAGTCCATGGCAGCCACTGTCTTTCCGTCATCATTCAGGCGCATATAGAAGGCCTTGATCTCCTTGGGGTAATCAGTGACGAACACCGGGCGCTTAAATATTTTTTCAGTCAGGTAGCGTTCATGTTCGGTCTGGAGGTCTATACCCCACTCCACGGGGTATTCAAACTTTTCACCGCTGCCCAGAAGAAGCTCAACCGCTTCGGTATAGGTCACTCGGGCAAAGTCGGAATTTATAACCGTATTCAGCCTATCCATAAGGCCTGTATCCACAAATTTGTTGAAGAAGGCCATCTCTTCTGGGGCGCGGTCCATAACAAATTTTATAATGAATTTCAGCATATCCTCGGCAAGGGCCATATCGTCGCTCAGGTCGGCAAAGGCTATCTCGGGCTCAACCATCCAGAACTCAGCCCCATGGCGGGGTGTGTTGCTGTTTTCGGCCCTGAAGGTGGGGCCGAAGGTGTATACGCTGCCGAGGGCCATAGCGTGGGTCTCAACATTGAGCTGGCCGCTGACCGTCAGGCTCGTGGGCTTCCCGAAGAAGTCCTTCGAGAAGTCGATCTCTCCGCTGTCGAGCCGCGGCGGATCAGCCGGGTCCAGAGTCGAGACGCGGAACATCTCGCCGGCACCCTCGCAGTCGCTGGTGGTTATTATGGGGGTGTGGACGTAAACAAAGCCCCGATCATTAAAGAAGGTGTGAATGGCGTAGGCCAAAAGGCTTCTGACCCTAAACACCGCCGAAAACAAATTCGTGCGGGGACGGAGGTGGGCGATTGTGCGCAGATATTCGTTACTGTGGCGTTTTTTCTGAAGCGGATAGTCAGGTGTGGAGGCACCTTCCACCCGGGCAGATGTGGCGTTGAGCTCAAAGGGCTGGCGAGCGTCGGGCGTCAGACGAAGCTCGCCGCCAAGCCACAGCGCCGCTCCAACGTTCTGGGAAACTATTTCGTCATAGTTTTCGAGGCGGCTGCGCTCGGCCACCACCTGCAAATTTTCAAAAAAGCTGCCATCATTTAAGGCTATAAAGGCAAAGCTTCCGTTATCGCGTATGCTTCTTATCCAGCCGGCAACCCTTATGGGGGCAGAGTTTTCCGGCGTAGAGCGGAACAGCTCTTTTATAGTTGTGCGGTTCATGTTGTATATAACTCCTCCTTTGGGAAACTGTTATTTATAATCTTACATTCTATATTATCTCACAAAATTCTAAATTTGTCCATACTTTATTGTGAAAATTTTCCCAAACTTCTTGACTTTATGAAAATTTTAAGGTAAAATATATGGGTGGAGTGTTTTTGTGGTGCAAAAAAAGCATATAATAACCGGGACGTACAAGTGCACGAAAGGAGAGGAGCCTCATGGCTTCAAAAATGAAAAAAACAACAGAAACAAATCGGAATAGCAATAGCCACATTGAAGCTGAAAGACTTTCCAATAGAATATTTACTGTAATTGTTATAACTATACTCTATGCTTTATTAGTGTTTCTCCTGCAGACAATGAGCTTTAACATTACTACGGTTAACGGCGCACAGGCTTTTATCCAGATTCTTTTCTGGGGCAGCATTGTGGGCGCCATGATCTGTGCGGCCATCGGAGCCTATAAGGAGAAGAAGAGTCTGTTCACCTACTGCGGAGTTTTCCTCTATATCCTCTGGAGTATGGTGGTAATCCAGTTCTGTGGCGTAATGGGTGCCATCAAAGCATATATGCTGGTATACCTGAGTCTTGCGGTTATCCTGGTAATGGCATTGGTGTTCTCAGTGCTTGTGGAAAAGGATAAAATGGAAAAGAAAGCTAAAACTGTGTTTGTAGGTGTAGCCATAGCATTTTTTGTAATATTCTGTCTCATAGCGATAGGATTGCGCTTCAGCTTCTTTGGTTTGTTTTAATTCTCTGAAAAGGAGTTTGTTTCAATGAAGGAAAACTACAAAATAGGTATAATCGGAGCCACGGGCATGGTGGGGCAGCGGTTTATAACCCTGCTGCACGATCATCCGTGGTTTAGAATAGAGGTTTTGGCCGCTTCTCCCAGAAGCGCCGGAAAGAAGTACGCCGAGGCAGTTGGCTCCAAGTGGGCTATGAACGAGGATATCCCCGCATCTGTGGCCGATATGGTAGTCATGGACGCTGCGGCGGATGTAGAAAAAATTGCAGGAATGGTTGATTTTGTTTTCTGCGCAGTAGACATGAAGAAGGACGAAATAAAGGCCCTCGAGGAGCGCTATGCCAAGGCGGAGTGCCCGGT
>JAFLUQ010000166.1 GCA_022508735.1 Oscillospiraceae bacterium | reverse complement strand
ATAACCTATTCCGACGAGACTGTTCTGCGCTTTGCGGCGCTTAAGCCTGCCGCCCCCGACTTCCGTATATACTGGGATAACGCATACTGCGTTCATCACCTCTATGAGGACGATCAGGACGTACTTATTGAAATTCTCGACGCCTGCGAAAAGGCTGGCAATCCCGACATGGTATATAAGTTCAGCTCCACCTCAAAGATCAGCTTCCCCGGCAGCGGTATAGCGGCTATCGCGGCCTCCAAGGCCAACATTAACGAGATAGCGACCCTGCTCTCCGTTCAGACCATCGGCCACGACAAGCTCAATCAGCTCCGCCACGTGCGCTACTTCAAGAATCTCGACGGTATCAAGAAGCACATGATGGAGCACGCGGCGCTCATTCGTCCCAAGTTTGAGACGGTTATAAACGCGCTTGAAGGCGAGCTCAGCGGCCTCGGGATCGGCAGCTGGTATAACCCCAAGGGCGGCTACTTCGTGAGCTTTGATTCTCTGGAGGGCTGCGCCAAGGCCATAGTTAAACTGGCCGCAGAGGCCGGAGTAAAGATGACCGGTGCGGGCGCTACATACCCCTACGGCAAGGACCCCCACGACAGCAACATCCGCATCGCCCCCACCTACCCCTCTCCCGAGGAGCTTAAAGCTGCTATGGAAGTGTTTGTCACCTGCGTGAAGCTTGCCAGTGTGGAAAAGCTTCTGGAGGAAAAGTAAGATGCGGCGCATAGCTAAATTTGAAAAGGTTTCCTTTGCTCAGTTTGAGGAGGGCTATAAGGACTGCTTCCCCGAAGCGGCAGACGCAGGCGAGGCCTATGAGGCCATAACCCTTCCGGTGAGAGCCACAGCCGGCAGCGCGGGCTATGATTTCCGCGCGACCCGTGACTTCACTCTTGCCCCCGGCGAGGAGATAAAGATCCCCACTGGCATTCGTGCTAAGATAGCCGACGGCTGGGTGCTCAATATCTATCCCCGCAGCGGTCTGGGCTTTAAGTTCCGTCTTCAGCTCAATAACACCGTAGGCATAATCGACAGCGACTATTATAACAGCTCCAATGAGGGGCATATATTTATCAAGATCACCAATGATTCGAGAACCGGCAAAACCGTGGAATTAAAGCGCGGCGACGCCTTTGCTCAGGGAGTTTTCCTTGAGTACGGCATAACCGAAGACGACGAGGCCACGGCGGAGCGCGACGGCGGCTTCGGCAGCACAAGTAAATAAAAAAACAATAGACTTCCAACCGGGGAATACTCAAAACAGAGTAAACCCGGAAAGGAAGTCTTTTATTATATCAGCATTCCAGTGCCGTTATTATTTTTTTCACGGTTTGTGTTGTCACATTTTCTTTAAGATATTTCGACAGCTCCGCCGCAATTTTTTCTGTACACCATATATCGTAATTGCATAATTCAAAAAATTCCGGCTTTGACAGCCCAATATCTCCGCCCCAAAAAGATATTCCGTTTACGAAAAAAAGAACCCGTTCGCTTCGCAGAATATATAGCCACTTAAATGAGGCGTCTCCCATGCCAATACCGCCGTACCACTCTATAAATAAAGCATCGCGGCATCTTTCTTCAATTACGTTCCTCACTTTGTCAACTTCACGTAAAGGAATATAGATTTTTTCTATACCTTTGAACATATCAGCTGTTATAGAGTTATGATAAGCAGATATTATTAATGTTTCTCCGTCATACACTGTATTCTGCCTCCTCAACTGAGTTTTGTTGATCATTGCCTCTGAAATTTAGTATAGCATATATTTTGACCCATGTCAAGAAAAACGCCATGCGGGGTAAACCCGCATGGCGTGGGCTAATTTAGTTGTTTTGCTCATAAGACATAGAATCGTATCTATGTCTATTCCTCGTCTTCCGGGAATTTCGCATTCAAAAACCAAGTAGGCTCAAAGCCGCCGACGGGCTCAGGCGCTGCTTCGCCGTCAGTGGGCCTTGGCAGCGGCAGGGGCGGAACACTGTCCATTGCAAAAGCATATGTAACATAGCACCAGCATCTTTTTTCAGAGTTTTCCACAAAGATCACCTCGGTGCTATTTTATGCTCCTATGCACCTCGCCTCTACTGAATTTTGAAAAATTGTTTAGCGTTATTTTTGGTTATTTCGACTACCTCTTCTACGTCCATGCCCTTTATCTCGGCGATCTTTTCGGCCACGAAACGCACATATGAGCTGTCGTTACGCTTGCCGCGGTGCGGTACCGGCGTGAGATAGGGGCTGTCGGTCTCGATAAAAAGCCGCTCAATGGGGGCATAGGCCACCATGTCAACGGTCTTCACGTTATTTTTAAAGGTCACAGGGCCGCCGACAGACAGGTACATGCCCATGTCCAGCATTATCTTCGCAGTTTCGCGGCTGCCGCTGAAGCAGTGCATCACGCCTGCCCTCTCGCCCACGCCCTCGGCCTTCAGAATGTCGAGGCAGTCCTTACAGGCTTCACGCTCATGCACCACAAAGGGGAGCCCTGCCTGTTTAGCCATTGCTATCTGCCGGGCGAAAACCTCCCGCTGCACCTCACGGGGTGAAAGGTCGTAGTGATAATCGAGGCCTATTTCGCCTATGGCGACCACCTTTTCGTGCTTGGCAAGGGTGAGGATCTCCGCCTCTGCCTCGGCGGTCATATCCTTGGCCTCGTGGGGATGAAAGCCCACGGCGGCATAGATGAAGGGATATTTTTCGGCCAGCTCCACGCTCTTTTTTGAGGACGCAAGGTCGCTGCCGGCGTTCACTATCAGCTCCACGCCCTTTTCGGGCATGGAGGAAAGCAGCTCGTCACGGTCCTCATCAAAGCGTTCATCGTCATAGTGGGCGTGTGTGTCAAACAGCATCAGCGCACCTCGCTGCCGAGCGGCATATCAATTTCGGGAGTTACAGTGCAGAGCTTGTCGCCCTCGCTGGCGCAGAGGATCATGCCGCGGCTCTCCTCGCCGCAGAGCTTAACGGGCTTAAGGTTCACCACAACGATGACCTTCTTGCCAACCATTTCCTCCGGCTTGTAATATTCGGCAATGCCGCTCACTACCTGCCTCTTTTCGTAGCCTAAATCTACCTGAAGCTTAAGGAGCTTCTTGGATTTCTTTATCTTTTCGCACTCGATTACCTTGGCAACTCTCAGCTCAGAGGCGGCAAAGGCGTCGATGTCGATCTCAGGCTTGTGCTCAGGCTCCGTGATTTCCTCTGCCTCAGGCTCGGTAGGGGCTTCGTCTTCGATCTCCTTGAGCACCTTCTCAATGTCAAGGCGCACGAACAGCGGCACGGCCTCGCCCACCTTTGTGCCGGCCTCTGTAAGGCCGAAGCTGTGAGCGGACTCATAATCCAGAGCAGTAGCGTTAAGCTGAGCCGCGATCTTCTCGGAGGTATCTGGGATAAAAGGCGACAAGAGTGACGCGATTATTCTTATGGTCTCGGCAAGGTTATAGAGCACTGTTCCGAGCCTCGGGAGCTGAGCCTCATCCTTAGCCAGCACCCACGGGGTGGTCTCGTCGATATACTTGTTGGCGCGGTTCACCACATTCCATATCTCGTCAAGGCTGTCGGCTACGTGAAGGGTCTTCATTCGAGCCTCGATCTTGCCGATAGCGCCAACGGCAACGGCCTTAAGGTCGTCGTCTATCTCCTCTGTAACAGTTCCGGGCTGGATAACGCCGTCAAAATACTTGTTTATCATGGCAACGGTGCGGTTCACAAGGTTGCCGAGAGTGTTCGCAAGGTCGCTGTTATAGCGGCTCATGAACACGTCATAGGTTATGCTGCCGTCCTGCGCGAAGGGCATTTCGTGAAGGGAGTAGTAACGCACGGCGTCCACGCCAAAGCGCTTAACAAGGTCCTCGGCATAGATAACGTTGCCGCGGCTCTTGCTCATCTTCTCCTCGCCAAACAGCATCCACGGGTGGCCGAACACCTGCTTCGGCAGCGGCTCGCCCAGTGCCATGAGCATGATGGGCCAGTAGATGGTATGGAAACGTACAATGTCCTTGCCTATGATGTGTACGTCCGCGGGCCAGTACTTTTTGTATAGCTCGCCCTTCTCCTCGGGCGTATAGCCGAGGGCGGTGATATAGTTCGAGAGTGCGTCTATCCACACATATACAACGTGGCCGGGGTCGAACTCAACGGGTATGCCCCAGCTGAAGCTGGTGCGGCTCACGCAGAGGTCCTGAAGGCCGGGCTTGATAAAGTTGTTGACCATTTCCTTTTTACGGGACTCGGGCTGGATAAACTCGGGGTTTTCCTCAATGTATTCAAGCAGTCTGTCCTGATACTTGCCGAGCCGAAGGAAGTAGGCCTCCTCCTTTGTCCTGTTGACCTCGCGGCCGCAGTCGGGGCACTTGCCGTCCTTGAGCTGAGTCTCTGTCCAGAAGCTCTCGCAGGGAGTGCAGTACCAGCCCTCATACTCGCTCTTATAAATGTCGTCCTGATCGTAGAGCTTTTTAAAGATCTGCTGCACGGCCTTAACGTGGTAATCGTCGGTGGTGCGGATAAATTTGTCGTAGCTGATGTTCAGCATCTTGGCGATATCCTTGATCTCCCCGGCGAT
>JAFLUQ010000165.1 GCA_022508735.1 Oscillospiraceae bacterium | reverse complement strand
TCTGCACGATTTTTTCGGCCGGCCCCTGTGCCTCCACACTACAAAGCGAGTTTTTTACCCACTTATTTTTACTGTTCAACCTTGTATCCCGGAGCATACATTTCAATATCCTCGGGAGTGATACCCATAGCTGAGGCCAATTCCCAGTTGACGACGATGTCAAGCTCGTCGTCGCTGAGCTGCTCCACAGGCATATCGCCAACGCTCTCTACCTCGCCCGAGAGGTAACGCACGGCCATCCGGCCCGTTCTGTAACCGAGGTTATAGTAGTTTATGTCATAGGTGACAAGACTGTAAACAATATCGCTTCTGCTATAAACTGTCGGAATTCCGGCGCTTTCAAAATCAGCGCCCACATTCAAGGCATATACCGCCTGAGCCTGATCAAGGCATGAGGCCACCAACTCATTAAAATCTGTATTATAATATTCCACGCTCATGGTTATCACATTTAAACCCATTCCGGTCAATATTTCTTCGGCCTGCTTAGCAGCAGCGGCAAAATAACTATCCCAATCAGGATAAACAACAACCACTGTCCGGGCCTCAGGCGCCCGTCGGCGAAGGAGCTGCAATTGTGCTTCCACGGGATAAGTATCAAGCGTGCCGGAAATATTTCCGCCCGGGTGCGCCGGCGACTGGATCAGGCCTGCCTCCACCGGCTGACTAACAGCGGTAAAGAGTATGGGGATATCCTTTGTTCTGAAGGATGCCGCCTGCGCTGAAGGCGTAGAAAAGGCAAGGATAAGGTCCTTTTCTTCTCTCACATATTCCTCAGCATCATCAACGGAATTAACGAAATCACCTTCCGCGTTCTTATGCTCGATATACACCTTTAGTCCGCTGTCGTTTATAGCGTCAATAAAGCCGTTGTTGATAGCATCCAGAGCAGGATGCGTCACCAACTGCAAAATACCGATCTTTATCGTATCCGCATCATTTATAACAACTGTGCCTGTATCCTCGTTCCACTCAACGTCAAAGCCAAAGGCCTCGCTTATGTCGCGTACGGGAATAAGAGTGCGTCCGTTTACCGCCTGAGGAGCCACGTCAAACTGCCCCTCGCTCTCCGCTTGGCCGTTTTTCAGCTTTTCGTAGCGGCCGCTTCCAAGCCGGAAGCTTATCTCTTCATCACCGTTTACAACAGTGACCTGCTGATTTGCTTCGCTCCAGCTGACTGTGCAGCCCAAAGCCTCAAACACGCCGCGGACCGGCACAAGGGTGCGGCCATCCTTAATTATCGGCGGCTGATCGAAGCTGATCTCCTCGCCGCCTACGACAACGCTTATACCGCCATCCGCAAGCGCGGGCAGGGCCGCCAAAAGCAGCAATGCCGCTAAAATAACACTCAGGATCTTTTTCATCTTTTCATCTCCCGCATTAATCAATATTCACCAGCTCATATTCCTCACTGCCGAGGCCGAGGTCACGGGCGCAGTGAAGGGTGTGCCAGCCATTTCTGCTTTCTATTCTCTCTATGAGGTGGTCGCGGCCCGGGTCGTCACAGGCGTAGAGCAGATCGAGGCAGGCGCGGTCAATTGCCACAGGGTCGTCAGAGGCCAGTATGCCTATATCCGCCACGCAGGGGTCCTCGGCCACCTCGCAGCAGTCGCAGTCCACCGACATATTCTTCATAACGTTGATATACACGATATTTCCCTTGAAGAAGCCCGCTACAGCACAGGCGGCATCGGCCATAGACGCAAGGAAGGAGTCGTGGTCGGAGCTCCATATCTTCTCAGGCTCGCCCGCGCCGTGGATATAGGCCTTGCCGAAGGAGGAGCCGAGACCGATAGAGAGCTGCTTTATCGCTCCGCCGTAGCCGCCCATGGGGTGGCCCTTAAAGTGGGAAAGCACGAGCATTGAATCATAGTTTGCCATGTTTTTCCCAACGTAGTCCTTCTTAATGACCTTGCCCTCCGGAATGTCAAGCTCCAGATCCGGCCCCTCGGCGTCCAGCAGGTCAACCGTGAAGGCCTTGCTCCAGCCGTGATCCTCCAGCACCTTCATGTGCCGGTCGGTGGTGCTTCTCGGGCCGCCGTAGGCCGTGTTGCACTCGCCCACCACAGCGCCGAGCCGGTCGATTATGTCCTTCCACATTTCCGGCCCCAGAAAGTTCTGGTTGCCAACCTCGCCGGAGTGAAGCTTCGCAAGCACCTTGCCCTTAAGCTCCTTTCCCACCATATCGTACAGCTCCGAAACCTTCTGTGGGGTTATATTTTTGGAAAAGTATACCTTTGACATGAAAATTCCTCCCAAATATTATCTTTATATGGTTATTATATCACTATCTTCTGCCAAAGGCAAGAATAAAATTAGGCTTATTTGTTATAATTACCGATCCAGCTTATCAAGATTTTCCTTGAACAGTTCAGGGAGCCCCGGCGTATCGTCAAGGAAGAAGGAGCGGGTGGTTTCTCCGGTGGCCTTATTGGTGTCGCGCTCGTGCAGCCACACGGCGGCGCGTATCTCGGGGTACTTCTCCGGCAGGTCGCGGAACATCTCCTCTACCCACCTGAGCTTGTCGCCGCCCTCAAGAGCGCAGCCAAACTCGGTTATCATCATCGGCTTATTGAAGGTGTCGCGCATATACTCATAGTACCCGTCATATATCTCGGAAAAGCTGCGCCAGATCTCGCCGGGGATACCAGTACCTGTATTATACCCCGAAAGGCCGATAACGTCAACATACTCGTCGCCGGGATAATAGAGCAGCATATCGTTCCAATTGAATGTCGGGTAGCTCTTTTCGTTTGGGTTCCATACCCATATCACGTTGTCCGCGCCGACCTCCTCAAAGATGTTATAGATATACTTATAAAGCCGCAGATACACGTCCGGGTCGCGGGAGGTCTGAAAGCCGGAATATTCGCACCATTCGCCGTTCATTTCGTTAAAAAGCCGCATGAAGATGGGGTGGCCGAAGCGGGCTATGTCCTCAGCGTATGGGTAAAGGAAATTGTCGTGCTCGCCGCGGAGTATTTCATAGACGTCGCTCTCGTCGTGATGAATATCCAGCTGGAGGGTCACCTCGCATATCTTGCCGCTCTCCCAGGCATTTACCATACCGCCGTAGGCCATGTAAGGGTCGTATTCATCATATATCTCAGTGTATAGAAGGACCATGTCCATATCGCCGACGTATTTTTCTAAAAGCTCGAACTTCTCCATCCCGTCCACGGGCTGGCGGTGATAGTACATTCCCCAGTGAAACTTGCCGTTATCACCGAAATACTCCTCATACAAAGCGGCGGTCTCGGCGTTCATGCGGGAGCGGTGGTCGTTCGTAAAGACAGGCACATGCTTTATAGCATAGCTGAAACGGCCTGTTTCAAGGCTGTCGAACACCTTGCGATAGTCGAAGTCCAGCGTTTCAACGTCGCGGTCGGCCTTGAGGAATATAGTATAGACCATATCACCGTCATACACATCGGCCAAAGCGTAGTAGTTTCTGTCGCCCTCGCCGGATTTCTCACGGTGCCAGCGGGTAAGAAGGGCGCTGCGGCCGGAGAGCAATGTGTTCTCTTGCCCGTCAAGATAGTGCAGCTCTTCATTTCTGAGAAAGCCGTTAGAGTAGCTGCTGTAAACCTGAGGCGAAACTCCCTCTTCCAGTTTCTGAGGCAGCACCTCGATAACACAGTCGTCACGCTCAAGACGAAGCTCAAGGTCCAAAAGCTCCTGACGCGGCTCAAAGCTCGACGGAGCGGTCAGGGCAAATCCATACGGATGAAAATATCTGGTCATGCCGTCGAGACTTGTCTCAGAAACCTGAAGTATCAGCGCTTCAGCAATATTCACCTTGTCAGAATTTGCAAGCTCCGCGCAGCCTGAAAGAAGAAGAAGTATAAAAATAATCGCGCAAACTTTTTTCATAATTGGTCGTCCTTTCCTGTAACCTTTTTTACTGTAAATCTGCCACTATGGCTATACCCGTTTTTATTTTGAGGTAACCACGACATTGCAGCTATACAAATCTTCGATTTGTAGGGTTCTTATAAGTTAGACGACAAAATACGAAAAAAGTTCCCGGAAATTAAAAAAATTTATAAAAAAGAGAACTGCTTCAAAACAGCAGTTCCCCTCTTATTATCAGTCGAGAATATCCACGACTACTTTTTTATCGTTTCCGACTCTCTTGGCGGCACCCTTGACAAGGGTACGGATAGCCTTGGCTATTCTGCCCTGTCTGCCGATGACCTTGCCCATATCGCTGTGAGCAACGCGGAGCTCAAGCACAACCGTGGTGTCATTCTCCGTCTCGGTCACAACAACCTCATCAGGGTGGTCAACAAGAGGCTTAACGATGGTTTCAAGAAGCTTTTTCACTAAGTACCTTCCTCTCCAAAGCAGAAAACCGATTACTCGATTATTCCGTGCTTCTTAAGCAGGCTCTTTACGGTGTCAGTGGGCTGAGCTCCGTTCTTGATCCAGCGCTGAGCCTTCTCGCCGTCAACCTCAAACTTAGCGGGGTTCTGAAGGGGATCATATGTGCCGATCTCCTCGATAAAGCGACCGTCGCGGGGATAGCGGGAATCAGCTACAACAACCCTGTAGAAGGGAGCCTTCTTTGCGCCTAATCTTCTGAGTCTGATTTTTACTGCCATTTTAGTTTACCTCCGTAAAAGTATTTTTTAGTTTGATTTATATAATAAC
>JAFLUQ010000164.1 GCA_022508735.1 Oscillospiraceae bacterium | reverse complement strand
GAACGCCGGCAACAACGTCCTCGCCCTGAGCGTTCATAAGGAACTCACCCATGAGCTTCTTCTCGCCGGTGGCGGGGTTACGGGTGAAGGCAACGCCTGTACCGCTGGTCTCGCCCATGTTACCGAAGGCCATCATCTGCACGTTAACGGCAGTACCCCAGGAATAGGGAATATCGTTGTCGCGGCGGTATACGTTAGCTCTGGGGTTGTCCCAGGAACGGAATACGGCCTTGATAGCGCCCATAAGCTGCTCCTTGGGATCGGAGGGGAAGTCCTCGCCGATCTTTTCCTTGTACTCAGCCTTAAACTGCTCAGCAAGAGTCTTGAGGTCGTCAGCTGTAAGGTCAACGTCCTGAGTTACGCCCTTAGCTTCCTTCATCTCGTCGATGAGCTGCTCAAAGTACTTCTTGCCGACCTCCATAACAACGTCGGAATACATCTGGATGAAACGACGATAGCAGTCGTAGGCCCAACGGCGGTTGCCGCTCTTTTCGGCCATAGCCTCAACAACGACCTCGTTAAGGCCGAGGTTAAGTATTGTGTCCATCATGCCGGGCATGGAAGCGCGGGCACCGCTACGTACGGATACGAGCAGGGGGTTGTCCTTATCGCCGAACTTCTTGCCGGTGATCTCTTCCATCTTAGCGATGTGCTCAACGATCTGGGCCTGAATCTCGTCGTTGATTTTTCTGCCGTCCTCATAATACTGAGTACAAGCTTCAGTTGAAATAGTGAAGCCCTGAGGAACGGGAAGACCAAGCTTGGTCATTTCAGCGAGGTTAGCACCCTTGCCGCCGAGGAGCTCGCGCATGCTGGCATCGCCTTCGCTGAACAAATAAACGTATTTTTTGCTCATTGGATTGTCCTCCTTATATAGTTTCGTGTATATTATATACCATTGCTGTAAAAATTTCCAGTGTTTTTTCAAAATTTTTTTAAAAAATTTTAAAAAAACATATTAAAATGCCCGGATCACATTACGCATACAGAATTAAGTACAGGGAACATCGTTTTATCTGTAAATTCATCAACAAACTCCGGCGCAGGCATGGCAGAATACAGCGTTATTTCAGCTTTGCGGCCCGCGTCTGACGCAAACAGCGGCATCAGGAAGGGCGGGGCGATAAGCTTTTCTCTGCGGCGGCCTATGCGAACCTCTGCGCAGGCGAAGCTTCCGTTGAGACAAAGCAGTCCGCCGTTCTCGGAAAGCTCGGGCACAGACAACTCGTAAACGGCGGTTTCCGCGCCCTCCTCAATTGTTTCGGCTGTCAGCTCCTCACCCTTGCCAAGGTCAGAAAATACGGCCCCTGTGCGGATAAACTTCGGCATTGGTGCGGCGGATATGCTTTCTCCGCTGCACAGCACTGCCAGACTGCCGCCTCTCTCCAGTGTGGCCTCGATTTTTTGCGCGCCGGGGGAATAGAGCTCTCCGCTCACAAAGTCAAAAACGTAGGCCGGGCGGCTGTCGGCAACACTGCATTTGCAGCTTACGGCCTCATTGCCGCTGTTCGCGAATATATACAGAGCCGCATCCTTACCGGCAAGCTGATTTATTTTTATCTCCTCTCTGTCAGCTTCGGCAGAGAAGTCGTTCATTTCCAAGCCTTTGGTGAAGCGATCCAACCTGCATGCCGCCGCAGTCCACAGACTGTCAAAGGCGACGCAAGGTCGGTTTTCGTTAAATGGCAGGTCGATTGGCTCCACGCCTTCGCCCTCAACTACGGCATCACCTCCGCCAAAGCCGAGAGCCAGCGCGCGCAGGGCGTCGGAATAGAAGTGCTGCCCGTCGGGAGTGAAATCAAGAACGGATATTTTTTCGGCCGAAGAGCTTTCTGTAGGACTCATAAGCCTCAGCCCGGCGGCCTCACAGCGCTCCTTCAGCACAGGGTGCAGGGCCTCGGCCCCGAGGTGGTTGGAGAGAGCAGCGTAGCGTTCTTTATCTTCGCCGAAGAATATACTTTCGACGGTGATATTCTCCTCTTCGGCCCGGCGCATAAGCTCCTCGGAGTACGGCAGGGCGCCATCGGGAAACGGTTCTTTCGTGTATATCGCCACAAGCTCATGGCCAAGGAACCGCGGAGTTTCACGGATAAGCCGCCGGTATACGCTGTCGGCAAAGGCCTTTACCGCGCGTGGATTAAATACATCCGCGGGGCAGAGTCCGCCCTCGGGCACCGCCCGGCGAACTACAACGGCCTGCCCATCCCTAATAAGCAGCGGCGTTTCGTCAGCGGCCACCTCATTTTCCGAAACAAGGGTCAGCAGCCGGGCACGGAATTCGGGCACAGAGGTGACCTCACCACCGCCGCAGCCGGAAAAGCCCGCGCAGTCGTCAGCGACGGCAAGCTGTGCGCCGTATCTCCCGGCGCTCCTGCAGGCACCTCGCAGGGCCTCGAAAAAGGCCGATGTAAGAAACCCCTTCTCCGGCATGATCACTATGCCAAAACCGCGCTCCGCAAAGGATCTTATTTTATCGTCCGCCTCCCGAAGTGTGGGCAGGCGGTTCCAGTGCCAGAATATATAAGGTGTCATTTTTGTTCACCCTTTCCTAATACAGTAAATTTTATCATTAAAATTTTATTATGTCAAGTACTTGTATATTGGTGGAATTGATGCTATAATAAAGCCAAGACTTTATTATACATTTGATTTTATGCGCGTGCGAAATTTTCCTCGCAAAGCTCGGAAACGCACATGCGCAAATTATACCATATGCGCCGGCAAGCAAGCTTGCGGCTATGGTATAATGTTACAGAAAGGTCGTGAAGCTATGCCCATCAAAATACCGAATGATCTGCCCGCCGCTAAAGTCCTCGACGGGGAAAATATATTTGTTATGACCGAAAAGCGCGCCCTCAGTCAGGACATACGTCCGCTGAAGGTGCTTATTGTGAACATAATGCCCACCAAAATTGCCACTGAAACTCAGCTTTTGCGCGCTCTGAGCAACACTCCGCTCCAGATAGACGCCGAGTTCATCAACATGGACAGTCATGAGTCGAAGCACACACCGCCGGAGCATCTGGCTGCGTTTTACAAGACCTTTTCCGAGGTTCGTGAAAATCGCTACGACGGAGTGATAATCACCGGGGCGCCGGTAGAGATGCTGCCCTTTGAGGAGGTTGACTACTGGGATGAGCTGACCGAGATCATGGACTGGACCAACACCCACGCCACCAGCACTCTTCACATCTGCTGGGCCGCTCAGGCCGCTCTCTACCACCACTATGGGATTCAGAAGCGCGCTCTGCCAAAAAAGCTTTTCGGCGTGTTCAGCCACCGCACTCTGAACCGCCACAGCCGCCTGACACGTGGCTTTGACGAGTATTTCCTCGCACCTCATTCCAGACACACCGAGGTGCTTCGCTCCGACATTGAGGCTGTTCCCGAGCTGGAGATTGTTGCGGAAAGTGATGAAGCCGGGGTTTACATTGCCAAGTCTGCGGATAACAAACGCGTTTTTGTGACCGGCCACAGCGAGTATGAGTTTGACACTCTCGACAAGGAATATCGCCGGGATATGGAAAAGGGTCTTGACATAGAAGTTCCTGTGAACTACTACCCCGATGACGACCCGACTAAGACGCCTCGGATGACATGGCGGAGCCACAACCACCTGCTTTTCACCAACTGGCTCAACTACTTCGTTTATCAGACCACGCCCTATAGTATTGACAGCGTTGGATTGGAGATTTGCAAAGATGAGTGAGAAAAAAATCAAATTGCCCTTATCTTTTAAAAAGCTATATGAAATGGCCTATGCGGCCCTCGGCGACGCAACGCCCATACCGGTGGACTGCGGGCAGCTCTGCGACCGGGCCTGCTGCCGGGTAGAGGAAGAAATAACCGGAATGTATCTGTTTCCGGAGGAAAACGTAATGCTGCGGGATATGCCGGACTATATGCATCTCTACGACACCGACTTTGAATATGACTACGGCCGATATGCCGACCTGCTCACCTGCGACGGACACTGCGAGCGTGAGCGCCGTCCGTTGGCCTGCCGCATCTTCCCTCTTCTGCCCTACCTCCACGAGGACGGCCGCTGTGAAATAATCGTAGACCCCCGCGGAAAGGGCATCTGCCCCATGGCGAAAACCATGACGTTAGAGGACTTTGAGCCGGAATTTGTGGACGGAGTGCGCCGCTGTGTGAACATACTGCTAAAAAACAATCAGATAAGACAGTTTATTCACGCGCTCAGCCGTCAGCTGGACGAGCTTAAGCTATGAGCACCGCAAGAAAAATAATTGAAAACATGATACGGTTGGGGCTGTTTCTTGCGGTTCTGGCCGTTTTTGGCTTGCTTCTCGGCTGCCCGATCAAGCGCCTTACCGGGCTGCCCTGCCCCGGCTGCGGCATGACAAGGGGCTGTTTATCACTAATAAAGCTTGACTTTTCCGCCGCCGTGCATTGGCATCCGCTCTGCTTCATCGTGCCGCTGCTGGGAGTTATGTACGCGCTGAAAGACTCTCGCCCCGGCCGCCTATTCTGGAGCTGTGTCCCGCTGTTAGCGGCTATTATCGTACTGATAATGGCAGTCTACATATGGCGCATGGTGGCAATGTTCCCAGATGTGCCGCCGATGGATTTCTATAAAAATGCGGTTTTTGTTAAATTTGTCCACAAAATACTCTTGCATTAAGGAAAAATTTGTG
>JAFLUQ010000163.1 GCA_022508735.1 Oscillospiraceae bacterium | reverse complement strand
TCATGTCGTAGAACTTTTCCTTATAGAAATTGTTCAGCTCCTCGTCGGTGACCTCATCCTTCTTTCTCTGCCACAGGGGAACCATGCTGTTGATGGTCTCTTCTTCGGTGTATTTCTCGTACTTCGGCTCGTCGCTGTCGGGCACGTCCACTTTTCTGGACTTCTCAACGTCAAGCTTTATGGGATAGCGAATGTAATCGGAATACTTCTTTATGAGATTTCTAAGGGTATAGGTCTCAAGATATTCGCCGTATTTTTCGTCCTCAGTGTCATCTTTGAGCTTTATGATTATATCCGTGCCCACGTCCCCCTTGGCGGTAGGTTCAATGGTATAACCATCTGCCCCCACAGAGGTCCACATATAGGCAGCGTTTTCGCCGTACTTCTTTGTGATAACGGTAACCTCGTCGGCAACCATGAAGGCGCTGTAAAAGCCTACGCCGAACTGACCGATGATGTCAACGTCCGGGGTGTCTTCTTTGTTTATGTCGCTCTTGAACTGTAGCGAGCCGCTGCGGGCGATAACACCCAGATTGTTCTCAAGCTCCTCCTCGTTCATACCGATACCGTTGTCACTGACTGTGAGGGTGCGGTTTTCTTTGTCGGCACGCACTTTGATAAAGCGGTCGCTGCGGCTTATGGCGGTGTCGCCGGCGTTCATAGCCGTGTAGCACAGCTTGTCGATAGCGTCCGACGAGTTTGAGATGATCTCACGCAGAAAAATTTCTTTGTGCGTATAGATGGAATTGATCATCATATCTAACAGCTTTTTGCTTTCTGCCTTGAATTGCTTCTTTCCCATATATGTCACTCCTTGGTTTGATTTACAAGTTATTAGCACTCGACTAAGTTGAGTGCTAATAATATCCTACCACCGTTTTCCGCATTTGTCAAGAGTTTTATTACTGATTTATTGTAATTTTTTCGCCGTCACTCACCGCGTATACATTTCCCTCACGGGTGAGGTAGACACTGCTGCCGAGACTTTCGAGCGCCGTCACGGTCTTTTCTTCCTCGGGGTTTTTGTCGCTGCAGCAGATAACTGAGATCTTTGGCTTTATTATGCTGAAAAAGCCATTGGAGTAAGAATGATGTTTTCCGTGGTGAGGCACCTTAAGAAAATCATAGGTTCCGCTGACCTGCCGCAGTATCTCGGCGATCCGAAGCTTCTCAGCGTCGCCTGTGAACAGGAAGCGGTTTTCGCCGTGGGTGACGCTTATGGCAAGAGAATAGTCGTTATCCCCATCAACATACGAGTTATTCATGGGAGGATAGACCTCAAAGAGCACGTCGTCTAAAATAAAGCTCATATTCTCGACGAGCAGAGTGGGTGTTATATCATGCCTTTCAGCCGCCGCCATATAGCTGTAATATTCGTCATTTGTCCCTTCATATGCGGGGGTGACGAGCTCTTCAACTGTCACATTGTCAAGCACCTCTGCCACGCCGCCCACGTGGTCTTTATCAAAATGAGTGACAAAGAGATAATCTACTGTTGAGATCCTGTTTGAGGCAAGGTACTCGGAAACCTCATCGCCGTCGTCCTTTTCACCGCAGTCGATCAATACGCAGTGCTGCTCTGTTTGCAGAATTATTGCGTCGGCCTGGCCGACCTTCAGAACGGCGACCTCAAGATCTCCGGTGACAGCGGGGATTTCCGGGGCTTCTTCTTCCGGCTGGCATGAACAGAGAAGGATGATCGCGGTGATCAGTGACGCAGCCTGTTTAAATATTTTTTTAGTTATCATATTGGATAAAGCTCCTTTTTTATGTTAAGCCATACAATTTTTCAATTATATTATATCAGATCAATTTTACAATGAGGTTATAGAAAAATTAATAATTTGTGACTTTGACCCAATCGGCCCGTGCTATAAAATAATATTGACACATCTGAGGTTTTAATATATAATAATCATATTATCATATTTTAAAGGCGGTGCCCCATGGCGAATTTAGTTACCGGTATACTTGCCCACGTAGACGCGGGAAAAACGACCCTCTCGGAGGGGCTTCTTTACGTGGCCGGAGAGATCCGCCGCATTGGCCGGGTGGACCATCGGGACGCCTTTCTTGATACTCACAAGATAGAGCGTGAGAAGGGCATAACTATCTTCTCAAAGCAGGCCGTCATGCGGCTTGGAGATTATAATATGACCCTTCTTGACACTCCGGGGCACGTGGACTTTTCAACTGAGACAGAGCGCACCCTCAGCGTGCTGGACTGCGCCATTCTTGTTGTCAGCGGCACCGACGGCGTACAGAGCCACACCGAGACTTTGTGGAGGCTGCTCAGGCGGTACAATGTGCCGACCTTTGTGTTCGTGAATAAGATGGATATCGCTATGCGCACCCGCGCGGAGCTGACCGCCGAGCTACAGGGCCGCCTTGGGCCGGGCTTTGTGGATTTTACTGTGGAAAACGATGACTTTTTCGAGGCCTTGTCCCTGTGTGAGGACACTATAATGGAGAAATTTCTCGAAGGCGGCAATATAGAGCGGAGTGATATATCCGCGGCCATAGCGGCCCGGAAGGTGTTCCCCTGCCGCTTTGGTTCGGCTCTTAAAATGGAGGGCGTCAGGGAGTTTGCCGATGTATTTCTGCGCTATGTAACTCCTCCGACCTATGGCCCTGAGTTCGGTGCCCGCGTATTCAAAATATCCGAGGACGAACAGAAGAACCGCCTGACCCACATGAAGATAACCGGCGGCAGCCTTAAGGTGCGCTCTCTGATCAATGAGGGTGACGAGGCTGAAAAGATAAATCAGATACGCATATATTCCGGCGCAAAATTCAAAGCGGTGGACGAGGTCAAGGCCGGAGAGGTCTGCGCCGTCATGGGACTTAATATTGTCGGTGCGGGCGAGGCGCTGGGGGCTGAAAAGGCCGCCGCACCGCCTGTGCTGGAGCCTGTGCTGAGCTACAGCGTTATCCTGCCGCCGAGCCTTGACGCGCAAACAGCCCTTAAGAATCTTCGTCAGTTGGAGCAGGAGGAGCCGCAGCTCCACATAGTCTGGGACGAGCAGCATCGGGAAATACACGTGCGGCTCATGGGCGCGGTGCAGCTTGAGGTGCTGGCTCGTCTATATATGGATCGCTTCGGTATGGAGCTGAGCTTTGGCCGTGGCAAGATCGCCTATAAGGAGACCGTTGTCGCACCGGTGGTTGGTGTGGGCCACTACGAGCCTCTGCGCCACTATTCCGAGGTGCATTTGTTGTTGGAGCCGGCCGCCCGCGGCAGCGGCCTCAGCTTTGCCGCTGACTGCCCCGAAGAGATACTTGAGAAAAACTGGCAGCGTCTTGTTCTTACGCACCTTCAGGAGCGGCAGTTCGTGGGCGTACTGACAGGCTCGCCGATAACTGACATGAAGATAACCCTCGTATCCGGCCGTGCCAGCAAAAAGCACACCGAGGGAGGAGATTTCCGCCAGGCAACCTACCGCGCGGTGCGGCAGGGCCTGCGCTCGACTGAAAACGTGCTTCTTGAGCCGTGGTACAGCTTCACTCTTGAGATACCCTCCGAAAGTGTGGGCCGGGCAATGAACGACATACAGATGATGGGCGGAACCCTGTCTCTGCCGGACGTGGGTACGGAGACAGCCGTGCTTCGGGGCCGCGCTCCGGTCTCTGAAATGTGGGACTATGCGGCCGAGGTGGTGGGCTACACCAAGGGTACGGGCCGTCTGTCCTGCTTGCCTGACGGCTATGAGGTCTGCCACAATGCCGATGAGGTGATAGCTGAGATAGGCTACGACTGCGACGCGGACATTGCAAATACCGCTGACTCCGTGTTCTGCGCGGGCGGGGCGGGCTTTGCGGTGCCTTGGTACGAGGTCAAAAATCATATGCACGCCGAGAGCGGCTTTTCCTTCGGAGGAGGGGAAGAGACCCCCAAGAGGGAGCAGCTTCGCTCCATGGCCCGGGACTACGTTAGCCGAGCTGCGGACGACGCGGAGCTTATACGCATATTTGAGCGCACCTACGGCCCTATCAAAAGGGACGAGCGCTATGCTGTTTGCCGCGACCCGGTTCCCGCTCAGCCTAAAAAAGAAAAATACCGCCCTCAGACGCCGGTGCCCACCGGCCCGGAATATCTTTTGGTGGACGGCTATAACGTGATCTTTGCATGGGAGGAGCTCAAGGAGCTTGCCGATGAAAGTCTTGAGGCTGCCCGCGAGGCCCTCATCGACACTCTTTCTAATTACAAGGGCTTCAGCCGCTTTGAGATAATAATCGTCTTTGACGCCTATAGGGTAAAGGGGCAGCGCCGGGAGGTGGAGCACGTGGGGAACTTAGACGTGGTCTATACCAAGGAGGCCGAGACCGCCGATATGTATATCGAAAAGGTCACCCACCGGCTCAGCAAAAATCACCGAGTGCGCGTAGCCACGTCAGATAATCTCGAACAGGTCATCATTCTGGCCGGAGGCGCACTGCGCCTTTCCGCCGCGGAGCTTCGGGCTGAGGTAAGGCAGGCCGAGACCGCTATCCGGGAAATCCTAAAAATGACAGAGGCTGATAAGCCGGTGGAGCATATATCGTGGGAAGAATAGGGGATATAAAAAATCACTTTGTAATCCGGCCCAGCTGGGGCCGTTCAAAAAAGAGACCGCATAGCGGTCTCTTTCTTCCAAGTGGATCGGTAAGCCGAGTTCTGTCGTGAACAGCCATCTATCTAGGCCATACGTCTCCGCATGGCTCAAGCCACCCTTCGGAACATGGATCGGGCCAATCACGGTTCCTGTCGGTGT
>JAFLUQ010000162.1 GCA_022508735.1 Oscillospiraceae bacterium | reverse complement strand
GCATACGGGCGATCACGGAGGAGCTGAGGTCGGGCTTAGAGCGAAGATTCAGATTGCCGTAGGAAACTCGGACGATGGCCTCCCGGGCCGGGGTAGCGTTAATGAAGGGCACGCCGAAAAACTGCGTAACGGAAAGCACGAGGTTACGCGCTATTGCTTCTATGTTGTTCCTTATCCAGTTGGCGTCGGCGGTGTTATCGTGGTAGCCTATTTCCATGAACACCGCCGGGGCGCGGGTCAACATGACCTCGCCTATGCTCGTGGTGGCAACCGCCCGGACGAGAGAGGGATTCGGGTATATGGACTTCATATTCTCGGCGAAGATCTCGGCGGCGCGGCGGCCATTGGCGCTTCCCCGGGCGTAATACACATCTACGCCCTGCTTTGTGCCGTACATGCCGTCAGGGGCGGCATTGGAATGAATGGCAAGATGCAGGCCAAAGTTCCCGCTGTTGGAGGCACGGATAGAGTCCGCCGCCGACATACTTTTGTTATTACGTACATACCGTATCCCGCTGGACTGAAGGTAAGGTATCATGGCGTCGGCTATGAGATTCATGTAGTATTCCTCGCTGCCGCCGCCTGTGTACATATTATATTCCTGTGTGGAGGGGCTTAGATAAATGATTGGCATAAAAATCACCTCATACGTTATAGTATGAGGTGGCTATTCATTTTGTGAACTTATTGATGAAGTCTTCAGCCCACTTATCCCAAAGCGGCCACACGTGTTCACCCGGCTCCTCATGGTACTCATAGTCGAGGTGCAGGTATTCCAGATAATCACGGTAATCGCGGTTTTCGCTGATCATGAAATCCTCAGAGCCGCAGTAGTGATATATCTTAGGCTTGTCGTTCTCAGACAGTGCTAATTCCTGCGCCAGACGGTAGAGGTCGTTTTCGCTGCCCTCGGCCTTTTCATCGCCGAGAATGGACCGCGCAAGCTCGGGATTATCATCGGCTATCTTCACAATGTCGCAGGCGGGGGAGAAGGCGCCTATAAGGCTGAAGCGAGCAGGATTACGCATACCGATTTTAAGCGCGCCGTAGCCGCCCATTGAAAGGCCGGCTATGGCCGTATCCTCCCGTGTGGGATCAAGGGCGAGCTGAGCCTTTAGAAACCGTGGCAGCTCCTTGGTGATGTAGCTGTAGTAATTTTCTTTGGTAAGGGCCATATCGGTGTAAAAGCTGCGGCCTCCGTCAGGCATGATTATCGCGAGGTTTTTGCCCTCAGCGTATCGCGCGACGGACGATTGATCCAGCCATGAGCCGTGGTACTGCTTATAGCCGTGCAGGAGATAGAGCACCTTAGGCGGGCGCAGCCTCTTGTCGGGCAGGATGATATTCAGCCCGGTATCATTGTCTAAAAACATTGATCGCAGGGTACACTTGAAAATTGCCATTACGAAAAATCATCTCCAATATTGATCGAGCCCTTAAAACAGGGGATTAGACTGCCGAATCAGCATAAATACGAGCGAACAATAAGTTATCTTTACAGCTAATTTAGGTACGGTCTACCAAAAGCTTATTTACTTCAGCTATAAAGGTGGTAGCGTCGGTGAACTGGCGGTAAACCGAGGCAAAGCGCACATAGGCCACCTCGTCGATATCCTTAAGCTGTGCCATGACCTTTTCCCCAATATCGTTAGACGTTACCTCGCGCTCGAGGGCGTTCTGCAGGGAGCTTTCGATTTTTTCGGCCATTTCATCGATCTGCTCAGTGGAAACCGGCCGCTTCTCGCAGGCGCGGGTAATTCCGCGTATGAGCTTATCACGGTCGAACAATTCACGGGTCCTATCCTTTTTGATGACCATTATCGGAAGAGATTCAACCTTCTCATAGGTAGTAAAGCGCTCCTCGCACTTCATGCACTCGCGACGGCGGCGGATAGCCTCGCCCTCGTCAGTGGGGCGGGAGTCGATAACCTTACTGTCTCTGAATCCGCAATATGGACAACGCATTGTATGTTTCCTCCTTTATACTATGTTGATCTTCATTAATCTTCCAGTGCCGAGATTTTATCTACGCGGGTCTGGTGGCGTCCGCCCATAAATTCCGCGTTCATATACGCCTCTACTATTTCCTTAGCCAGAGCAGGCTCGGTAAATCTGCCGCCAAGAGCGATGGCGTTGGCGTTGTTATGCTGCTTTACAAGGGCGGCTATCTCCGGCGAGGGGCAGAGCCCGCAGCGGATACCGTGTACCTTGTTGGCGGCGATGGATATGCCCACGCCTGTGCCGCAGCAAAGTATAACAAAGTCTGCGTTTCCGCTGAGAACCTCGTCGCAGCCCTTCTTGGCATAGTCGGGGTAATCGCAGCTATCCTCGCTGTCAGTTCCGCAGTCGATAACCTCAAGGCCTTTTTCTTTGAGCCACGGGATAAGCTCCTGCTTAAGTGAGAAGCCGCCGTGATCCGACGCAATAGCTATTTTCATATGTAAACGTCCTTTCTGATCAGTGATTATTGTTGAGCCGTTCTTCACGTTCGCGCTCGGCCTGGGGCTTACGCAAATAAATTACGCTCAGCTCGTCGGGGCTGACGCCTTCAAGGTTAAGAGCCGCAACACCCACCGAAGCCGCCCTTTGAAGCCGCAGCTGCGTGGGAGCAAAAACAGCTCTGTCCTTCAGTATTTCCGATATTTGACCCATATATGCCTCCACGCCGTCGCCGACAAAGACAGCCTTTTCATCTATCCTTGAGCAAAGCTCGGCTACGCTGAGTGCGTCAGGCGGAAGAACCTCGGTAAGCTCGTTGCCGCTGCGCCGATACGCCGCACAGTATACCTGAGAGCGGCGAGCGTCCATTATGGGAACGATGAGCCCGTCATATGCAATATTGTGGGCCAGAGCTAAAAGCGTGGGAACACCGACGCATTTTTTATCGCAGGCGTAGGCCATGGCCTTTGCCGTGCCAACTCCTATGCGAAGCCCGGTAAAGGAGCCGGGGCCGCTGCTGACGGCGTAAAGGTCGATATCACCGGGAGTGAGGCCCGCGCCCTTAAGGCAGTAGTCCACCATAGGCATAATGGTCTGTGAATGGGTGAGGCCGGTGGTGAAGCTGACCTCGGCTGCCACGAGGCCGTCTTTAATGACTGCGGCCGTGGCGGTCAGGGCAGATGTGTCAAGTGCTAAAATGTTGCTCATGCTTCCGCCCCCTCAATTTCTATTATCCGCTCATCAATGCCCTCGCCTCTGGTGATGCGCACGGTAATATGATTCTCCGGCATAAGTGACATAAAAGCGTCCGGCCACTCTATGAGTGATATGCCGGTCTCAATATCCTCCTCGAAGCCGATATCGAGGAGCTCATCGCCATCGGTCAGGCGGTAGAGATCGTAGTGATTTATCCTCATGCCTTTTGCCTCATAGCGGTGCTGAAGCGTAAAGGTGGGGGAGGATACGCCCTTATCTATACCGTAGGCAGAGGCAAAGCCGCGGGTAAAGGCGGTCTTGCCCGCGCCGAGGTCACCTATAAGGCAGATGACCTTCGGCGCGGAGACTGTTTTGGCTAAATTACGGGCTATTTCTTCAGTTTCATTTGGACTGTGTGAAATGTATTTCAAATATATCTTCCTTGCCGTAGGGGCGCGCATCGCGCGTTCGCAAATTACTATGCTCGTACCTGCGGACGGCCGATGACCGCCCCTACAATAGATTTATGTGAGCTTACAGTTAATTCTGTTTATTCAGCGTTTTTTGCATCAGAACAGGCCGGTAATGGTGCCGTTCTCGTCTATATCTATTTTTTCAGCCGCGGGAACCTTCGGGAGACCGGGCATAACCATAATGTCGCCGGTCAAAAGCACAACAAAGCCTGCGCCCGCGCTGATTCGCGCTTCGCGAACGGTTATGCGGAAATCCTTCGGGCGGCACAGAAGACTCGGGTCGTCAGAGAGAGAGTACTGAGTCTTTGCCATGCAAACGGGCAGACCGCCGAGGCCCATAGCCGTGAACTGGTCGAGGGCCTTCTTGGCCGCAGGCAGGAAATCAACGCCGTCGGCGCCGTATATCTCTTTTGCGATAGTTTCGGCCTTCTCAGCATAGGTACCCTCAAGGCCGTATATGGGAGCGTAATGGCTCTCTTTGGTTTCGAGGGTCTCAAGCACCTTCTTAGCCAGCTCCTCGCCGCCTTCGCCGCCCTTGGAGAATACGTCGGACACGGCGAACTCCGCACCGCTCTTGCGGCAGCAGTCTTCAATAACGGCCAGCTCCTCGTCAGTATCGGCGGGGAAACGGTTTATGGCTACCACGCATGGGAGACCGTACTTGGCAATGTTTTCGATGTGCTTTTCGAGGTTCGGCAGGCCCTTCTTAAGCGCCTCGGGGTTGGGATTGCTTACTTCGGTCTTAGGCACGCCGCCGTTATATTTAAGGGCGCGGCAGGTGGCAACGAGCACTACGGCGTCGGGCTTAAGACCGGCGGCGCGGCACTTTATGTCGAGGAACTTTTCAGCGCCGAGGTCAGCGCCGAAGCCTGCCTCAGTAACCACATAGTCGCCGAGCTTCAGGGCAAGACGGGTGGCGATAACGCTGTTGCAGCCGTGGGCTATGTTGGCAAAGGGGCCGCCGTGCATTATGCAGGGGGTGTTTTCAAGAGTCTGAACCAAATTGGGCTTAACTGCGTCCTTCAGAAGCAGCGTCATGGCGCCCTGGGCGTTCAGATCGGCCGCTGTAACGGGCTCGCCGGCATAGTTATAGGCAACGATTATTCTGCCGATGCGCTCCTTAAGGTCGCTTCTGTCTTTGGCAAGGCAGAGCACAGCCATGATCTCTGAGGCCACGGTTATCATAAAGCCGTCCTGACGGGGGAAGCCGTTTATCTTTCCGC
>JAFLUQ010000161.1 GCA_022508735.1 Oscillospiraceae bacterium | reverse complement strand
GACATCTTTGTTGCCGGCGTGGGTACAGGCGGCACAGTCACCGGCGTGGGCGAGTACCTTAAGAGCAAAAAACCCGACGTAAAGGTCGTGGCCGTAGAGCCTGAAGCCTCTCCCGTGCTATCCGGCGGAGCCTCCGGCCCCCACAAGATACAGGGCATCGGTGCGGGCTTCGTTCCAGAGGTGCTGAACACCGGTGTGTATGATGAGATCATTCCCGTTTCCAACGAGAACGCCTTTGCTCTCGGCAAGGAAATAGGCAGGACCGAGGGCGTGCTTGTGGGTATATCCTCCGGCGCGGCTCTTTATGCGGCTATACAGCTCGCTAAGCGGCCCGAGAACAAGGGCAAAACGATCGTTGTTCTTCTGCCCGACACAGGCGACAGATATCTATCCACACCTATGTTTGCTGAGTAGAGTGAGGGAAATATGAAAATATCAACAAAGGGCAGATATGCGCTCAGGGTCGTTATTGACCTGGCAGAGCACGATAACGGCGAGTACATCAAGCTCATGGACATAGCCGAGCGGCAGAACATATCTGAAAAGTACCTTGAGGGAATTATAGCCTCTTTGACAAAAAGCGGTCTGCTATTGGCCGTACGCGGCAAGGGCGGCGGATATCGGCTGGCACTGCCGGCGGATCGCATAAGCGCGGCCCGGGTGCTGCGCGACGCCGAAGGGTCTCTTGCCCCGGTGGCCTGCCTCGAAAACCGGCCGAACACCTGCCCTCGGGCAGATAGCTGCCGAACTCTTGCCCTGTGGGAAGGGCTCGACAGAGTGATAAACAACTATCTTGAAGGAATTACGGTGGCCGACCTCGCCCTGGGCGGGGCCGACAACTACTGCATATGAAACTATATTTAAACTATTGGAGGAATTAACAATGGCTAATTACAAATTTGAAACCTTACAGATCCACGCCGGGCAGGAAAGCCCCGATCCCGCTACCGACGCCCGTGCGGTGCCGATATATGCGACTACATCTTATGTATTCAAGAACAGCGCCACGGCTGCCGGCCGCTTTGCGCTCACCGAGAACGGCAATATCTATACCCGCCTTATGAACCCCACCTCCTCAGTTTTTGAGGAGAGGATAGCTGCTCTTGAGGGCGGCGTGGGCGCTCTGGCCACTGCCTCCGGCAGCGCGGCTATAACCTATGCCATTCAGAACATCGCCACTGCCGGCGATCACATCGTTTCCGCCACCAACCTCTACGGCGGCACTCACAACCTTCTGGCCAACACCCTTGTTGAGCAGGGCCTCACTACCACCTTTGTGGATCAGACCGACCCCGCTAACTTCGAGGCCGCTATTCAGGAGAATACCAAGCTCATCTACGCCGAGACCCTCGGCAACCCCAACTCTGACGTTATCGACCTTCGCGCCATTGCCGACATAGCTCACAAGCACGGCATTCCGCTGATCGTAGACTCCACCTTTGCCACGCCTTATCTGCTCCGCCCGATCGAGTACGGCGCGGACGTTGTTGTGCACAGCGCAACTAAGTTCATTGGCGGCCACGGCACGGTAATGGGCGGCGTTATAGTTGACGCCGGCAAGTTTGACTGGGCTCAGAACGACAAGTTCCCCGGCCTCAGCAAGCCCAATCCTTCTTATCACGGTGTTGTGTTCACCGAGGCCTGCGGTAATCTGGCATATATCCTGAAGATCCGCACCACCCTCATGCGCGATCAGGGCGCTACCATTTCTCCCTTCAACTCCTTCCTGCTGCTTCAGGGGCTTGAGACCCTGTCGCTCAGAGTGGAGCGCCATGTGGAGAACGCCCTCAAGGTTGTAGAATTCCTTAAGAACCACCCGCAGGTAGAAAACGTGAACCATCCTTCGCTGGCATCGGGCCGCGCCAAGGAGCTTTACGACGAGTACTTCAAGAACGGCGCCGGTTCCATCTTTACCTTCGAGATCAAGGGCGACGCCGAGACTGCCAAGAAGTTCACCGAGAGCCTGAGTCTGTTCTCGCTCTTAGCTAACGTGGCTGACGTTAAGTCTCTTGTTATCCACCCGGCAAGCACAACTCACTCTCAGCTCGACGAGGCTCAGCTGCTTGAAAGCGGCATCAAGCCCAACACCATTCGCCTGTCTATCGGCACAGAGCATATCGACGATATTATCGCTGACCTCGAAAAGGGCTTTGCGGCTGTTAAGTAAAAAAAGTCATACAATAAAAGGACTGCTTCGGCAGTCCTTTTTGCGTGGCGAAAAATATATATTTTTAAATTTTCAAAAAAAGACTTGCGAAATTTGGGTAAATGTGGTAGAATATAACTGCCACGTAAATTGAATAATATTTAACTGACACGTGAAAAATAACCACAGTGTGTTTTTTGCATATGCAAAAAATGCAAGCTCCATTGTAGCACTGTGGTATAAAAAACGATGTTTTTTCGCGTGCATTAATATTCAATTTGCGTGGCAGCGATTGAGGAGTTAGCATTTTTGTGCGCCGCTTCTCAAAAGGCGGCGCATTTTTTGTTGTAAAATTTGCCGCTGGTGTTATATAATCTGCGATTTACAGGGGAAAGAAGGAGTTGTTATCGTGAAGCTTTTAATAACAGGTTCAAGAAGCATATCTGACTTTGACCTTACGCCGTATATTCCCGAGGGAGTGGATCTGATACTCAGCGGCGGAGCGAAAGGCGTGGATACGCTGGCTGAAAAATATGCCGACGCGAACGAAATTTCTAAGGTGATACTTAAGGGGAAGAAAGAGCTGAGGCTGATCGCTGTGTGCGACGAAGCCCTTATCATATGGGACGGCAAGTCCGGCGGAACGGAATCCGTGTTGAGAGAATTGATCACGGCAGAAAAACCGTATTCTATCGTACATATATAGGCCATTTGGGAATTGGCAATAAAAAAAGGACTGCTTCGGCAGTCCTTTTTGCTTATCCTGATATTTGCTTGATCATAAATGTGCTTTGCTTGGCGGGGTCGTCGTAGTTTTCTATCAGGCCGATGGGGGTAAAGCCCGCCTTGCGCCAGAAGCGCTGTGCCCGGGGGTTATCGGTCGCCGGGTCGGCGCAGATAAGCTCCGCGCTCGTGTTACCGCGCAGGTACTCCTCAATTAAAGCCACGGCCCTTCCTCCGATGCCTTTATCCCAAAGCTCAACCTCGCCGATGAATATGTCTATTCCATAGCCCTTTTTGGCTGCTTCAAACATTTCGCGGGATGTATATTTATATGAATCCTCTTCTACGGGAAAATACTGAATGTAGCCGATCTCCGCGGTGCCGTGCACAATGAAGCACCGTGCGGTGCTGTCAGAGGCCTTAGGGGAAAAATGCTCTGAAATTTTTTCAATATCCCAGGGGGCGTCCTCACCGTAGGCCCAGCGGAGCACGCGCGGGTCGCTCAGCCATTTTAACAGCAGCTTCATATCCCGCTCAGTGTTCTGCACCTGACGCAGCGCCATATCACCGCGCGAGATCATGCCTTCATTCCTTTTTTAAGGGCAGATACAAATTCACCTACGGGCCCTATACTGTCTTTGCCGTACTGTTCAACTATCTTTACGACTCCGCTGCCGACGATAACGCCGTCGCAGTATTCGCTCATCTTTTTCGCCTGCTCGGGAGAGGAGATACCGAAGCCAACGCAATAGGGAATCTTCACGCTCTTTTTGATCTCGCCGAAGAACTCGTCAAAGTTGGTCTTGAACTCGGTTCTTGTGCCGGTCACTCCGGTGGAGGATACGCAGTAGAGGAAGCCCTCGGCATTACCCGCGATCTCAGCGATGCGGTCGTGAGAGGTGGGGGCAACAAGGCTGATTTGCTTCACGCCGTATTTAAGAGCCATGTCGGAAAGCTCGTCTTTTTCTTCATAGGGGAGGTCGGGGACGATAACTCCGTCGATGCCTGTCTCCTTGCAAAGAGAGAAGAAACGCTCGGTGCCGAAGCGGAATATTGTGTTTACGTACATCATCAGAAGGAGCGGCGCGTCGGTCTCTTGGCGGAGCTCACGCACCGTGTCAAATATCTTTACCAGCGTGACGCCGCCCTTAAGGGCGCGAAGGCTGGCCTTCTGAATGGTGGGGCCTTCGGCTATAGGGTCAGAGAAGGGCACGCCTATTTCAATCAAGTCCGCACCGCTTTTCTCCATTTCAAGCACCAGCTTTTTTGTGGTATCGAGGTCGGGGTCTCCGGCGGTCACGAAGGTTATGAGAGCCTTTTCGCCATTAAGCTCCTGAAATTTTTTGTCTATTCTATTCACTTAAATCAACTCCTCTGTAGCGGGCGACCTGGAACACGTCCTTATCTCCTCTGCCCGAAAGGCAGATAACTATTATTTTATCCTTATCCATAGTTGGGGCCAGCTTCATAGCGGCGGCCACGGCGTGGGCCGACTCTATGGCCGGTATAACCCCCTCTGTGCGGGACAGGTATTCAAAGGCCTGCACGGCCTCCTCGTCGGTTATATCAACATACTCCGCACGGCCGATGGACGCTAAGTAAGCATGCTCGGGGCCTATGCCGGGATAGTCGAGCCCGGCTGAGATGGAGTAGACCTCGTCGATCTGGCCTTCTTCATTCTGAAGGAATACGGACTTCATTCCGTGGAAGATGCCCATTGTGCCGCGGGCCATAGTGGCTGCGTGGCGGTCGGTATCCACGCCGTCTCCAGCGGCTTCGGCGCCTATAAGGCGAACGGAGGGGTCGTTTATGAAGTCATAGAACGCGCCCATGGCGTTGCTGCCGCCGCCTACGCAGGCTACAACAGCGTCGGGCAGGCGGCCCTCAAGCTCCATTACCTGAGCCTTGGTCTCCTCACTGATGCACTTCTGGAAGTTGCGCACCATCTCGGGGTAGGGGTGAGGGCCCATTA
>JAFLUQ010000160.1 GCA_022508735.1 Oscillospiraceae bacterium | reverse complement strand
TGTCGTCGTCCAGCTTGGGCAGCGTCTGCTTCGAGCCGCAGTATTCACATTCACACACCGTCATGCCCGGCTCGATCACAAGGTCGCCGCCGCACATTTTGCACTTTAAAACTGCCATTGTTATCCTCCTGTTATCCCCGTATTATTAAAGCTGCTTTAATTCATTCTCTATATTCGCCAGCTGAGCCTCAATTTCCCTCCTGCGCTTGCCGGAGAATAATCCTTTGAGGTTTGCAAGCTCGGCTTGCAGCGCGGCCTTTGTGCTTTCAAGCTCAGCCTTTTTCTCTTCAATACGGCGGCGCTCTTCTTCAAGGCGGCGTATTCCTTCTTCTTTGGCACGGCGGCGCTCTTCTTCCAGATTGTCAATATTATCAAACAGCTTCCAATTTATATCTTTTTTGAGGCCTGCGGCCACAACTGTGCCATCTGCACGCATACCCAAAGTGCAGCTATCTCCGGCCGCAATGGCTACAATATCTTGCCAACCTGAAACATTGCACTGTCCATCCGAGTTACAGTCCGTGGCCACAACTGTGCCGTCAGCGCACAGACCAACAACATGGAAACCGCCGGCAACAACATCCACAATATCATTCCAATCTGAAACATTACACTTTTGGTTTAGCAAAGTATTCCCGTTACTGCCACAGACAATCGCCCTTCCGTCAGCTCGTAGGCCTACAGTGTGACAATCGTCGGCAGAAATGGCGACTATATCCTTCCAATAGGAAACTCGGCACTCTCCACGATTATTCTCGCCCACGGCTACTACTGAGCCGTCTTCACGCAAACCTACTGTGTGGTCATAGCCGACAGCAATAGCCACAATATTCTTCCAATCGGAAACATTACACTGTCCGATTCTGTTATCACCCACGGCTACCACCGTGCCGTCCGCTCGTAAGCCGACTGTGTGGTCATTTCCGGCAGCAACAGCAATGATATTCTTCCAATCGGAAACATTGCACTCTTCATTCAAATTATCGCCTGCGGCCACCACCGTGCCGTCCGCTCGTAAGCCGACTGTGTGTGCATCGCCGGTAGCAATGGCCACAATATCCTTCCAATCTGAAACATTGCACCCTTCCTTCCCTGAGCCTACGGCCACCGCTGTGCCGTCTGCGCGTAAGCCAACAGTGTGATAACGACCAACCGCAACAGCCACTATGTGTTTCCAGTCGGAAACATTGCACTGCCCATATTTATTCTCACCTGCGGCCACCACCGTGCCGTCCGTCCGTAAGCCAACGATGTGATAACGTCCGGCGGCAATAAGCGGTGCAGCCTTTTTGCTTCTCTCTCTCATTGAATTTAAGTGTGCAGAGCTCTGCTGCGCCAGTTCTTTAGCCTTGCTGAGGCAGGCCTCTTTCTTTTCACCGGAATCCAGATAATCAGGGATGGATGAAAACAGTTCTGCTGCGGCGAGATATTCCGCCGAATCACCGGCCTGTTCCATTTTGCCGCAGGCGGATTTATAGACGTCTGCCTTTCTTTTTTCCCTGGCAAAAAATTTACGAACAGCGTCGATCAGCCGAAGCCTTTCAATTTTTAAGGCGTTCGATTCCTTAACCGCCTTCAGCTCCTTTGCAAGCGAAGGGTCGGCAAACTGTTCAGCGCGTTTGAATTCTTTGTCATCGTCAAGGCGGCACACCTTATCACCTAAATCAGCCAAGGAAGTCAAGCTATGAAGCGCCAAAAACTTACCGAGATAGGCGCGCGCATCTGAGGGATTTGCATCCAAGACCCGCTCAAAGAAGCCTTCCGCGTTTTTAAAATCTCCGTCTTCAAGCGCCATATTTCCGCGTTGAACAAGCGCGGAGCCATCAGCGCTGGCAGCCCCTGCGTGCATATTGCCTGAGGGCGAAGATTCCTTTGTTCCAATAACCTTTCCGATGCCGCGCAGCAAATCCTGAATAGCACCCACCTTGCCCATGTCCTGAGCCTGAAGCCGCTTGAACTCCGCCGGCATGTCATAGGCGTCAATGTCTTTATAGCAGGGAATGAGAGTTTTCTTTTCGCCTCTTTCGATAAGGCTTAAGAAGCGGCTCCACTCGTTCTTCACCCACACCGCGTTGTAATACTCGTAATCTGTTCCAAACGCAAGCATGATTTTTGCGCTGTTCAGCGCCGCAAATATGTATGGCTCATATTCCTGCCCAAGCTTATCTTCAAGGGTTATGCGCGAAAAGAACACCTTGTAGCCTCTTTCGGTAAGAGCGTCATAAACGTCCTGAGCGATAACACTGTCAATGGTTCTGCCGCCGGTTTCGTTGGTTTCTTTATAGCAGATGAAAATATCGTAGGGCTCCTCTTTTGAGGATATTTCTATTATTTTCGTCCGCAGCCCCTCGATCGTCTTGGCTTCCTCACGGTAAACAGACCTTGAAGCTACGTCCGAATACTCCATAACCATTTCAAAGTTGGGGTCTTCCATAACGCTGTCAAAGGAGGAGCGGTGGCAGGTGGGTATTTTTTTGCCTGTCTTTGGGTCGTCAACATACTCAATGCCATATTTGCAGAGCACAAGCCCCCAGTATGCCTCAGCCTCCTCCATGAACTCGGTCACTATGCTCTCATAAACACCGAAAGCCTTGTCGAACTCGCAGGCGGCTCTCAGCCGGTTTGCCCTCGCAAATAAATTGAGCTTCTTTTCGTTGTCTACCGTCGGCACCGTCTGCTTTGAGCCGCAGTATTCACATTCACACACCGTCATGCCCGGCTCTATCACAAGGTCGCCGCCGCACATTTTGCACTTTAAAACTGCCATTATTCTTCCTCCTCGCTCTTTTACTTGTTTAACTCACCATTCCATGGAACTAATTTAACAGCTGCCAAGACGAAACATTACATTGCCCGTTTTCATTATTACCCGTAGCCACAACGGTGCCGTCGGCTTTAAGTCCTACAGTATGTTCGTCCCCGTTGGCTACAGCGACAATGTCGCTCCAAAGCCTCACATTGCGTTGACCTTGTTTATTACTGCCTGCGGCCACAACTTTGCCGTTAGCTTTAAGGCCTACCGTGCAATCATCGGCATCTATAGCGACAATGTCACTCCATAACCACACATTTCTTCGTCCGTCAATATTACCACCACCCGCGGTCACAACCTTGCCGTTGGCCTTCAGACCCACCGTATGGTTGGTTCCGGCTGATATGGCAACAATGTTCGACCATGAACCAACATTACACCGCCCGTCATTATATCCCACGGCCACAACAGTGCCGTCAGATTTAAGCCCCATCGTAACGATGCCCCCGGCTGATATGGCAACAATATCCGTCCATGATCTCACATCGCATTCGCCATCCTTACTATCATGGCCTACAGCCACAACAGTGCCATCGGCCTTAAGCCCTACAGTATGGTCACTCGCGGCAGATATGGCGACAATGTCGCTCCAAGAATCAACATCGCATCGCCCGTCTCTGTTATTACCCACAGCCACAACGGTGCCGTCGGCCTTAAGCCCTACGGTATGGAAGTCCCCGGCGGAGACGGCGACGATATCCGTCCAGGAATAAACATTGCATTGCCCGAACTCATTACTGCCCGTAGCCACAACGGTGCCGTTGGCCTTAAGGCCGACCGTATGGTTATATCCGGCGGAAATAACGGAATCGAATTTATTCCTATAGGGTTTAATAAGCTCCTCGCTATCCTTATAATTGCCTGCCTTCATAAGCAGCGAAACTGCCTCGCTGTACTGCCCGTTTGCCATGTATTCGTTCGCCTTCTTATACCTTATCGGAGGAAGGATCACATTGTCCAGCACAATCACAAAGGCCAGCAGGACAGCAGCTGCCGCAGCCGAGATGGTCGTGATTTTTTTAATACGTTTTCTTTTGTTCTCTTTGGCTATTCTTTCAGCTTCGGCTTTTTTTCTTACGGCTTCGGCTATGGCTTCATCTTCTTTTCTGGCGGCTTCAGCCTTGGCCTCAGCTTCTTTTCTGGCGGCTTCAGCTTTGGCCTTGGCTTTGGCCTCAGCCTCCTTTTTAGCGGCTTCAGCTTCTTTTTTAGCGACCTCGGCTTTTTCAAGACACTCTTTAGCCAAGGCATCGGAATCCTTATAGCCGGGAATGCTCTTAAATTCTTTGGCCGCAGATTTATAATCGCTCTCTGCCTTGGCAGACCTCATTATCCGCACTGCACTGTTATAAATACCGGCAAGACGGGCGGCCTCGTTTCGCTCTTTGATGTGGGTTACATAGCCCCTCAGTTCCGAAGCAAGCTTTTCGTCAGCAAAGCGAAGCACCTTTTTATAATTATTTTTATCGTCAAAGGGGTTCTCGCACTCCGCCAGCTTCTCTTGCTTTTTGACCTGCAGCTCCGCCATAAGCTTACCAAGATATGCCCTTGCGTTTTCAGAATCCACATCGAGTATCTTTTCGCAGTATTCGTCGGCGCTTTTCCAATCGCCGTCTTCAAGGAACATGAATACCCGTTTCAGTAAATTCTCTATACCGGCGTCAGCGGCATTATTTATAACCACAGTTTCTTTCACTTCAGCCTTGGGTGAGTCAGCGCCAATTATCTTCTTTATGCCGCGCAAAAGGTCTTGCATAAAGCCCAGCTTGCCCATATCCTGCGCCTGAAGGTGTGAAAACTCCTCCGGCAGGTCGTAGGGGTCCATATCCCGATAGGCCGGGATGAGCGTTTTCTTCGCGCCGCCCTTTATCAGGGCAAGATAGCGGCTCCACTCGTTCTTCACCCAAACCGCGTTAAAGAATTCGGGCTTTGTTCCCACGACCACCATGACCTTTGCGCTGTTTAAGGCGGCAAATATGTAAGGCTCATAGGCTGTGCCAAGCTTATCTTCAAGGGTGATTCGCGAAAAGAATACCTTATAGCCCTCCTGAGTCAGCTGATTGTAGAGGTCGTTCGCAAGCA
>JAFLUQ010000016.1:9657-23751 GCA_022508735.1 Oscillospiraceae bacterium | reverse complement strand
TGGTCTGAGTGGGGAGACTTGAACTCCCGGCCTCTTGAACCCCATTCAAGCACGCTACCAAACTGCGCTACACCCAGATTTTGCTGCCGTTTTGCGACTGCCCTATTACTATACAACAAAATATTCGATTTGTCAAGTCTTTTTTTAAAAAAAGTTGTACACGTTGCAACTTTTTTTTGCGTCTGACACATTTATGCTGTTAAAATGCCGCGCATTTTACAAAAGAAAGCCCGTGTGCTGCGCATAATAATTATTGACGATTTTGTTATTAGATGATATAATTTATATGATATTATGGGGTATTATAAAACGAACATAACAGCGGTAATATCATGGAAAACAGGCGAGGCAGAAAAAATACTCATGGATTTATGTAACAAAAAAAGGAGAGTGGTGTATTTATGAAAAAGACATTGATAATTATGGTGTTATTATTGGCCGTGTTTATGGGCGGATGCGGAAAGTCTGAGTCAAAATATTATTTGAATGAAGACTTTCTTTCCGACGAGGTAGATGTCGTTTACGAAACAAAGGAAAAAAACAACGGCTGGGGAAAGTACCAGGTTGAGGAAAGCGGGCTTAACGGCGACGCCCTTGAGCTTGGTGCGGGAGGAAAAGCTACCGCAGTGAGTCAGGAGGAATTCAGTGAAATCGTAAAAATATACAGAGACAGATTGGACGCGATGGAGACGGCCTATGCCCTTGGCTATGACGCAAAGAAAGCAACCAATGTCAAGATAAAAATTGCCAAAGAGAAAATAGGCCTGCCCGTGCTTGCAATACTTGATATAGGCCGCCCGGACGAAATAGTCGTTGTGTCTGCAATGAGCGATCTGAAATTTGACGGAATAAGCAATTTTTCATACGAAAAGGGCAGTGACGGCAGATTCGTGTTTACCGTTGACGTTCCGGAAAAGGCGCAGGCTGAATATGCCTCATATATTAAGTCTAACGTAGGCGCGCAGGTATATCTGAAGCTCGGCGAGCTCACCTTCTCTAAAACGGAAATAAGCGAGGATATGCCCGCCGATAAAATCACCTTTACCGGGTTCACATTCTTTGGAAACCCAGAGAAGAACGGAATAAATGAATTTGATTATGAATATATTGCCAAATTGGCAAGTCAGATAGTCAATGACTTTAACTCAAATGTGTTCACGAGTTTCACGGGGTCTGCTGACGAAGACATGGTGTATGATGTGCCTTATATAACGGAAATGGACGAGTACATTGCGGATATAGCTCAGGAGGCATACCCCGGCGTGCGCATCACCAGGCGGAGCATAGCCAATGAGCTGGAGTTTTATTATAAAGATATGGAGAATCAGGTGTTAGGTGCGGCTGAGGGTCTGCGTCGCTCGCAGGAGTTATTTGAGCTTTGCAATTTTGACGGAGGAGCATATTCTGAGGTGGTATTTAAATGGCCGGCGCACGGCTCGCCGATGGAGTGCGATTTTATCATATTTAAAAAGCAGGACGGAGAAATGATATGCCGGCTCTTTTCGGATAATTTAAGCGAGGAAATTTATTCAGTGCCTTTCTTCAAGGACAGGATGGTTGAAAAATAATTTGCCGGGAACGTACTGCCGCGCCGGCCGCGGATAAACTTGGCGGAGGTGATGGCATTGCAAACAACTAAGTTTTTTTCGTCGGTACGCGTAAACAAGGGAAGGATACGCGATAAGGCTGATACTGGATCCGGCTCTTGGATTCAGCGGATATAAATACAAATACGCAAAATTTGCAAATGGGAATATTTATAGCTTTGAGGTGACGTTCCCGGAAAACAAATTTGAGCAATATGATAAAATGATCAATGATATATACGGCTATTTTCAGGCTCAATTTAATTAGTGATATCAGGGGGGGCAAAAATGATTTCAGAGAATGATCAACTGCTTTTTGACTCGATAAGCGGATGCCTTTTCGGCGGTGCATACGGCGACGCGCTGGGATATCCGGTTGAGTTTTTAAAGCTCAGGCAAATTACAGAGGAATACGGCAAAGAGGGAATAACCGAGTTGGTTCTCAGAAACGGCAAGGCGGAAATTTCAGACGACACCCAGATGACGCTATACACGGCCAACGGTTTGCTGTATGCACAGACAAGGGCTATGATGCGAGGCATAAGCGGGCCGATCAGCGGTTATGTACATATGGCCTATAAAGAGTGGTACGCTTCGCAGGTGAATTTGCGCCCGGAGCAGGACGACGTGAAATTCTGGGTATACAACATAGAGGCACTGCGAAAATCCCGCGCTCCCGGAAACACCTGCCTTTCCGCTCTGGCTTCGTGGAAGACGGGCACTACGGATGACCCGATAAACGACAGTAAGGGCTGCGGCGGAGTTATGAGAGTGGCGCCGGTGGGCTGCTTTGCGGCCGCGGGGCACTATATAAAAGGGAAGAACGCGGCAATAGCGGCAGCCGATATTGCCGCGCTGACGCACGGGCACCCCTTGGGGTATATTCCCGCGGCGTATTTGAGCTATCTTATATATGTGATAATCACGAACAGGCTGTCGGGAGAGCAGAGCTCTTTGGAGCAGCTGCTTTCAGACACGGGAAGTGCAATAAAAGAGCTATACGGAGAAAATCCGTATTACAGTGAATTTGAGCATATCATTGACAAGGCGGCCGCTCTCGCCGGAGCTGATGCGGAGGATACTGAGGCCATAGCAGAGCTGGGAGGGGGCTGGGTCGCTGAGGAGGCGCTGGCTATAGCTCTGTATGCGGTGCTGAAGCATCGCACCGACTTCAAGGACGCGATCGTCTGTGCCGTCAATCATGATGGCGACAGCGATTCCACCGGGGCGATCGCGGGGAATATTCTGGGAGCCTATCTCGGAATGAAACACGTTGATCGTTACGGCAGGCTTATTACAAAGCTGGAGGCCTATGATGTTATTTATGAATTGGCGCAGGATATGACAGAGGGTTGCCGGATGTCGGAGTACGGAGAATACCATGATACAAAATGGATGGCTAAATACGTGGCGGCGTGCTATGGCAGATGAGCTTACAGCTCAGCCGGCTGTTATTACCCAATGGTTCCGCTCGCGGCAATATGCGGGGAGCAACGGATATAAAAGTGCATAAAAAGTCGCTATGCAGCGTGGAGGCGCCAAGCCCGCCCACACTGCATAGCGATTTTTTTGAACACTGTCTATTCACATTTGAAGCCGAACACATCAAACGCCTGCCCGCCGGCGTTTTCAACCAATGCGAGGGTGTTGATGCTGCCCGCGGGCACGCGGAAGCCCACACCCCTTGCGGCGAGGGCGCCGTTCACATAGAGATCATAGGTTTTTGCGTCGATATCGGCCTCGATGCGTACGGCCACTCTTTCACCGACGGCATAGGTCGCGGCGGGAGTCTTGGCCGAGGCGTCACGGGTGAAAAGCTGCCCGCCGGCAAACAGCAATACTATCGACCCGGCGGCAAAATAGTTCCCGGCGGAGGCGTTGAGAGTAGCTGAGTTACCTAAAAGTATACCGCTGTCTTTAGAGCCGTTATCGACAAACTCAAAGCTGTAGACCGTCTTGCCGCTTCTTTCGCTCAGCTCGTGAAAGGCAGAGGCGTTCTGGCCCGATGAGGTCCAGACGGTCTCGATCTCACGGATGTTAGCGGGCTTAGTCAACGGAGAAAGCTCCGCAAGGCTTGAAAGAAGAAATACGTCGGCCTCATCGGGAAAGCCCTCGGGCAGAGGGAAAAAGCGCGTGAGCCTTTCACCGGCGGCCTCGACGGTGGAGGCCTTCTCAAGAGCGCCGCTCTCATAGGCGGCAAATACGAGGGTGCCCTCGGCGTTCGTAACGATAACTCCGCCGCTCAGAGCGGTGAGCTGAGTCGGCACCTCGTCGGCAAATATTCTGAGATCACCGCAGCCTACGCTTTTGTCGTTCCATGTGCCGAAGCTCTTAATGCCGCCGAAGCCGCTGACGCTGCCCTTGTAGCAGCTCAGGCTGACGGGCCGCGCAAGCCCGTTATCTACCAAGGAATATGTGACGGTGTAGACCGGGTCGCCGCTTTCCATTGAGCTTAAATTTGCCGCGGACTTATTGACCGCGCCTTTAAGTGCCTTGCTGAGCTCGTCGCTCCACTCGGTGTTTTGCACTGTAATGCGGACGGTTTCGCCCTCGCTGTAGCTTACCGCGCCGCGCTCGGACAGAGCCGAGCCGTAGTATACCGCCTCGGCGATAAAGCTATGCAGCCGCTTCTGAGCGGCGGTATCGGTCACGTTTTCCGAACCGCAGAAATTCTGCTCGCCGCGGCCGGGATAGATGCGGTTCGCATCGGAGGCGAAGCGGTGGGCGCAGATGTACTTTCCGCTGCCGTCTATAAGGGCATGGTCGGGGTATATACTGTCGCCCATAGGAGTGAATTCCAGCACGAATACGTCCTTGCCGTAGGTGGGGGAGGTGAGCTCCACGCTGCCGCCGGCGGGAACGGTGAGCGTTTCTCCGGCGGTCACGGCGGCGGTCTCTGTCTGCCAGCCGCACCATGCGGAATCATTGTCGGTAGTAAGGGCGGACAGCGGGCTTTCGGCCCCCGCGGCCTCGAAAACCGGGCTCACGCCGTCAGGCAGCTCGCCGAGCCCCTCTGATCCGTCGTCCGGAAGGTAGATCCGCAGATAGTCGATGCTGCCGCTGAACCCGTCGCCCTCGCCGCTTTGGCCGATATAGCCGACGGCACTGCTATAGGGCAGGGATACGCCTTCAAGGCTTTTGGATTCGCCGCCGCAGCTCAGGGTCACGGCTCCGTCAGCGACGGTTATTTTAATATCGTCCCAACCGCCGCTGTAAGCTGCATCAAGGACTATTTCCCCGTCACTGCCAAGCTCAAGGCAGGGGCGGCCGTCACGGGAGGTGAGCACGAGGCCGCCGAGGTCAAATATGCTGCCGGCCTCGTATTTGACGCGCAGTCTTATTTCAGCGTTGTCACGGCTCAGCACCGCCGGGCCGATAACAAGGTACTGTTCGCCGTTAAATACGGCACAGCCATCACTCAGCTCCGGCGCGGAGCCGTCATAGGCGTACATATCGCTATAGCCCAAAGAATCGCGGAAGCCGCCGTTAAACTCATAGCGGGCCTGAAGCCTGTCGATATACGGGCGGGAAAAGGAGTTATCCCCGGCCTGCACGGCATAGCCGTAGTTAGCGTTTACGCCGTGGTAGCCCGAGAAGGCTCCGGCCGTAATGGTCTTGCCCTCGTCCTCGAAGAGGTCACCGTAGGCTATGGCCTGCCCTGTGGCAGTACCGGCCCCGAGGAGGATGGCCTGACCCTTTATAAGTGCGTTTCCGCTGACCTTATAGTTGCCGTATACGAGGGCGCTCTCTGTTACGCGGGCATTTCCGCTGACGGTGGCAGCGCCCATAACCACAGCGTTTCCGCCCACATAGGCGTTACCCGAAACGGTGGCGTACTCGCTCACGATGGCGTTCCCGTCGATGACCGCGTTATCAGAAACGGTCGCACGGCCAAGCACCTGAGCGTCAGGGCCGACGTAGGCAGTCTCGGCCACGTTGGCCGTGAGGGCCACAAAGCCGCCGCCGTTCTCATGAAGTCTGCCCATGGCGGTGGTACCCCTCGGGCGCTTCATCGGAGAGGCACCCTCAAGGGTGAAGGTATAGGGATATTGATTCTTGCTTTCGTAGGGCAGATTTGCCTCGGAGAATTCGGGGGTCCAGCCGCCGATGCCGAATTTCTGGGCCTTATCCACCGCGGGCGTGGCCGCAACGGAGAGATAGAGCTCCTCGCCCTCGCTTACTGTCACAGAGGCGGTCTCGCCGCTTTTGAACAGCTCGCTGTAGCGGGTCACTCCGTCAGTGCCCTCCACTATGAGCCTTGCTCTCCAGTCGGCGCCGTCAAGAGCTGACTGTCCGTTAAGGGTGACGCTGACCTCGCCCGAGGCGGAGAGCGGAATAATGTTATAGCCGTAGGTCTGGGGTGTGCGCTCGGCCGGCACGCGGTAAACTCCGCCGCCTAAATGTTCGGGAATGGTAAAGCGCTGCTGCCAGAAAAGCCAGCCGTTACGGTACATTTCGGCTATTTTGAGGTTATAGCTTGTCTTCTGCTTAAAGTCCATTGTCGCCATGTGGGAGGCGAAGTAGCCGACGGTGTCCGGGACGCTTGTGGTGCTGTTGGCGGCAAGCACCTCGTAAAAGCTTGTTTCGTAACTTTCCGGACGGTAGTTAAGCAGCTTTGCGATAAAGGTATCGCCGAAGTCGGGCAGACCGTCGGGGTTATCGGTGAGATATTGGAGGAAGGGCCAGGCCTCGTAATAACCACGGCCGTTCACCGCCATAAGGCTGCCCGCACGGAGGTAGAGGGCCGAAAGGTCGGTGCGGTAGTTGGCGCCCTCAGGGTAACAGTCCTCATCGTAAAGGTACTGCTCGCGGAACCAGTTGCCGATAGCCTCATACCATGGGCCGAGATAGCTGTTGTTCTCCCAGGCGTTGCGGCCCTGAGCGAAGTGCATTACGTGGCCCATCTCGTGGGGAACGACCCAGTCGGTCATAGCCGCGAAGTCGCACATAAAGTAGGGGTAGCCCTCACCGTCGATGCCGCCGAAGGCCCAGCCCTCGCCGTAGCCGTCAATGCCGGTGTTCATGATTATGGCGTTTATTTTATACTGAGTTTCGTGGTCGCCGCCCGGGAGATTTGAGGTGGTGGGCGGAGTCATGCCCATTTCCACCACGAATTTATCCCAGCAGTTCTCAAAGACTCTCTCGCAGTTCTTGAGGAAGTCCTCAGTCACATTTCCCGAGCTCGGGCCGTTATCGCCCCAGAATATCTGGAAATGCTCGGTCTCAAAGCTGTTGTATTTACTCGTGTTTACGTCATACGCCCAGTTTGTGCCGTCGATCCAGCCGTCAAGCACGTGGCGCGTACGGTACCCTTCGGCAAAGGATACCGAGGGCACGGCGCCCAGTGCCAGAATCGCCGCACTCATAAGGGCCAGCAGTTTCTTTTTCATTTTCCATACCTCCATGTAAAATATAGTTATATTTTATCATATATACGAAAAAAATGCAAGCCGAAACGGCCTGCATTTTTTTGTTTTTATTTCACCAGTCCGTAGAACGTACCGCCGACAGTCCTGCCGAAGACCTGTTCGCCGCTGTAGGTCGAGCCCTTGGATACAATATAGGATTCACCGTCGGTCATATCGGGAGTTGAGGCGTACATATAGCTCCACCGAACCTTGGGGACAAAGTAAATATTACCGTTATCGGTGGGCACTATGATTATATCTCCGGCATTGCCGCTCATGCCGCCGCCCCAGTAGCCCTGAGTGGCAGCCCAGCCCTGACCTACGGCCGTGGGCTGAACAATCATGCTGTTGGTGCCGGCTCCGATCAGTGTTCCGCCTGTCACATTGAAATAGCAGCCCTGTGAGTCACCGATGTCAAACACTCCGTTGCCGCCGCTGGTAGGGCCGTTGACGAGCATGATGCCGCCGCTCATCTCTACGCTGCCGTTGGAGTCAACGCCGTCGCCGTAGGCCTCAACATAGCAGCGTCCGCCGCGGATATAGAGCATGCCGTAGGGAGCGGAATCGTCGCCTCCCCAGCCGGGGCCGTTGTCTCCGCTGCCACCGCCGGGGTTGCCGCCCGGGCCCCCGGGGTTATTTCCGCCGGGGCCTCCCGGGCCTGCCATGGGGTTTACTTCTGCGGTCCTTGCACCGTCCTCAGTGTAGTATCCGGCGGCGTTGATGCCGTCGTCAGTTGAGTAGATATACTGTGTTCCGCTGAGTATGTTGATTACCGAGCCCTCAATGCCCTCGTAGGAGGTGGTTATCTCGAGGCTGAAATCGTCGTCATCGCCGCCCTCGGTGCCGAGTGTGAGCACATAGTCCGCATGGACGCCGTCGTCCCCTGTGGAGAGCAGCAGCTCGCCGCCGGTTATTGTAACATTCAGATTGGAATGAAGGCTGTCGTCGGCGCTGTCAACGGTTATTTTTCCGCCGCTGATAAGGAGCAGGGTGTTGGCCTTGATGCCCTTGCAGCTGTCGGCGTTCGAGCCAACATTGGTCTTGCTGCCGCCGTTAGATGTTATCGTTATCTCGCCGCCGCTGATATAGATATTGCCGGTGGTGTAGTCGCTCTTAGTGACGGTGCTTCCGCTTGCGACCTCGGTCAGGGCCTTGCCCGACTGAAAGCCGTCACAGCGGCTCTCGGCTTCGATAATTCCGCCGCTTATATCAATTAGCTCATAGGCCTTGATGAAGTCGCCGTCGGACCGTCCCGTGAGGCTGCCGTCGGTCATTATAAAGCTGCCGTTAGTCGTTACCGCGTCGTCAGAGGCGATAACGTTTACATCGGCTCCGTCAATAGTCACGGTTCCGGCCACGATGACCTCGCTCCGGGTGGTGCCGCCGCTGCCCGTTTCGGCGGTCTCACCGGCCTGAATTCCGTCATAGCCGCTGCCGTCGGTAGGATTAATGGCCGCCGCGTTAACGGTTACACGAGCCTTGCCGGATATTTCAACGCTCAAGGTGGCCTTTATGCCGTCCTCGCCGGAGGTTATATCGACAGTGCCGCCGGATATGATGATTCGCCCGTTTATATAGGCCTGCTCGCCGTTTTCGCCGAGCAAAGGCTTATCGTCCTCCATAGCGGGCACGTTTGCCTCATTGGCCTTCATGCCCTCAGCGGCAGAGTTGATGACTATATTTCCGCCTGTAACCTCGATGTAGTTATCGGCCTGAATCCCGTCGCCCTCGGAGTTTATTGTAAAGTCGCCGCCCTCGATTATGACGTAGCCTTTATCATGCTCCAATGTGCCGCCGTCAATGGCGTCGGACTTAATGCCGTCGCCGCCTGCAGTGATCTTAACTGTGCCGGTTTTGCCTGTGAATTCCACGCCGTTGTCGCCCTTGACCGCGTTGCTTTCAGCGGTAACATCAAGATTTGCACCCTTTTTGATTTTCAAATCCGCACCGCAGACAAGGCCGTTCTTGACATTGGCATTTACAACAAGCATGCCGCTGCCGCCGATATCCAGATCACGCCGGGAATATACACAGCCCTTCGGCTCTTTTTCGGTCGTATAGCTTTTATATTTCCCCGAATCGGTAAAGCTGTTCGTTGTGCCGTCAGCGAGGGTGAGCTCTATCTTTCCGCCGCCACCGTTAAATGGAGCGCTGTCGGAGCAGGTAACGTTAACGCCGCGAAGCTCAATGCCAACTTCATCTTTTTTGCCGAGCCCATCCGATACAACGATCTGTCCGTCAAGGAGAGCGCCCTCTATTATATAGTTGCCGGGCTGCTCTATTGTAACAACGGTACCGTTGACCGTGACGCCTGAAACTCCCGCTGCGTCGATCTCCGTTTCTTTAAGGTGTATAATTCCGTCGCCGACAGGGTCGTCGGGCTCTGGGTCGTCGGGCTGCGGTGCCTCAGGCTCCGACTCATTTGCCGTGAACACGCCGCACAGCGGGGCGAGGTTACCGTCCCACACAAAGAGCTTAGCTCCGTAGGTCAATCCTTCGAGCGTAAGCTCATAAGCTGCGCCTTCCTCGGCGTCAATCCGCTTCAGCGCGGTTTTCACAAGTACGTCGCCGTCGTACTCCGCTCCCAATACCAACAGTTCTCCGCTGACGGGGGAGGTGAGCGTCACCATGAGTCCGTCCGCGGCTTCTATGGCGGAGCTTATGACCTCCGCTCCCGCTTCAGCGCATATGAGAAGCAGAGTGAGGCAAAGAATCGTCGATATGAATTTTCGCATAATAGTCACCCTCCTGTTTTTTCCTTATTCTATCATAAAACTTCTGTGACCCGATTCTGTGTTCTTTTTGTAAATTTTTTATGAATTTACGTTTGTGAATGTGGGGGATTACCGGCCTATTATTTCAGTATTACCCCACAAACCGGAGATTTGTGGGGTAATGTCGAATCCCTTGACTGACGTGGAGGCTGTTGTAGCTCCGCGGCGGCAGGCTATGAGTAATGGGGTTGACAATGGTGTAGAACGTGGTATAATAACCCTGAAAATCGAAGATTTTCATAGCCGCGATATAACGGCTGCCGAGAAAGTAAACTTGGGTATAGCCGAAGTGGCAAATTTGTGGTATAATAATAACAGATGAACAGTTTGGCAAAAAAGATAGGTAAGCACGCGCAGGACTGGAATCTTGATGCAGGAAATGCAGAGGACAGAGAACGAATGAAAGAAATAATTTATACTATAGTAGACCATGCAGACGAAGTGCGACATGGTAATTGGCGTTCGCAAAAGGAGGAATCAATAATGCGAGAGTTAAGAACGCAAGAAAGTGAGAATTTTGAGAGATTTTTCAAAATAGTACGTGAAGCGGCAGAGAAAGAAGGCTGTATTTTCTTCGTAGATTGTGGCGAAGGTAGAGATATCATTACTGATAAACTTGAAGGCGAAGATTTGTCAGGATGGTTAATCCCTAAAATCCTTGCTGATGAATTTGAAATTGAGTGGCTAAAAGATGACGTTAGCGTCAAATGGAATAAACATTGGCGATTTGCAATTTGGAACGATCTTAATGACACAATTAATGTTGAGTTTAAGGAGTTTTAAAAAAGGAGACAGGGTACAAGTACCTGTCTCCTTAGTTTTATGGGTTATGGGGCTGTAATATATACCGTATTAGTTTCGCTGTTCCAGTCCACCGCGAAGCCCAGCTGTTCGGACACAAAGCGGAGGGGCACAAGGGTGCGGCCGTCAATTATCATTGCAGGCACAGGAAGCGTCTTTTCCTCGCCGTTTACAACGGCGGTATCTGCCCCGACGGTGAGCACGACGGTCTTGCCGGCGGCGTTCACCGTCACGGTTTGCGTCTCGCCGTTCCACGCGAGCTGTGCGCCGAGAGGCTCTAACGCCTGGCGCACGGGGAGCATGGTCGCTCCGTCAATGATTTGCGGCGGCACATCAAAGGTTATGGGGGAGTTGTTGACCAGAACGGAGATATCAGACCCCCGTCCGGTGCTGTTGTAGTGGATGGCGGCGTTATCGAGATGGTAGTTGCCGCCGCAAATATAGATATTTGACCAAGCTGCCTCGCTGCCCCCGTAATACACATCGGTCAGTTTGGCGCAGCCGTAAAATGCATCGGAATCAATTTTCGTGACGCTGCTTGGTATACTTATGCTTATAAGGCTTGTGCAGTCGGTAAATGCCCGATCATCAATGAACGTCACGCCGTTTGGGATAGATATGTGTTCGAGGCCGGTGCAGCCGCGAAACGCGGTATAGGCGATGCTTACTACGCCGTCCGGTACGGTGAAGGAGGTCTTTTCGCTGCCGGGCGGGTATTGAATAAGCTCCGTCACAGACTTATTATACAAAGCGCCGTCGATACACCTGTAATTTGTATTATATTCGGAAATTTCAAATTCCGTTATGCTTATACAGCCGGCAAAGGCAGCATCCCCAATGCTTGTTATACCGGCGGGTAAATTTATGCCCGTGAGGCTTGTGCAGCCGGCAAAGGCGAGGTCACCGATGCTTAGGACGCTTTCAGGTATATTTATGCTGGTGAGGCTTGTGCAACCGTAAAACGCCCAATCGCCAATACTCATAACGCCGTCGGGCAAATTTACGCTGATGAGGCTTGTGCAGCCGACGAACGCCCAGTCGCCAATGCTCGTAACGCCGCTCGGTATATTTATGCTTGTAAGGCTTGTGCAGTGGTAAAATGCCAAATCGCCAATGCTCGTAACGCCGCTCGGTATATTTATGCTTGTAAGACTTGTGCATTGGTAAAACGCAGATTTAGTAATGCCGGTGACCGGAAGACCGTTAATTTCATCAGGAATAACAAGCTCTGCCGCAGAACCGGTGTATCCGGTGATTTCCACATGGTCGTCGTGCACTTGGTAATTAAATCCATCGGCGGCAGTTTCCGCTGTCACTGTCAGACCGGGCACAACTGCCAGAGCCATTGCTATGCAAATCAGCATGGCGACAATACCTTTAAATATGTGCATTTTCTCCTCCTGTAAAATAAATTTTTTGGCTCAATAGAGCACACCTTTAGACCGGTGCGACCCTTGCCGCTGCCACCGGGCAGACACGTAAATATTATATCATTAAGAGAAAATAATGTCAAGCACAAAGGCCACAGTCAGTTTCCGTTACACCAACAGCTTTATCAGAAGCTTGAAAATATAGTGGCCGAGGCCGCGTGAAATTCGGATGTTCGTGCAGGATAGGAGGACAGCGGGATTTACGATGTGCTGAAAGACGCCGGTGGTGCTTACGCTATGGCCGGCCAAAGTCACGAGGTACGAGATGGCGAATCTTCCAAGCTACTGAATGCTTTATAAATAGCTATACCTAATTTTACATTTATGTGGCCCTTACATGGCGGCTACACAAATCTAAGATTTGTGGGGTAATGTCGAAGCCTTTGACTGACGTGAAACCTTCAATGGCCTCTCGGCGGAGCATTGCATGGAAATATAAAAGTGCGGACGGTTTTCGTCCGCACTTTTAGCTGCATTTCTTATTTTGAAAGCCTGTCAATGTAGCTTAAAATCATGATAATATCCGTGTCACTGAGGTTTTTTAATCCGTCAACAGCCTTGTGGATAAGCTCAGGATATTCAAGAGTGTCGTCGAAGAATTCCTGCGGAGTTATGTCAAAGTATCTGCATATTTCAAAGAATTCCCGGAGCGGCGGCAGTGACCTGCCGGATGAGATATTGTAAACGTATCCGCGGCTATGCCCCAAATCGTAGCTCATTTGATATTCGGATACACCCTTCTGCATTCTTAGCTGCGTAATTCTGTTTCTAACAAAATCTTCGTACATCAACCTTCACCTCTTGAGTATATTGTAAATGCAAGAGGGACAAAAATGGTATAGAAATATTTGTCATATATGCTTGAATAGTATATAAATGTATGTTATAATCAAATAAAATATGTTGTGACGGTTATTTTTGTGAGAAAACGACATATATTTAACAACATAATCCAAGTTTTATGGCGAAAGGATAGAAAGATATGAGCACAGAAGGTAAAACGGGACATGCTCTTACAGCCTGCTTCACAGGGCACCGCCCGAACAGTCTGCCCTGCGGGTACGACGAGGAGCATCCGGCCTGCATAAAAATCAAGTCTCAGCTTCGCAGAATAATAGCCGGGCTGATCGAGAAAAAGAACGTAGCGCACTTCATAGCCGGGGCCGCATTGGGCGTTGATATGTGGGCTATGGAGATCGTGCTTGAGTTAAAGAAGCAGTATCCGGGTGTAACTCTTGAAGCTGCTGTGCCCTGCATGTCACAGGCGGCAAGGTGGAACGCCGATTCCCAAGAGAGATATGAGAGGCTGCTGTCTCTATGCGACAAGGTGACCGTTGTGCAGGAGCAATACACGCCGGACTGCATGATGAAGCGGAATGAGTATATGGTTGGTAGCAGCGATTATGTTGTTGCCGTGTGGAATGGCAGGCCGAGCGGAACTGGAAACACAATAAAATATACACTGCAGCGGGGGAAACCGGTGTATTGTATCAGCTCCGTTAATTTTAGAATGAGAGAGATATTTTTTTGAAAATTTTTCAAAAAAGGGCTTGCATTTCTGAAAAAAAGGTGATATAATGGTTGAGGATTGAGAGTGGGATTGCGTCCCACTCTTTTGTAATATTATGTTTGATAAAAAATCAGAGAGGGTGATTTCGGTGGCAAAAGCAGAGGCAGTGCTGGAAAAAGAGGCGGCTCCCATATGCGAAAAGCACGGAGTCTATGTCTACGACGCGGAGTATAAGAAGGAGGGCGGAAGCTACGTGCTGCGCCTCTATATCGACAAGGACGGCGGCGTTGGCATTGAAGACTGCGAAAAGGTGAGCCGTGAGCTGAGCGACATGCTTGACGAAAAGCTGAGTTTCATTAAGGACCCATATGTGTTTGAGGTCTCGTCGCCGGGTATGGACAGAAAGCTGAGCCGTGACTGGCACTTTGAGAAGGCTATAGGCAAAAATGTTGACATCAAGACCTTTGCGCCCTTTAACGGCAGCAAGGCCTTCACCGCAAAGCTGCTGGGCTACGATCATGGGGTGCTCTCTCTTGAACTTAACGGAGAAAGGGTCATGCTCGAAAAGGGCAAGACCTCATCAGT
>JAFLUQ010000016.1:1914-9557 GCA_022508735.1 Oscillospiraceae bacterium | reverse complement strand
TAAAGGAGTTGTTGACAAAAATGAATACCGAGCTTTTAATGGCGCTTGAGCTGTTAGAAAAAGAAAGAAATCTCAAAAAGGAGTCAATGTGCGAGGCTCTGGAGGCTGCCGTTGCCACGGCGTATAAAAAGCATTTGGGCGGCGCGGCCGACACTCACGCCACAGTTGACCGTAAGACCGGAGATATCCGCGTATACTGCAAGAAGATGGTGGTCGAGGAGGTCTTTGATCCGCTGATCGAGATCAGTCTTGAGGAGGCTCAGTCCATCGACAAAAAGTATCAGCTGGGCGATATGGTGGAATTCACCGCTGACCCCGCAAAGTTCGGCCGCATAGCCGCCATAACCGCCAAGCAGATGGTGGTTCAGAAGATACGCGAGGCGGAACGCGGCAATATATATGACGAATACAACGAGAAGAAGAACGACATTATGACCGGTAAGGTGGAAAAGATAGACCGCCGCGGAGTGCTGGTGGACCTTGGCACCACCGAGACGGTGCTCATGGCTAACGAGCAGATACCCGGCGAGGAATACTACGTTGGTAAGCGCATCAAGGTCTATGTTTTTGAGGTGAGCAGAAGCACGAAGAATATTCAGCTCCTCATCAGCCGCACACACCCCAATCTGGTGCGCAAGCTCTTTGAACAGGAGGTGCCCGAGATAGCTGACGGCACAGTTCAGATCAAGAACGTGGCCCGCGAGGCCGGCAGCCGCAGCAAGATATCGGTGTTCTCTGACATAAAGGACGTGGACGCCGTGGGCTCCTGCGTTGGTCAGAAGGGCGCCAGAGTGGCGGCGGTCGTAGACGAGCTTAACGGTGAGAAGATCGACATCGTTGAGTACAGCGAGGACCCGGCTGCATATATCAGCGCCGCACTCAGCCCGGCAGAGGTAGTCAGCGTGGATATTGACGAGATAAACAAGAGCGCCTTTGTGGTGGTTCCCGAGTATCAGCTTTCGCTGGCTATAGGTAAGGAGGGTCAGAACGCCCGCCTTGCCGCCAGACTCACCGGCTGGAAGATAGATATAAAGAGCGACGGCGTGACTATGGGCCCGCCTGAGGATAAATAGGTGATACCTCATGGAAAAGAAAAGGCCTCAGAGAATGTGCGTCGTATGCCGCCAAATGAAGGATAAAGACACTCTTTTAAGGGCTGTAAAGAACAAGGACGGCGGCTTCAGCGTGGACCCGGGCGGAAAGCTGCCCGGCCGCGGAGCCTACGTCTGCAAGGACGGCGACTGTATCTCCCGCCTTGAAAAGGTCCGCGGACTGGAACGGGCCTTTAAGGGCAGCGTGCCCGCGGAGATAAAAGAAGAGATACTTAGCATGAAAAAATAGAGAGGGGGGAAGCCTGATGGCTTCTAAACTCTTGAATATGGTCGGGCTGGCCGTCAGGGCCGGAAAGGTGCGCTTTGGTGTGTACCTTACGGAGAAGGCGATAACGGACGGCAGCGCGCGGCTTGTAGTGGCAGCCGACGACCTTGGGAAAGACAACCGCAAAAAAATCGAATATAAATGCGCAGAGATGGGTGTGCCCCTGATAACGGGGGGCACTAAGTCAGAGATTGGCCGCGCGGTAGGAAAAGGGGAGACCGCGGTGCTGTGCATCTGTGACAGCAGCCTTGCGGGCGCGGCAATAAAAATTGCAAATTCTATGCCAAGAAAGGATGGATCGCCTAATGAATAAAATGAAAGTCAGCGCACTCTCTAAAGCCATAAATGTGGCCTCTAAGGAGATCACCGCCATGCTTCTGGAGCAGACGGGAAAGAGCAAGAATTCCCAGAGCAATCTTGAGCCGGAGGATATGGACATAATTCTGGACTTCTACACTAAGAAGTTTGACGACGGCACCACTATCGAGGAGTATGTGGCAAATAACCGCCCCAAAGAGGAGGAAAAGCCCAAGGAGGAGAAAAAGAAGGCTCCGAAGGCTGAGGCTGAAGAAAAGCCGGTGGAGCAGCACGAGGCTCCCCAGCGCAAGCAGCGCCATGTGGATACCCGCACCAGCAGCATTGACATGGAAAAGCAGCTCGCCAAGGAAAAGGCCGAGGCCCTTGCTCCCGAGATCAAAGACAGTGTGACCAATAAGCAGAAGATAAAGAAGAAGAACAACAATAACCGCGGCGGCGGACGTAAGAACGCTCCCCGTGAGGAGATCCGTCAGAACGTAAAGAAGGTCAAGCAGGAAAAAATACATGTGCTCATTCCCGATGAAATTTCCGTTGGCGAGCTGGCCGCACGTATGAAAGCCAGCCCTGCGGAAATAATAAAGAAGCTGATAGTTCTCGGCATCATGGCGGCTGTGACCGACACCATAGACTTTGACACGGCCTCTCTTGTGGCTGAGGAGATGGGCGCCGAGGTTGAGCGCGAGATCATCGTATCAGCCGAGGAAAAGCTCTTTAAGGATGTGCCCGACGAGGAGAAGGACCTTGTGCCCCGTCCTCCCGTTGTTGTTGTTATGGGCCACGTTGACCACGGCAAGACCAGCCTGCTTGACGCCATACGCTCCACCAACGTTATCGCTACCGAGGCCGGCGGCATCACCCAGCACATCGGCGCTTACATGGTAAACATAAACGGCAGCCCCATCGCCTTCCTCGACACTCCCGGCCATGAGGCCTTCACGGCCATGCGTGCCCGCGGAGCACAGGTGACGGATATTGCCATCCTTGTTGTGGCGGCCGACGACGGCATCATGCCGCAGACCGTGGAAGCCATCAACCACGCCAAGGCGGCCAACGTAAGCATTATTGTTGCCATTAACAAAATAGATAAAGAGGGCGCTAATCCCGACCGAGTAAAGCAGGAGCTCACCGAGCACGGCCTCGTGCCTGAGGAGTGGGGCGGTGACGTTATCTGCGTGGAGGTCAGCGCCAAGCAGAAGCAGAATATAGAGGGTCTTCTCGAGATGGTCATCCTCACCGCCGAGATGAAGGAGCTTAAGGCCAACCCCAACCGCAAGGCCAAGGGTACGGTCGTTGAGGCCAAGCTCGACAAGGGCCGCGGCCCCGTGGCCACCGTTCTTGTGCAGAACGGCACGCTCAAGGTGGGCGATATAGTTGTGGCCGGCACGGCTGTGGGCCGCGTTCGCGCAATGGTCGATGAAAACGGCCGCCGCGTAAAGAGCGCCACACCTTCAACCCCTGTTGAAATAGTGGGCCTCGGCGAGGTGCCCGAGGGCGGAGACCTGTTCTATGCGGTGGACGACGAGAGAGCCGCCCGCGCCGTAGTTGAGGACCGCAAGATCAAGCAGCGCGCCGAGAGCCAGAAGGTGACAGGTCAGGCCGTAACTCTTGAAAACCTGTTCGATCACCTGAAGGAGAGCGACACCAAGGAGCTCGGCATAATCGTCAAGGCTGACGTGCAGGGCAGCGTGGAGGCCGTGCGCCAGAGCCTTGAAAAGCTCAGTAACGACGAGGTTAAGGTGAGAGTTATTCACGGCGGCGTTGGCGCTATAACCGAGAGCGACGTGACCCTCGCCTCCGCCAGCAATGCAATTATCGTCGGCTTTAATGTGCGTCCAGACGCGGGCGCCCGTGCTGCCGCCGAGCTTAATAAGGTAGATATGCGTATGTACCGCGTGATTTATGAGGCCATCGAGGAGATCGAGGCCGCTATGAAGGGTATGCTTGCGCCCACCTTCCGCGAGAACGTGATCGGCCATGCCGAAATTCGCCAGACCTTCAAGGTCAGCGGCGTGGGCACTATCGCCGGCGCATACGTGACCGACGGCAAGATCCAGCGCAATTGCAGCGTGCGTATCGTGCGCGACGGTATAGTTATTCACGAGGGCACTCTGAGCTCCCTCAAGCGCTTCAAGGACGATGCCCGCGAGGTGGCCTCCGGCTACGAGTGCGGTATGGCCTTTGAGAAGTTCAACGATATCAAGGAGAACGACACCGTAGAGTGCTTCGTTATGGAAGAAGTGAAAAGATAAATGGCAAAATTTAAGCGCACCGACCGAATATCGGAGCAAATAAAAAAAGAGCTGAGCGATATAATCCGTAATCTCAAGGATCCGCGCATACCGCTCATGACCAGTGTTGTGGCCGTCAGCGTGACGGGCGACCTGCGCTATGCAAAGGCTTATATCAGCGTTATGGGCGATGAGGATACCAAGCGTGAGGCCATAAAGGGGCTTGAGAGCGCGGCGGGCTATATCCGCCGTGAGATCGGCAGCCGCGTTCAGCTGCGCACCACGCCGGAATTCAGCTTTGAAGCCGATAATTCCATTGAGCACGGCGCATATATAAACGAGCTGCTGCATCGGGTGATTAAGCCCGGGTCGCAAGTGGAGGAAACCAATGAAGAAGATTGACACCGCAGTGCTGAGCCACCTGCTTTCGCGTAGAAGCGTGGCTCTGCTCATGCACGTAAATCCCGACTGGGACTGCCTTGGGAGCTCATTGGCTCTTCGGGAGGTGCTGAGAAAAAACGGAGTTAAATGCGATATATTCAGCGACGAGCCGCTTTCGCCGTACCTTTCCTTCCGTGAGACGGGAGTAAAGTTATATGAGAGCTTTGAGGGTTATGCCTGCCTCTGCTCGGTGGACGTGGGCGACGCCGGCAGAGTGGGGCGCATGGCCGAGGCCTTCACTAATCACAGCGACACCGCCTGCATCGATCACCACATCGGTGACGGCAGCTTTGCCCGGATCAGCTATATAGATTCCGCCGCCCCCGCTACCGGGGAGATAATGTTCGACCTCTTAAAAAGCGCCGGGATAGAGATAGACAAGTGCACGGCGGAATATCTGTACTGTGCGATTTCAGCTGACACAGGATCGTTCAAGTACGGCGCTACAACGCCCCACACTATGCGCATCGCCGCCGAGCTTATGGAGCTTGGGGCGGACTGTGCTGCCTTAAGCGATATGCTCTACAGCCGCAAAAGCTTCAAGGAGCTGAAGCTTCAGGGCGAGGCTATTTCCGCTCTTGAGCTATACGGCGGCGGCAAGATAGGCGTCAGCTATATTACCGGCGATACTTATAAGAAATACAACGCAACAAAAAACGACACCGAGTCACTCGCCTCGCTGCCGAGGGAGATAGACGGTGTTGTGATGAGCGCGTTTTTCACTCAGCGCACTCCCGACGAGATACGCGTGAACCTGCGAAGCAAGGGTGAATATAATATTCAGCCTGTAGCCGTGCACTTCGGCGGCGGCGGGCATATGCGCGCCGCGGGCTGCACCATTCAGGGCAGTGACATGAAGGCGGCTGTGGCCGCGGTGGTGGCAGAGCTTGAGAAGCTGCTGTGATGGAAGTTTTAAAATCTTTCTTTGAAAAAATATTGACTTTATTTAAAATTTGTTGTATTAAAAAAATGTAGCAAGGGTCCAGCTGTACGGCTGCCCCTGTGAAACAGCTTAAATTAGCCGCAACCCAGGGGTAGGAGGGCGGCTAATTTGCTTTTTTGTGTTCATTCACATTCCCTTGAAAAAATGCTTCCGTAGCGGGCGATGTGAGCCAAGGCTTCCTGAATCAAAGAGTATTTACTTGTCGGGCAAGAAATTTTCTTGCCCTTTACTGTTTTATATACGGTATATTTAATTATGTTGCCGCGTATATCCTTATATACCATGAACGTCTGTTTTGGCAGGCTTTTGTTGATTTCATCGATGTTTTTAAATAGATAGGTGATATACTGAAGCTCCTTATCGCTGAGGAGCCTGTCGAAGGCCGAATAAGTCGGAATATGTTTGCCTTCAAGAAGTTCCCTGATCTGCTCCTCTGTTTTTGTGAATTCATTAAAAAAATCCGAGACGAAGCTATAGCTCTCATTGAACACGTAAAAAACACGATAGCCGGTGTCGCATCGTCTGAGATAGGTTATGTTGCTCGAAAGATTTCCGAGCTGAGAGAAATAAAACTCGTCTATATCAAATATGCCGGAGGTGTCGCAGTGACACAGCGGTATATGCTTCCTGTTGGATGGTTCGCCCTTAAGCTTTTCGGCCGGGATGAACTTTTTCCAATTGCTTTCGTTTATATCACAGTAAGTCTCATAATATCCCTTTTTTTGGGCATAGCGTTTTAATTCATCATAGGTGATCGGAGAATAGTCGGTTACAGTGTAATATGCCGCGCCCCTGTTACGCTGCTGAGAATGCTCCAGATACGGCTTGCCGTCTCTGACGTCTAAGCATATTGAATCTATATAGTCCCAAGACACGCTTTCAAGCTCAAAAAGCTCGTAAGCGTATTTATCACTGATGCGGCCTCTGTCTTTATCGCAGGCGATATGGTCGCTCTTCAATATATCGGTATGAACCTCATATTCCGAATTGCCTGCATTAGCTTCAGCCTTTTTGTTAAATAGATTTTTTAACGATTCCATAGCTCTTCCTCCGGTAAGTGTTTGTTAAGGCTATTATATTATATCATTGCAAATTTGTCAATAGCCGCAGGAACAGGCACTGAGATGGAAACACAAGGGGCCGGGACAAGCGATTTAAACGATCGTTTGTCCCGGCCCCGAGTTTTATTTTTTCAGAAGCTACGTTTATTTTTTACGGCTCCGATACATAAAGGTCACGATCTCGGCACGGGTGCAGTCCTGATCAGGGCTGAAGGTATTGTCGCCGGTGCCGGCGGTCACGCCGTTATTCACGGACCACTGAACCGCATCCGCATAGTAAGCGCCGGGTGTCAGATCAATAAAGCTGTTGGTCCCTCTGACCGAGGGAGAATCCTTTTCACGGTAGAGGAAGGAAACGGCCTGAGCGCGGGTGCAGGGCATATCGGGGCTGAAGGTATCGTCGGAGGTGCCGGAGGTGATACCCTGCTCCACAGCCCATAATACTGCATCGTAGTAATAGTCGTTCCGGTTAACGTCGTCAAAGGGATTGACGCTTCTTATTTCAGGGCTGCCGGCAGCGCGCCACAGGAAGGTCACGATCTGGGCGCGGGTGCAGGGCTCGTCTGTGCCGAAGGTGTTGTTGGAGATGCCGGAGGTGATACCCTCGTTGACAGCCCACTCCACCGGCTTCAGATAAAACGCGCCGTCGTCCAGGTCGGTAAACTGATCTATACCATTATTAGGCTCAGTGTAGGATACATTATAGTCCTCATCATCGCGGCTCCAGTGAGCATACAGGGTGTGATCCTGTGTCTGGGCGACCGTAGTGGTGGAAGTTATCCAGCTGCCGCCGCTTTTCGATGTGTGCCAGCCGTCAAAGTCGTATCCGTCACGAACGGGAGTAGGCAGGGTGCCATATAACTCGCCCTTTGTCACTTTTTTGCTGTTTGTTTTTACGCTGCCGCCGTTGGCATCGAAGGTCACAGTGCAGGAAGTGGAGGTATCTACATCGCGGGACCAGTGGGCATACAGGGCGTGATCCTTGCTTTGAGTTACCTTGGTGGATGAGGTGACCTTGCTGCCGCCGCTTTTCAACGTATACCAACCGTCAAAGTCTTAGCCGGAGCGGGTGGGGGTGGGCAGAGTTCCATAGGTCTTGCCCTCTGTTACCTTTTTTTCGTCCGTTTTAACTGTGCCGCCGTTGGGGTTGAAGGTTACGATAATGTCGCCGGAGGAGTCGTCGTCGCGGGACCAGTGGGCATACAGTGTGTGATCCCGGGTTTGAGTTACCTTGGTGGAGGAGGAGACTCTGCTGCCGCCGCTTTTAGACGTATA
>JAFLUQ010000016.1:0-1814 GCA_022508735.1 Oscillospiraceae bacterium | reverse complement strand
TTCCATAGGTCTTGCCCTCTGTTACCTCTTTTTCGTCTGTTTTGACGGTGCCGCCATTGGCGTTGAAGGTCACGGTAATGGCGGAGGAATTCGTGTTGCGGGACCAGTGGGCATACAGAGTGTGATCCTTGCTTTGAGTTACCTTGGTGGAGGAGGTGACCCTGCTGCCGCCGCTTTTCGACGTATACCAGCCGTCAAAGTCGTAGCCGGAGCGGGTAGGAGTGGGCAGGGTTCCATACGACTTACCTTTTGTCACCTCTTTTTCATCTGTTTTAACGGTGCCGCCGTTGGCATTGAAGGTCACAGTGTAGGTATCTGAATCGACTATGTCTATTATATCACCTACATCTATTATGTCGTCTATATCATCCATGTCGTCTATGTCATCCATATCATCTATGTCGTCTATATCTAATATATCTTCAATGTCGGCAAAGAGAGAGGTGGCAGGACCTTGAGGCTCTGTGGCTGACGAATTTAAGGCCTCTTGCGCATAGAGCAGCTCCGCCGGCTCGCCGCGGGTAATTCCCGCGGGATCATCCGCCATTGCCGCCGCGGGCAGCAGTGACAGAGCCATGCACAGTGCAAGCAGAGTTGATAACAGTTGTTTTTTCATAGTTGTGACCAGTCCTTTCAGCAGTTGTATTTTCGATGTCAGATTTTTTATTTACATCGTTTACAAATGGTATATATTTTTGCTTTTAAGACTATTTTACCACAACATATTGACTTTGGCAACCCTTTTTTTTAACTATTGACATTTTTTTGTATTTGTTGTATAATAAAAGCGAAAATTCTTTCAAGGAGAAAACATGGAATATTCGGGACTCGTAATACTTAACAAGCCGGCGGGCTGCTCCTCACATAAAATGGTGGGGCTGGCCCGGCGGATCTTCGGCATGAAAAAAATCGGCCACACAGGCACCCTTGACCCTGCTGCCACCGGCGTGCTGCCGCTGCTCTTAGGCAAGGCCACCCGTGCGGCGGAGCTCCTCACTGCGGAAAACAAGCGCTACACCGCCGAGGTGCTGCTTGGCACAGTTACCGACACCCTTGATCTGGACGGGCAGGTGCTCTGCGAAAAGCCGGTGACCGTCACCGAGGACGAGGTGCGCCGCGCCGTGAGCGGCTTTGTAGGGGAGATAGAACAGCTCCCGCCTATGTACAGCGCGATATCAGTGGGAGGCAGACGGCTTTACGACCTGGCCAGGCAGGGGGTAGAGGTGGAGCGCGAAAAGCGGAGGATCGTTATCCACAGTATTGATATTCTTAGCATTGAGCTTCCGAAAATAACTATTGACGTGCGCTGCTCAAAGGGCACCTACATACGCACACTTGGGGCGGACATCGGCGAGGCTTTAGGCTGCGGAGGGTGCGTCAGCAGTCTTTGCCGCACTGAGAGCGGGGAGCTTAAGATAGAGAATGCTCTGACTCCCGAGGAGCTGGAGCATATAGCCGCCGAGGGGCGTCTTTCGGAGATAGTGACGCCCATTGATAAAATGTTCGCTCATCTTCCCGAAATAAGGCTCGATGAGCGCCGTAGCCATCTCGTAAAGAACGGTGTTCCGGCCTATTTCAATAAGTTCCCTGAGGGGGATATGTTCCGCGTGTATGACAGCGGCGGTGAATTTATCGCCCTTTCCGTTCGGGCTGAGGCCGACGGCAGGAGCTGCCTTAAAACAGTTAAGGCGTTTTATTAGATTTTTATACTTCAATTGCGATAGAGAGCGTTTTTATAACGCTCTTTTTGTATGCAAAATATAAAGTTTTCAGTATTACCCCACAAATCGGAGATTTGTGTAGCCGCCATGTTA
>JAFLUQ010000159.1 GCA_022508735.1 Oscillospiraceae bacterium | reverse complement strand
AGGGGGTTCGGAAACGACGATGCGCAAAATAATCTCTTATCATTCCTTGCTGTGCAGATGATGGTGGTTTAATTCATTAAATATTTGTTCTGACGCACAGCTGCGGAATGGAGATTATAATGTTTTTTAAAGGAACTTTAAAATCGAGTTCATATTGATGTCATAATTGCATTTTATAATAAAGGCATAGAAAGACAGAGAAAGGACTGACCATAATGACTGACTACAATGAATTCAACTGGGATGAAGAGGAGTCGCGGGTCCCGGAGCCTCAGACCAGACCCGTCTATACAGAGAGCGTGTTAAAGCCCAAGAGCCCAAAGCGCAGAAGCGGCCACGGCAGACTCATTGCCGGTGTCATCTGCGGAGCTTTGGCGGGCAGCCTGATTTCTACCACGGCGGTTATCGGACTTTCTACTTTTTTCCCAAAGACAGGCAATGTTACGATTTATGAGGGGAGCGGACGCGCCGGCATAGCGCCTGATGTGACGCAGATAAGCACTGTTGTGACTGATAATGCGGGGCAGGAGCTTTCCACTGAGGAGATAGCTCAGCTTGTTGGCCCGGCAGTCGTGGGCATATCCTGTAATGTAAGTGTGAGGAGTATCTTCGGCGTGCAGCAGGGTGTATCCAGCGGCAGCGGTATAGTTATAAGCGATCAGGGTCATATAGTTACAAACTACCATGTTATTGACGGTGCCGACAGCATAACCGTCAATTTCAGCACCGGTGAGCAGCTTGAAGCCACATTGGTGGGCGGCGACGAGCAGACGGATCTGGCTGTGCTCAAAATAGAGCCTATAGATACCATGAAGATCGCCGTGCTCGGCGACAGCGATGCAGTCGAGGTTGGTGAGAGGGCTATTGCCATCGGCAATCCGATGGCCGATGAGCTTTTTGGAACCGTAACTCAAGGCATTATCAGCGGAAAGAACAGAACTATACGCGTTAATAACCGCGAAATGACCCTGCTCCAGACCGATGCAGCTATCAATCCCGGCAACAGCGGCGGCGCGCTTATCAATAAGTACGGCGAGATCATCGGCATAAACAGCGCTAAGATATCCTCCAGCAGCTACAGCGGCACCAGCAGCGAAGGTCTCGGTTTTGCGATACCTATCAACGAAGCAAAACCCATAATCCGTGATATTATCGACTACGGCTTTGTCCGCGGCCGTCCGATCATCGGTGTGACAGTTCAGCAGGTGACCGAGGAGATCGCATACTACTATAACCTTCCCGTTAACCACGGACTGCTCGTTATGGGTCTGACAGCCGGCGGCGCAGCAGCCGAGGCCGGAATCCAGCGCGGCGACATAATAGTGTCCTTCGACGGACAGGAGGTAAAGACCTCTACAGAGCTTAACAATATTCGCGATCAGCATAAGGCCGGAGAGGTGATCCCCATTGAAATAGACCGAAACGGCGAACGCATAACGCTGAACATCACTCTTGGTGAGGATAGCTCCAATAAGCTCAATTAAAGGTGATTAAGCAGTTGCTTTTTCATATAATTCTTCCTTTTTTTAAAACAGCCCCGCATAAGCGGAGCTGTTTTGCTGTGTTATAGCTATCTTTTTACACCGAATATGCACAGCGGCACATTTCCCCGAGGAAGTCTGAGGCTGCCGTTCGTTATGAGTCCTTCAAGCAAAAGTGCCGAGACCTCGAGACGGTGATGTATCTTTGCGATTGTAGGGCACTGATCGGCTACCAATGCGGGTGCATAGGCCTTGAGAATATCGGAGGCTATGTCAGAGACTTTTATCATCAAATCTGAGATCTTATCAAATATCGGTCTCAGAATATCTTCTACAAGCTCCTCGTATACTTCCTCGCTTAATACGGGATAATTTGCCGAAATCCTGCCATCTTTGCAGCTGATTATGCCGGCGTCTATCAGTTCTGGGATAGTTCGATTGCGCTCGTCAGCCGCTTTTTCGAGTATAGCGTCGTGCATTGCGGAGGACTTTTCTGCAAAGCATGAGTGCTCAAATAGCTGACAGCTTTTAATGGCAGTGTAGTTTTCAGCTGAAAACCACGCTGTTCCCTCGCTGTTTTCATTGTGCATGCTTACGCCGCGGAAATGACGTAGGCCGCTTATATCATGGTCGTGCCCCCATATCCAGCCGTGCCCGCCAAGCTTCAGCGGCGGCTCGTATTCGTAGGGCGATTTGTAGTTGGCATATCCGACTGCTCGCATGAACGCCATATTGAGGAGCATGAACATCAGACGGTTGTCGTCGTAGTCATTTCCTTTAAAGTCGAGCCTTCTTACCTCCGGCAGCAGTGCTTTTGTTGCTTTGAAAATCTCCTTCGCTATAGGCGGATAAAGTGTTTTCGTTTTTTCTGATACTTCTTTAATATAGTCCTGCGTTATTATGACAAGGTTCGTCTGATACTTGGTGCCGAGCTTCTTAAGGACTCCGGCCGCATCAAGGGCAAATATCTCTTCCTCAAGGTAAGGCATTGCCACGCCAAGCTCAATCGACAGCTCTTCGGCGCTCATTGGCGCACGGTAAGCTGCGAGCACGATCGAACCGCGCAGTCTGCGATCGAAGAGATCGTTGTAATAGTTTACATCACCCCAAAAGTCAATGCGGAATACGCCCGGATCATAGCTCTTTTTACCTAATTTTCTGTTCATGTTAACACCGTCTTTCAACTGTCTGCGCGTTTTGAAAAGATAGTATTTCACCATCTCAACGCTGATATTTTGTTCGCTTGCTATTTGGGAACAGGTTTTGTTATGGATGTAGTAGGCTACCGTGACCTCACGGCGCATTTTTGTCAGAAGCGACAGCTCGCGGCGTATAAGATACAACTGCTCGTCGCAATCGAAGGCGGAAACGGTCTCTTCCTCGGGTGAGAGGATAATACAGCCTGCGTTGTTGAGACTTTTTGCTTCAGCCTTTCTCCTGAGCGCTTCGCGGCGTATGAATTTCCTAAAGGTGTTTTCTGCGATTTTCCATACGAATCCCCAAAATGCGCCGTCATCCCTGAGATTTTCGATGGATTCCAAAACCTCGATAATTATATCGGAAGCGAGGTCCGGGGCGTTTTCGCATTCATAGAGATTTCGCGCAGCATATCCGTATATTGAGGTCAGATTTTGGGTCAGAAGCGCTGCCGCCTGCTGTCTATCCATTTCCTTTTCTCCTTTTGAAAGCTTTCGTATATATAGTACCATAGTTGAGAAAACGGTTAACGGTTTCCAAAAATATATTAACATTTTTTCGGAAGCTTTTCAAGAACCAATAAAAAAACAAGCAGCCAGTGGCTACTTGTTTTTTGCGCCTTAGTCTATTTCAATCAGTACGATCGTGGTGGCAACGAACTGATCGTCGTCGTTATATGAGCCGATCGCCGTTACGGTATCGCCCTTGGCGAGATCTGAAAACTTCATACTATCGCCGGTTTCGTTATCGATAATCTTGGCGATCACAGTGCCATTGCTCTTTTTTGAGGCATATATGCGCTCGCTCTTTCCGTCGATATTCATTGTGATATAGCTGTTGCTTGTATTTATAGCGGTGATGGTGCCTGTCTTCTGGTACGTGGAGGGAGAGACCGTAGCGGTAACAGAAGTGATAATACCACTGTTAAGCTTGGCGGAAACAGTGTCACCCAAGCGCAGGTCATATATTGTAGAGGTTTTGCCGCCGATCGTTATTTTGGCGTTTTTTCCAATACCGTAGCTCTGCTCACGACCGCTTGTTTCAATGGTGAGCTTGGGCTCGGCAGAAATGGTGATAGCGCTTATCGTACCGGAGATCTCTCCGTTGGTGCCGGTTGCCGCTATCGCTGTGATGGCTCCGTTAACGACGGTGATGGTCACTTCATCGTTGGCAGAGAGATCTTCAAGGTCAGCAGGTGCGGAATTAAGCGATATGCGCACATTTCTGCCCAATTCATAGCGCACGGTAGAACCGCTGCTTGTGCGGATGCTGATGACCATATCGTCCTCATCGATGCTGCGCACGGTGCCGGAAATGGTCTGTGTACCGCTCTCGGCGGCAATAGAGATAACTTCTCCGTCATTGACGGTAACTATTACAGTGAGGCCGTTCTTGAGCGCGTCGATATCGACAGCCTTGTTATCAAGAAGAATTATCACGTCAGAGTCGTCAGTCAGAGTAAACCGGTTAGTAGTACCTTCGTCAATGACCGAGAAAGAAATTATTTCGTCGTCTGTTATGAGGTTGGCAAGTCGGCCTGTGATTTCCTCGCGGGCGGTATTGTTAGCGGGCTGACGGTCGCTATTGCCGTTATTCTTGGTGTCTTCGTCTTTCTTGTCGCTGTTGTTGTCAGTCTTGTTGTCATTCTTGTTGTCGTTCTTGTTGTCAGTCTTGTTGTCTGCCAGGTTTTCTTCGGTGCTGAGTGCCTCAAAGGCCACAAGCTCATCTCCGCTGTAGAGCAGAAGGACCTTGCTTCCCTTTGTAATATTTGCCGGGTTTGACTTAGTGCCGTCAATAATTACGGTAATATCTTTATTGATATCAAAATTTGCTTTGATGCCGTCATTTTTGGTGATAGTTATGCTGGTACCTGATTCAGTGGAAACAATCACATTGTTTACGGTGCCGATGACTGTGGAGTAATCAAGTGTGTCGAGGACACGGCTGAGAATAATAGCGATCTGAACGCGGGTCACATTGTCGTTGGGGCCGAAGAGGTTGCCCTCAAGGCCGCGCATGAGACCATGCTGAGTAACGTATTCAACTGAGGCAAGGGCCGCTGTGGGAATCTCAGGAGTGTCGGCATAGCCTAAAACAACGGAGATATTGTTATTTACCTGTTCCTCGGCACCCATGAGCTTTGTCAGGAGTATTGCGGCCTCATAGCGCTTAAGTGAGGCAGTAGCATTGTTCAGGTATGTTCCGAGCTCGTCAGTGGTGAGAATACCCTTGTAAAGCAGGAATGCGACCTCGTT